>NZ_FNUD01000002.1:2351626-2656451 GCF_900106095.1 Pseudomonas deceptionensis | reverse complement strand
GCAAATCCAGACCTTCGCTGACACGACGGTCAAACTCGCGCATATCGGTTTCATCGAACGCGTTGCCCAAGCTCAGCATGGGCACTTCGTGACGCACCTGGGTGAAGGCCGATAACGCCTTGCTGCCCACGCGCTGGGTCGGTGAGTCGGCAGTCACCAGCTCCGGGTGCCTGGCTTCCAGTGCCTTCAACTCGTGAAACAGGCGATCGTACTCGGCGTCCGGGATGCTCGGCTCGTCGAGTACGTGATAGCGGTAGTTATGCTGATCCAGTTCAGCGCGCAGCTCTAGAATTCGGGTGTTGGCGGCGGTCATGGGGTGTTCTCTCACAAAGCAAAAGAGCAGCCGAGGCTGCTCCTTGTGTTAATCATTTTGCATGTGCGCGGGAGCAGACAAGCCGCCCCCCCACATGTTTAGCGTTTTTGAGTCAGGGCGCGGCGTTCGAATTCAACGATGCGCTGACGGTAATGCTCAATGGTCTGGGCTGTCAGCACACTGCGCTGGTCATCCTTGAGCTCACCGTTGAGCTCCTGGGACAGCTTGCGTGCAGCAGCAACCATCACGTCGAAAGCCTGCTTGGGATGACGCGGCCCCGGCAAACCCAGGAAGAAGCTGACGGCCGGAGTGCTGAACAGGTCAATATCATCCAGATCGAACACGCCCGGTTTTACCGCGTTGGCCATGGAGAACAGAACTTCCCCGTTACCGGCCATGCTTTCGTGACGGTGGAAAATATCCATCTCGCCAAAACGCAATCCGCTTTCCAGGATGTTCTGCAACAGGGCCGGGCCCTTGAACCCTGCAGGGTCACGGCTGATCACGCTGATCACCAACACTTCTTCAGCGGCCTGCTGCGGTTGCTGCTCCTTGACCTCGACTGCCGCCACGCTTGGGGCTGAACGCCCACGCGGCTTGGCTTCAGGCGCAAAATCATCATCGCGGGCGCTGATGCTAGGGCCGTCATCCAGATCAAGGTTGAGGTTCAGGTCACCCTGGCTAGGCTCGCCGCTACGCTTGCCACGCTTGGCGCCTTTATCCCGGGCCGGCATGCTGACGGATGGCAGGTCGTGCTCATCCAGCTGCGGTTCTTTGTGGTGTGGCGTATCCAGAACCCGCGAAGGCCCCAGAAGCTCCGGGCTGCTCTCGTCGTCAGGGGCGCTGGAAAAGCTTCGATCAAGGCGAAACTTGAGCTTGCCCTTGCCACCGCGCATGCGGCGCCAGCCATCAAAAAGAATACCGGCTATGACCACTATGCCGATGACTATCAGCCACTCGCGCAGACCGATTTCCATGTAATCCCGTGCCCCTAAAAAATGATTCTATGAAGAAGAGCCTAAAGCCCTTTAAAACGTGGCGCCAACTCTATGTTCTGAATGGCGTTTTACCCACGTACAAAAAAATTAGACGTTAAATTAACACGACCAAAGATAACTTTACACCGTCTGTCGCATTGAGCTAGGGCCATAAAGCCTTCGACTTGCAAGTCATGCCCGTCAAATATTCAGAATTTCCCCTACAAGTAGAATAATTTCCTCCTACATGCTTATAGCTCAAGCATCGACCATTGCCATTGCCTCCTCAACATCAACCGCTACAAGACGTGAGCAACCGGGCTCATGCATCGTCACGCCCATCAACTGATCGGCCATTTCCATGGCGATTTTGTTGTGGGTGATGTAGATGAATTGCACCGTCTGTGACATCTCTTTTACCAAGCGTGCATAGCGGCCTACGTTAGCGTCATCAAGCGGTGCATCGACTTCGTCGAGCATGCAGAACGGCGCCGGGTTGAGTTTGAAAATGGCAAAAACCAGTGCCAGGGCAGTCAGCGCTTTCTCACCACCAGACAGCAAATGAATGGTGCTGTTCTTCTTGCCCGGCGGACGCGCCATGATAGTTACCCCTGTATCGAGTAAATCTTCGCCCGTCAGTTCCAGGTAAGCGCTGCCACCACCGAAAACTTTTGGGAAAAGCGCCTGTAATCCGCCATTTATCTGATCAAAGGTGTCTTTAAAGCGACTACGGGTCTCTTTATCGATTTTGCGAATGACGTTTTCCAGCGTATCGAGCGCCTCGACCAGATCGGCGTCCTGAGCATCCAGGTAGCGCTTGCGTTCGGATTGCTGCTGATACTCATCGATGGCTGCGAGGTTGATTGCACCCAGGCGTTGAATACGCGCAGCTATACGCTCCAGCTCTTCTTCCGCCTGCTGCTCATTGACCTCAGAGCTCAAGGTGGCAAGCACCCCGTGCAAGTCATAGCCATCGGCCAGCAACTGATCCTGCAACGTGGTGCGGCGCACGGTCAGCGCTTGCCACTCCATGCGTTGCTGCTCCAGCTGGCCACGAATCAGCTGCGATTGTTGTTCGGCCTGATTGCGGCGCTTTTCAGCGTCACGCAATTCACGGTCGGCATCTTCAAGTGCGGTCTGGGCAATCTTGAGCTCCTCGTCAACACTCAAGCGCTTGTCGAGCAACTCTTCCAGCTTCAGGCGCAGCTCTTCGAGAGGGGCTTCGCCCTCTTCCAGGTTGAGATTGAGCTGCTCCCGCTTTTCAGCCAGCCGCTCGGACTGCAACTCCAGTCGTTCCAGCGCCTGACGCGTCGAATCGTGCTGCGCTTTAAGCGAGCCCAGGCGCACGGCCAGCTGGTGGGCGTGATCCTTGTGCTGACGCGCGTCCTGACGCACCCGATCCAGGCGCTCGCGCAGGCTGTCGCGCTGAGCCAGCAACAGCTCGCGCTGTTCGGTATCGCTGGCCATGGCATCCAGCGCATCCTGCAACAGCAAGCGCGCTTCGCCCACCTGCTCATGCTCCAGCGCCCGCTGCTCACCCAGCTCAGCCAGCTCTTCGTCCAGACGGCGACGACGCAAGGTCAACTGCTCGACCTTGGCTTTGCTGGCAGACAACCTGGCCTTGATCTCGCCCTGCTGCCGCGCCTCGTCTTGCAAGCGACGGCGAACCTGCTCCCGCGAGTCTTCCTGTACAAGCTGTTGCTCACGTAAGCGTTGCAGTTGTTCTTCGAGGGTCGCGAGTGTGGCTTCGCGCTCTTCGCGTTCAAGCCCCAGACGCTGGATTTCCTGCCCCCGCGCCAGCACACCGCTTTCGGCCTCACTGGCACGGCGCACACGCAAGAAATTGCGACCGACCCAATAGCCATCACGGCTGATCAGACTTTGGCCATCAAGCAGCTGCGCGCGCAGAGCCAGCGCCTGCTCAAGGGTTTCAACCGGCTTTATCTGACCCAACCACGGCGCCAGATCGAAATCGGCCTCGACCTTGTCAAGCAGGCTGCCCGACAGGCGGCCGGCCTGTGACCCGGCACTGAACAGGCGCAAATCACCCTGGTCAAAGCCGGCCAGATCCAGACGGGAAAAATCCTCAACCAGCACCGCCTGCAGGTCTGCACCCAGTACGGTCTCGACCGCCAGCTCCCAGCCCGCCTCAACCCGCAGGCCTTCGGCCAGACGTGGCTGCTCGGCAAGGTGCTGATCACGCAACCATTCGCTCGCACCGGTGCCTGGGTCGAGGGCCGCCTGTTGCAGCGCCTCAAGCGAGGCCAGGCGACCGTTAAGCCGCTGCAACTCACCTTGTGCCTGCTGCTGATTCTGAGTTGCCTGCTGCAAGTCATGCCGCACTTGCTCCAGTCGCTCGACCAATTGTTCTTCGCTGGCTTGCAGCTCTTCTTGCGTCAATTCGCTGGTAGCCAACTGCTCGCTCAGTTCCAGAATCGCCGCATCTTCCGGGTCTGCCGCCAACAACGCGCGCTCTTCAGCCAGACGGCGCTGACGCTCGGCCACGCGCTCCATACTGGTTTCCAGCTGCTGGATGCGGGCTTGCAAGACCTCGGATTGACGCTGCGGCTCGGCCGAGCGCTGGTTGAAACTGTCCCACTGCTCTTGCCAGCCGTGCATGGTGTGCTCGGACGCTTCTAGCGCGGCCGCGGCTTCTTCGGCGGCAGCGCTCGTCAGCTCCTGCTCGGGCTCAAGCATCAGCAGCTCTTCGCCAAGCGTGGCGAGCATCGTGCGGTCGTGCCCCAGGTGCGACTCGGTTTCGAGGCGTGAGCGCTCGGCCTCGCGCAGGTCATCCTGCAACTGACGCAAACGTTGTTGGCCGTGCTGAATGCTTTGCTCGACGCGGGCAATATCACCCCCCACCGAATAGAAGCGACCTTGCACCAGATTGAAGCGCTCTGACAGATCATGGTGCCCGTCACGCAAGCGCTCGATGCTGGCATCGGCATTGCGCTGCTCAGCCACCAGGGCTTCGAAGCTGACCTCCTGGTTGCCAATGACCGCCTCGCGCTGCCCCACCTGCTCGTTCAGCGCCTGCCAGCGCAAGGCCGACAGCTGCGCCTTGAGCTGACGCTCTTCGGCCTTGTATTCCTGATACTTTTCAGCGGCCTGGGCCTGACGGTGCAAGCGCTCAAGCTGACGCCCCAGCTCGTCCCGCAAGTCGGTCAGGCGGGCGAGGTTTTCGTGGGTGCGGCGAATCCGGTTTTCCGTCTCGCGACGGCGCTCCTTGTACTTGGAGATGCCAGCTGCTTCTTCGATAAAGTTGCGCAAGTCTTCGGGCTTGGACTCGATCAACTTGGAGATCATGCCCTGCTCGATAATCGAGTAGCTGCGCGGCCCGAGGCCCGTACCGAGGAAGATATCGGTGATGTCACGACGACGGCATTTGGTGCCATTGAGGTAATAGGTGGTCTGGCTGTCACGGGTGACTTTGCGTCGGATGGAGATCTCGGCGTAAGCCGCGTACTCGCCCAGCAGCGTGCCATCGGAGTTATCGAAAACCAGTTCGATACTGGCCTGGCTCACCGGTTTACGGGTGGTTGAGCCGTTGAAGATGACGTCCGTCATCGACTCGCCACGCAGGTTTTTGGCTGAACTTTCGCCCATTACCCAACGTACGGCGTCGATGATGTTCGACTTCCCACAGCCGTTCGGGCCTACGACCGCCGCCATATTGCTCGGAAAGCTAACCGTTGTCGGATCGACGAAAGACTTGAAGCCGGCCAGCTTGATACACGTCAGGCGCACGCTCAGGCAACCGTCAAGGCAGACAGCACCAGCGCACAACTGCGCTGGGCATAGTTGCTCAGCACCACACGAATTTGTACCAGATCACGGGCCACCACGGCCTCGAGCAACTGCGCAAACAACGCCAGAAACTCGCTCATCTCCGCCTTGCGCTGATCCAGTGCAAGGTAATAGGCACGGCTCATGGCCGGGTGCAGGTTCTCGACGGTTTCCTGCAGGTATGGATTGTCGGCAAACGGGTACGCCGCACGCATCACGTTGAAGCTGTCTTCAACAAAGGTGCTGATGTCCTGGCGCTCGTAGCTGGCCATCAAACGCTGCTGAATTTGCAGAAACGGGCCCAGATCGGCCTGGACGACCCAACGCTGCGCAACCGCATTGCCGAGCAGGATATACATCTCGCTCATCAGGGTGCACAGGCTCTGCACCTTGTGCGCCGTGAGCTCGGTCACATGGGCGCCACGCCGCGGGAGGATGGCGATGAGGTGCCGACGCTCAAGGATTAATAACGCTTCGCGCACAGAGCCACGACTGACATTTAACGCCAGTGTCACCTTCTGTTCTTGAATGCGTTCCCCAGGCTTTAGCTCGCCACGAATGATCCGTTCGGCGAGGTGGTGAGCGATTTGCTCGGCGAGGCTGTCCGGCGCCTTGAACGTCATGTTTTACCTTCAAAATCTTTGATCATTACCAGCGGCGCAGTGTAACGCACTTGGTGTGTGCTCGCGCAGAGCCCCAGAGGCGGAATATGGCACGATTTAAGCAAATAAATCCCCTTGATAGACATCACTGGGATTACCGAACTCTATTTCTTGACCCGGAGGTCAGCTTTAGCTAGATTCAGCTCATCCCGCGTTACAACAATAATGATTATGCGAGGCCTTCCGTGATCCAGTTCCTACTCAACCAGACGCTGCGCACCGAGCACACGCTGGACCCGAATTTGACCGTGCTTAACTACTTGCGTGAACACCTGCACAAACCCGGCACCAAAGAAGGTTGTGCCAGCGGTGACTGCGGCGCCTGCACAGTGGTGGTAGGCGAACTGCACACGGACGATCAAGGTCTTGAACGGCTGCGTTATCGCAGCCTCAACTCTTGCCTGACCTTTGTTTCGGCGTTGCACGGCAAGCAACTGATCAGCATCGAAGACTTGAAGCATCAAGGCCAGCTGCACAGCGTGCAACGGGCAATGGTCGATTGCCACGGCTCGCAGTGCGGCTTCTGCACACCAGGCTTTGTGATGTCGCTGTTCGCGCTGCAAAAGAACTGCACGGGCCAGCCTGACAGCCACCAGGCCCATGAAGCACTGGCCGGCAACCTGTGCCGCTGCACCGGCTACCGGCCGATTCTGGCTGCCGCCGAGCAAGTGTGCAGCCCCCATCAGGACGATCAGTTTGATGCGCATCAGACCGAAACCATCACCCTGCTAAAGGCCATAGCCCCCACACAGACCGGCGAACTGAACAGCGGCGACAAACGCTGCCTGCTGCCCCTGACTATCAGCGACCTGGCCGAACTTTATGAGTCCCAACCCCAGGCCCGCCTGCTGGCTGGCGGCACCGACCTCGCGCTGGAAGTCACCCAGTTCCACCGCCCATTGCCCGTCATGATCTACGTCGGCAACGTGGCCGAGATGAAGCGTATCGAGCGCTTTGACGATCGCCTTGAAATAGGCGCAGCAGTTTCGCTGACTGACGCCTACAGCACACTAAAGGCCGAATACCCGGATTTCGGCGAGCTGCTGCAACGATTCGCTTCGCTGCAGATCCGCAATCAAGGCACCCTGGGCGGCAATATTGGCAACGCTTCGCCGATTGGCGATTCACCACCGCTGCTGATTGCCCTCGGCGCACAGCTGGTTCTGCGCAAAGGTCAGACCCGCCGCACGCTGGCGATTGAAGACTACTTCATCGATTACCGGGTGACGGCCCGCCAGGAAGGCGAATTTATCGAGAAGATCACCGTCCCCCGCTCTGACGCGGCCCATTCATTTCGCGCCTATAAAATCTCCAAACGCCTGGATGACGACATCAGCGCCGTGTGCGCAGCCTTCAACCTGCGTATCGACAACGGCCTAGTCACCCAGGCACGCGTGGCATTCGGCGGCATGGCGGCCATCTCCAAACGCGCTGGCGCCTGCGAGGCCGCACTGCTCGGCGCCCCCTGGAACAGCGCCACCATTGAGGTTGCCTGCACGGCCCTGGCCAAAGACTTCACCCCTCTGTCGGACTTTCGCGCCAGCAAGGAATACCGCCTCTTGAGTGCACAAAACCTGCTGCGCAAGTACTTCATCGAACTGCAAACGCCACATCTTGAGACACGGGTAACTGCTTATGTCTAACCATCACAAGATTGGGCCGACCCAGGCCGAGCTGGCCGCCCTCTTCCAGCAGGATCTGAAGACCGGCGTGGGCCGCAGCGTCAAGCATGACAGCGCCGAGAAGCACGTCTCGGGTGAAGCGCAGTACATCGATGACCGACTCGAATTCCCCAACCAGCTGCATCTATTCGCACGCTTGTCCGATCGGGCCCACGCCCGGATCATCAGCGTCGATACATCGCCCTGCCTTGCCTTTGAAGGCGTGCGTCTGGTGATTACCCACGAGGATATTCCCGGCCTCAAAGACATCGGCCCGCTGCTGCCCGGCGACCCGCTGCTGGCCATCGACAAGGTGGAGTATGTGGGCCAGGCCATATTGGCCGTGGCTGCCTGCGACCTGGACACCGCACGCAAGGCGGCAATGGCCGCCATTATCGAATACGAAGACCTGGAGCCAGTGCTCGACGTGGTTCAGGCCCTGCGCAACAAGCACTTTGTGCTCGACACACACACCCATCAACGCGGCGACTCAACCGGCGCGCTGGCCGGGGCACCCCATCGGCTGCAAGGCAGCCTGCACATTGGCGGGCAAGAGCACTTCTATCTCGAAACCCAGATCTCCTCCGTAATGCCCACCGAAGATGGCGGAATGATCGTGTACTGCTCCACGCAAAACCCCACCGAAGTGCAAAAGCTGGTGGCTGAAGTACTCGACGTCTCAATGAACAAAATCGTTGTGGACATGCGCCGCATGGGTGGCGGCTTTGGCGGTAAGGAAACCCAGGCTGCCGGCCCCGCGTGCATGTGCGCAGTGGTGGCACGCCTGACCGGGCAACCCGCCAAGATGCGCCTGCCACGGGTCGAAGACATGCTGATGACGGGCAAGCGACACCCGTTCTATATCGAGTACGACGTCGGCTTCGATGCCAATGGTCAATTGCACGGTATCCAACTGGATCTGGCGGGGAACTGCGGCTGCTCGCCGGACTTGTCCAACTCCATCGTCGACCGCGCCATGTTCCATGCCGACAACGCGTACTACCTGGGCGACGCGACAATCAATGGCTACCGCTGCAAGACCAATACCGCGTCAAACACTGCCTACCGGGGGTTCGGCGGCCCGCAAGGCATGGTCGCCATCGAAGAAGTCATGGACCGCATCGCCCGCCATCTGGGCCTGGACCCGCTGGCGGTGCGCAAGGCCAACTACTACGGCAAAACCGAGCGCAACGTGACCCACTACTACCAGACGGTGGAGCACAACCTGCTGCAGGAAATGACCGCCGACCTGGAGGCCAGCAGCCAATACGCCGAGCGCCGGGAAGCGATCAAGGCATTCAACGCCGCCAGCCCGATCCTGAAAAAAGGCCTGGCGCTGACCCCGGTCAAATTCGGTATTTCCTTTACCGCCAGCTTCCTCAACCAGGCCGGCGCGCTGATCCACATTTACACCGATGGCAGCATCCATCTCAACCACGGCGGCACCGAGATGGGCCAGGGCTTGAACATCAAGGTCGCGCAAGTGGTGGCCGAGGTGTTCCAGGTAGAAATCGGTCGCGTACAGATCACCGCCACCAACACCGATAAAGTGCCAAACACTTCGCCCACCGCCGCCTCAAGCGGTGCAGACCTCAATGGCAAGGCCGCGCAGAATGCCGCCGAAACCATCAAGCAACGGCTGATCGAATTTGCGGCCGGCAAGTATCAGGTCGAGCCGCATGCGGTGATCTTCCACAATGGCCAGGTCCGCGTGGGCGAGCAGATCATCAGCTTTGAAACCCTGATCCAGCAGGCGTATTTCGGCCAGGTTTCGCTGTCGAGCACCGGCTACTACAAAACCCCGAAAATATTCTATGACCGCACCCAGTCCCGCGGTCGGCCGTTCTACTACTTTGCCTTTGGAGCCGCCTGCGCTGAAGTCATCGTCGACACCCTGACCGGCGAATACAAAATGCTGCGCACCGACATCCTCCACGACGTCGGCGCCTCGCTGAACCCGGCCATCGATATCGGTCAGGTCGAAGGCGGCTATATTCAGGGCGCCGGCTGGCTGACCATGGAAGAGCTGGTGTGGAATGCCAAAGGCAAGCTGATGACCAACGGCCCCGCCAGCTACAAGATCCCGGCCGTGGCGGACATGCCACTGGACCTGCGCGTCACGCTGGTGGAAAACCGTAAAAACCCGGAAGACACGGTGTTCCATTCCAAAGCGGTCGGCGAGCCGCCGTTCATGCTCGGTATCGCCGCCTGGTGCGCGATCAAGGACGCTGTGGCAAGCCTGGCCGACTATCGCGTGCAGCCCGGCATCGACGCGCCAGCCACCCCGGAACGGGTGCTCTGGGGCTGTGAGCAGATGCGTAAAAGCCTGGCAGGAGATCAGCATGAATAACTGGATCAGCGCTCTGGCCGAGTTGCAGCAGCAAGGTGAACCCTGCGTGCTGGTCACCATCATCGAAGAACAAGGCTCGACCCCTCGCAATGCGGGCTCAAAGATGGTCATCAGTGCCGCGCACACCTTCGACACCATCGGTGGCGGCCATCTGGAATACAAGGCGATGCAGATTGCCCGCGAGATGCTCGGCAGCGGCAAGCAAGACACCCACTTGCAGCGCTTCAGCCTCGGCGCCAGCCTGGGTCAATGCTGTGGCGGCGCGACCGTATTGCTGTTCGAACCCATGGGCCAGGTGCAGGCGCATATCGCCGTTTTTGGTGCAGGCCATGTGGCGCGGGCACTGGTACCCTTGCTGGCCAGCCTGCCGTGCCGCGTACGCTGGATCGACTCGCGGGAACAGGAATTCCCCGCGCTCATCCCCCCGGGGGTGCAGAAAATCATTACCGATGAGCCCGTTGACGAGATAGATGCACTGCCTGCGGGTTGCTACTGCATCGTCATGACGCATAATCACGCCCTGGATCTGGAACTTAGCGCGGCCCTGCTCAAACGCAACGATTTCACCTACTTCGGCTTGATTGGTTCCAAAACCAAACGCGTGAAGTTTGAACATCGCCTGCGTGAGCGGGGTATCAGTGCGTCACATTTGCAGCGCATGCGCTGCCCGATGGGCTTGAACGAAGTCAAAGGCAAACTGCCTGTCGAAATCGCGATTTCCATCGCAGGCGAAATTATTGCCACCTACAACACCCACTTCGGTCAGCACACAGCCTGTGCCGACCCTGCTTCATCTGAATCCATTAAACAATTGCTGCCGTCTTCTCGACGCAGCCATGCCACACACTGAGAATTGTCATGACCTCTAAAGCCTATCGCGCCGCCATTTTGCACAGCATCGCCGACCCTGCCGAAGTCGGGATCGAGGCCTCCTATCAGTATTTCGAAGACGGCTTGCTGGTAGTCGACAACGGCCGGATCAAAGCGGTTGGCCCGGCCACCGAATTGCTCGCAACACTGGCCGCAGACATAGAAGTCACCGAGTACAAGGATGCGCTGATCACACCCGGTTTTATCGACACGCACATCCACTTTCCGCAGACCGGAATGATTGGTGCCTACGGCGAACAACTACTCGACTGGCTCAACACTTACACGTTCCCGTGCGAAAACCAGTTCGCCGACAAGGCCCACGCCGATGAAGTCGCCGATATTTTCCTCAAGGAACTGCTGCGCAACGGCACCACCACCGCACTGGTGTTTGGCAGCGTGCACCCGCAGTCGGTGGATGCCCTGTTTGAAGCCGCACAACGGCTGGACCTGCGCCTGATTGCCGGCAAAGTGATGATGGACCGCAACGCGCCCGACTACCTGACCGACACGGCCGAAACAGGCTACAGCGAGAGCAAGGCGTTGATCGAGCGCTGGCACGGTAAAGGCCGGCTGCATTACGCCGTCACCCCACGTTTCGCACCCACCAGCACTCCGGAGCAATTGACCCTGGCCGGCAAGTTGCTGAGCGAATACCCGGATGTGTATCTGCACACCCATATCAGCGAGAACCTTCAGGAAATCGAGTGGGTTAAGTCACTGTTCCCTGAGCGTAAAGGCTATCTGGATGTGTACGACCACTACCAGTTGCTAGGCGAACGTTCGGTGTTTGCCCACGGTGTGCATCTGTGTGATGAGGAATGTGCGCGGCTGGCGGAAACGGGCTCGGCAGTTGCCTTCTGCCCGACGTCAAACCTGTTCCTGGGCAGCGGCCTGTTCAACCTGCCGATGGCCGAGAAGCACAAGCTCAATGTCGGACTGGGCACAGACGTCGGTGCGGGCACCAGTTTCTCGCTGCTCAACACCCTGAACGAAGCGTACAAGGTCATGCAGCTGCAAGGCGCACGCCTCGATCCGTTCAAGTCGCTGTACTTGGCAACACTGGGCGGTGCTCGGGCGCTGCGACTGGAAGACCGGATCGGTAACTTGCAACCGGGTAGCGATGCGGACTTCCTGGTGCTCGATTACAACGCCACACCGCTGATGAGCTATCGCCTCAAGCAGTCGAAAAACATCGCTGAAACGTTGTTTGTATTGATGACCCTGGGCGACGATCGCACTGTGCAACAGACCTATGCAGCGGGCAACCTGGTGCATCAGCGCTGAGTAAATGGCTAATACTTTAGCCGCTGAGGAGCGTAGCGAGGCTGCGTTGGGCTGCGAAGCAGTTGGCGTGTCGGGCAGACCTTGAATTCAGGTTTTACAACGGCTGCGCCGCCGATCACAGCCTCGCCAAGCTCGTCAGCGGCTACAGGTAGTTCAGAGCTTGGCAGCAGGCCGGGAGCCTTTGCCCTTGGTTTGCAGCAAGTGCGAGAACACGGCGTGCAAGTCATCCGAGGCGCTTTCTTCGTCGAGGTTGAGCTTGCTGTCGATATGATCCATGTGGTGCATCATCAGGTGCACGGCCTGGGCAGCATCACGCGCCTCAATGGCATCGATCAGCTGCATATGTTCGTCGTAGGAACAATGCGAGCGGTTACCGCTTTCGTACTGGGCGATAATCAACGACGTTTGCGACACCAGACTGCGCTGAAAGCTGATCAGGGGCGCATTCTTTGCCGCCTCGGCCAATTTCAGGTGGAACTCGCCGGACAACCGGATACCCGCACCGCGATCGCCTCGCGAGAAACTGTCGCGCTCGTCCTGCACCATCTTGCGCAACTGCGCCAAATCTTCGGCCGTGGCATGAACCACCGCCAATTCAGTAATGGCTTTTTCAACCAGACGCCGGGCCAGAAATACCTGGCGGGCTTCTTCGACGCTCGGGCTCGCCACCACCGCGCCACGATTGGGGCGCAACAGCACAACCCCCTCATGGGCCAGGCGTGACAAGGCACGACGAATAATGGTGCGGCTCACCCCAAAGATTTCGCCCAGAGCCTCTTCACTCAACTTCGTGCCAGGCGCCAGACGCTGCTCGAGGATCGCCTCAAAAATATGCGCATAGACGATATCGTCCTGGGTTCCACTGCGGCCGGCCTTGCCTGCGCGGGATTGTTTCTTGAGAGGCTGCAACTGTTCGTTCATGGGCACTCGTGTGGGGAAGCGGCGGCGAATTAGGTTCCGTTAATACGTAAACGGGCGTCGCTGACTGGGAATTAATGCAAAAAGCAAGGCGCATTGTACACAAGCCAGAGTGCCAGTACGACTGTACGGTCATTTACGCCCCCGGCTGTATCGCAATGAAATATGACATTTGCGTTTAGGCTTGCACCTTGCTCCACCTCTAATCAAGAACAAGGAATACCGCTCCATGACCGACGCCACGCAGCCGCGCTTGCACCCACTGGCAGACACCTCCCCCTCGGCCGTGGTCGCAGGCTTCATTGCCATGATGACCGGCTACACCAGTTCATTGGTCCTGATGTTTCAGGCCGGCCAGGCAGCAGGGCTCACCAGCGGGCAAATCTCTTCGTGGATCTGGGCATTGTCGATCGGGATGGCCATTTGCAGCATAGGCTTGTCCTTGCGTTATCGCACACCGATCACCATCGCCTGGTCGACACCGGGCGCCGCCTTGCTGATTACAAGCCTGGGCGGGGTCAGTTACGGCGAGGCCATCGGCGCCTATATCACCTGCGCAGTGCTGGTCATTATCTGCGGCATGACCGGCAGCTTCGAGCGCCTGGTCAAACGTATTCCGTCATCCCTGGCTGCCGCATTGCTGGCAGGCATCCTGTTCAAGATCGGCAGCGAAATCTTCGTCGCCGCGCAGCACCGCACCGGCCTGGTCATCGGCATGTTTTTTACCTACTTGATCGTCAAGCGCCTGTCGCCACGCTATGCGGTACTGGCGGCACTGGTGGTTGGCACCCTGATCTCGGGGTTGCTCGGGCTACTGGACTTCAGCGGTTTCGCGCTGGAAGTGGCCGTCCCGGTATGGACCACGCCTTCATTTTCGCTGGCTGCCACCATCAGCATCGGCATTCCACTGTTCGTGGTCGCCATGACCTCGCAAAACATGCCGGGCATCGCCGTACTGCGGGCTGATGGCTATAACGTCCCGGCTTCGCCGCTGATCACCACCACCGGCGTGGCTTCGTTGCTGCTCGCGCCTTTCGGCTCCCACGGGATTAACCTGGCCGCGATCAGTGCCGCCATTTGCACCGGTCCGCATGCCCACGAAGATCCAAAAAAACGTTACACCGCAGCCATGTGGTGCGGGATTTTCTATGGCATCGCCGGCGTCTTTGGCGCCACCCTCGCAGCGCTGTTTGCGGCCTTGCCCAAAGAACTGGTGCTGTCGATTGCTGCACTGGCCCTTTTTGGCTCGATCATCAATGGCCTGAGCATCGCCATGAGCGAAACCAGGGAGCGTGAGGCGGCCCTGGTTACCTTTATGGTCACCGCATCAGGCATGACCCTGTTCTCGGTCGGCTCGGCCTTTTGGGGGATTGTGGCCGGCGTGCTGACCCTGATGATCCTGAACTGGAAAACGCGCCAGTGAATTAGTGCACCACTTGTGGGAGCTGGCCTGCCGGCTCCCACAGATCAGATAGCCATTGCCCCGCCATCTACCGCCAAGGCATGCCCCGTCGTAAAGGCTGCACCGTCCGAGCACAAAAACAGCACCGCACTGGCCACTTCCTCGACCTTGCCTATGCGACCAACCGGGTGCATTGCTGCGGCGAACTCGGCCTTTTTCGGATCGGCTTCATAGGCCCGGCGGAACATATCGGTATCAATTACACCCGGGCACACCGCATTCACCCGGATGTGCTTCTTGGCGTACTCAATGGCAGCCGATTTGGTCAAGCCAATCACCGCATGCTTGGACGCCGAATAAATGCTCATCTTCGGTGCCGCTCCCAGGCCGGCAACCGACGCCGTATTGACGATCGCCCCGCCGCCCTGAGCCAACATCAGCGGCAACTGATACTTCATGCATAACCAGACCCCCTTTACGTTTACGCCCATGATTGCGTCAAACTCGGACTGAGTGCCGTCGGCCAGGCGCCCATGCTCAATCTCGATTCCGGCATTGTTGAAGGCATAGTCGAGGCGGCCATAGAGGTTAATGGTCTGCCCCATCAACTGCTCCACATCGGCTTCAAGTGTCACATCACACGGCACAAACACGGCCGTCCCGCCCGCCGCCCTGATCTGCTCAGCCGTTGCCTCACCACTGGCCACATCCAGATCGGCCACAACCACTTTCAAGCCTTCGGCGGCAAATGCCAAAGCCGTCGCCCGACCAATGCCGGCCCCTGCCCCCGTAACCACAGCAACCTGCCCGGAAAACCTCATGCTCATTATTTTTATCCTCGAACGGGAAACACTCAGTGTAAGCACACACCTATCAAACCCTTATTTATCGAAGTGATAAAACTGCGCCTAGTAAAATCACCAGAACTAATGAAAAACCATTCCTGAGCCCATATTCACTTGCTGCAATGATCAAGAAGGTCTATCTACAAGCATTGTCCTTTAGCTGAGTGCCAGAGATGACCGCCGAGACCAACCGCCAATTCCTTCTCGCCAAACGCCCTGTGGGTGCAGCCACCCGCGATACGTTTACCTACCAGCAAGTGCCGGTTGCCCAGCCCAAAGAAGGCCAGATCCTGGTCAAGAACCAGTACCTTTCCCTCGACCCGGCCATGCGAGGCTGGATGAACGAAGGCAAGTCCTACATCCCGCCAGTGGGTCTTGGCGAAGTAATGCGCGCTTTGGGTGTAGGCAAAGTAATCGCCTCCGCGCACCCGGACTTTGCAGTGGGTGACTACGTGAACGGCGCACTCGGCGTGCAGGATTACTACGTGGGCGAACCCCGGAGTTTCTACAAGGTCGACCCGAACCTCGTCCCCTTGCCCGTGTATTTGTCCGCTTTGGGCATGACCGGCATGACCGCCTATTTCGCCTTGCTCGAAGTAGGCGCGCCTAAAGCCGGTGATACCGTGGTCATTTCCGGCGCCGCAGGTGCCGTCGGCAGTATTGCCGGGCAAATTGCCAAGCTCAAAGGCTGCCGTGTAGTAGGCATTGCGGGCGGACAAGAGAAGTGCAAATCGCTGATCGAAGAGTTCGGTTTTGACGGGGCCATCGACTACAAAAATGAAGACGTAATCGCTGGCCTGAAACGCGAATGCCCTAAAGGCGTCGATGTATTTTTCGACAACGTAGGTGGCGATATTCTTGACGCGGTACTCAGCCGCCTGAACCTCAAGGCCCGCGTCGTGATCTGCGGAGCAATCAGCCAGTACAACAACAAGGAAGCCGTAAAAGGCCCGGCCAACTACTTGTCACTGTTGGTCAATCGCGCCCGTATGGAAGGCTTTATCGTATTTGACTATGCCGATCGCTATGGCGCGGCCGGGCAAGAAATGGCGGGATGGCTGGCCAAAGGCCAACTCAAAAGCAAGGAACATATTGTCGAAGGGCTCGAAACTTTCCCGGAAACCTTGATGAAACTGTTTAGCGGGGAAAACAACGGCAAGTTGATCTTGAAAGTCTAAAACGCAAGGCTCCTGTGGGCGCCGGCAGCGCCAGTTCCCACAGGATGCACTCAGTCTTGAGCGCTTAAGCCAGTTCCGCGACCACAGCAGCCAACGCCTTGGCCGGGTCAGCCGCCTGGCTGATTGGACGGCCAATCACCAGATAGTCAGAGCCTGCATCCAGCGCCTGACGCGGGGTCAGAATACGGCGCTGGTCATCCTGCGCACTGCCCGCCGGGCGAATACCCGGGGTTACCAGTTTGAGGCCCGGGTGCGCAGCTTTGAGCGCTTGAGCTTCAAGAGCCGAACACACGAGGCCATCCAGCCCGGCTTTTTGCGCCAGGGCAGCCAAACGCAGCACCTGCTCTTGAGGCTCGATATCCAGGCCTATACCGGCAAGGTCTTCACGCTCCATGCTCGTCAGCACGGTCACACCAATCAGCAGCGGCTGAGGGCCGGTACGTTTATCGAGCACTTCACGGCACGCGGCCATCATGCGCAACCCGCCCGAACAGTGCACGTTAACCATCCACACGCCCATTTCGGCAGCCGCTTTAACCGCCATTGCCGTGGTATTGGGGATATCGTGGAACTTGAGATCCAGGAACACTTCGAAACCCTTGTCACGCAGAGTGCCGACAATTTCCGAAGCGCAGCTGGTGAACAGCTCTTTGCCCACTTTGACGCGGCATAGCTTGGGGTCCAACTGATCAGCCAGTTTCAGTGCTGCATCACGCGTCGGGAAATCCAGGGCGACGATAATAGGAGTCTGGCAGTCGGACATTAGCGGGTTCTCAGGCTGGTCGAAATCGGCGCGCATTGTAGCGGAACCAGCCGCTCACCGGCACCCGATGATCGTAAATTCACGATTTTAGTCATTACCGGGGTAATAACGCGCGCAGAAGGATAAGCGACCTACAATAGAACCTGTACATACAAACTTACTCAATATTATAGACAGCAACCCACTGCGCAGATCTTGCTCAGTGATGCTCGCATCATGGAGAACACTATGCCCTGGTATGCCTGGTTAATACTTATTGTCGCCATCGGGGTTATCGTCGGCGGGCTGATGACCCTGCGCGACACAGCCAACAAAGTTGAACTGACCGATGAACAGCGCAAACGCGTAGCCGAACGCAATGCTGAAATGGATGCCAAAGAATCGAAGGACAGGTAACCCACTTGGCGGTCAGGGCCTGTATCGCAACAGAATGAGTTTCCAAGGAAAAACCTACACACAATTGCACTAAACACCGCTGCACCTCCTTGGAACTCAACGCTATGATTGTCCATTGCATAAAGAGACACCTGTCATGCGCTACTCACAAGATCACAAGGCCCAAACCCATCAGCGCATCATCAAGGAAGCATCCGGGCTCTTCCGAAGAGACGGGATTGGCGCAACGGGCCTGCAACCCTTAATGAAATCAATGGGGCTGACCCACGGAGGTTTCTATGCCCATTTCTCGTCCAAAAACGAGTTGGTAGAGAAAGCCCTGCAACACGCAGCCGGTCAGGTTGACGGGCTTTGTGCAGAGCTGTTCAGCCAGCCACAGCCGCTGAATGCCTTCATCGACGCCTATCTGTCTGAATGGCACCTCACCTCTCCCCATGAGGGCTGCCCGCTACCGACCATGTCCTCAGAAATGGCGCAACAGGGGCAAGCCAGCGCGACCACCGACTACGTTATCGACGCCAGGCTCAAACAGATCCAGGACACACTCCACGGACCAGACGTCGAAGACCAAAGCATCGTGATCTTCGCAACCCTCGTCGGGGCGCTGGTGCTTGCGAGAGGGGCAGAGAATGCCGAGCTAAAAGAAAAGATCCTGGACGCAACACGAAGTGCTTTGAAACAGCCCACCGTGCAAGCTTGAACATCCTTTTCGCCAGATACAAAAAAGCCAGTCAATGACTGGCTTTTTACTTTTATCCGCTTGGCTTAGTTTACTGCCACCTTATGGCGGTTTTTCTCAAAGATCGCTTTACCTATCCCTTTAACCTCCAGCAGTTCATCCGTTGAAGTGAAGTTACCGTTAGCTTCGCGGTAAACCACTATCGCCTTGGCTTTAGCGGCACCTACACCAGAGAGCTCTCGCTGAAGTGTCGCCTCATCCGCTGTATTGAGGTTGATTGTCACCAAATGAGCATCCGGTGCGACTTGAGTGACAGCAACCGGTTCAGCCACTTTTGCCGAAGGCGCAGCATGAGCCACACTGGAAACACCCACCATCAGAGCCAAAAACACAGAAGAAATAAACGCAGTACGCATAAGTGACACTCCATTACATCGTTAAGTGGAAACAGCTTTCCTGAGCTGTAATCCAAACTTAGGCGATGGTTCTCGAGTGTCAAAACTCACTGCGTTGCAGAGTATGTAGTCACGATAAGTCGCTACGACGCTGCTGATGGATCCAGTCCACAATTTCGCCCTCGGGGGCATAACCACTGACGGTATCGCGCAACAGTTGGCGAACCCTTACGTAGTCATCCTGATCAACAGCCTCAAGCAAATGCGACAGGCGTTGCTTGAGCTCATCCCAGGACAAAAGGTCTTCATTAGCGCACATGATCATCGGATGCCGTGTCGCTACTACGTTGTCACCAATCAGCAACTCTTCGTAAAGCTTTTCACCGGGGCGCAGGCCTGTGAACTCGATCTCGATATCGCCATGCAAGTTTTTTTCCGAGCGCACGCTCAAACCGGAAAGGTGAATCATCTTCTCCGCCAGTTCGACAATACGAACAGGCTCACCCATATCAAGAACAAACACATCACCGCCCTGGCCCATGGAGCCGGCTTGAATCACTAGTTGCGCCGCCTCGGGGATAGTCATGAAGTAACGGGTGATCTTGGGGTGCGTCACAGTCAACGGCCCACCGGCCTTGATCTGTTTGTGAAAGAGTGGAATCACCGAGCCCGAAGAGCCCAGCACATTGCCAAAACGAACCATAGTGAAGCGGGTTTTATTAACCCGCGAGACATTGGCAGCATCACCAAACAACACCGGAGCCACTTCTCGACTAAGTGCCTGGAGCGTCATCTCGGCCAGGCGCTTGGTACTGCCCATCACATTGGTCGGCCGTACAGCCTTGTCAGTAGAGATCAGCACAAAGTTGGCCACACCCGACTGCAAGGCAGCCTGGGCGGTATTGAGCGTGCCAATAACGTTGTTAAGCACGCCTTCGGCAATATTGTGCTCAACCATTGGCACGTGCTTGTAGGCCGCAGCGTGATAGACCGTATCGACACGCCAGGTCTTCATCACATCCAGCAACTTGTGCGGGTTACGCACCGAGCCCAAAATCGGCAACACCTTTACTGAAAGCGACTCGCGATTAACCCGCTGCTCCAGCTCACCAAGAATGCTGTACAGGTTAAACTCGCTGTGATCGAACAGCAGCAAAGTTGTCGGCCCCAGTTGCAAAATCTGACGACACAGCTCTGAACCAATAGACCCGCCGGCACCCGTCACCAGGACGCACTGGCCTTTTATACAATGCTCCAGCAACTCTCCTTGCGCGGGTACCGCATCACGGCCCAGCAAATCGGCAATATCCACTTCCTGAATATCGTCAACCTTGACCCGTCCGCTGGCCAAGTCCATAAAGCCTGGGACACTGCGAACGTGGAGCGGAAACCCTTCAAGCAAACCCAAAATCTCACGACGACGACCGCGGGATGAAGAAGGGATCGCCAATAGCAACTCCTGCGCACCCGTACGCTCGATCATCTGCTGAATGTGCTCGGGCTTGTAAACCTGCAATCCTGAAATGATGCGATCAGCAATGCTCTCATCGTCATCAATAAACGCCACGGGCCGCATGGCACGGCCCATACGTAATGCAGCAACCAATTGATTACCAGCTGCCCCTGCACCGTAAATGGCCACGCGCGGCAGACCGTCATCACGGTTAGTGAATGGCACATGCTGGGCAGCGGCAAACCAATCACCCAAGAAGTATTGACGCATGGCCAGGCGCAAACCGCCGAGCATGATCAGGCTCAGCCACCAGTAGTTGAAAATGATCGAGCGCGGTACGGCGATCTCAGGGGTGCTGTACCAGTACATCACCACGGCCAGGACAAGCGAAGACAGACTGACAGCCTTGATGATTGCGATCAGGGCGTCGTTGCCAAAATAGCGCATGACGGCGCGGTACATGCCGAAACGGATGAAAAAGGGGATGGCTACAATTGGGGCGGAGACAAATAGCCAAAAATGCAATTTGACAGGGTTGACCATCTCGTCAATGCCCAGGCGTACGCCGAATGCCAGCCACAAGGCAAGCCAAACGAGCACTATATCCGTGGTGACCTGTATAACGCGTTTTTGCCGCCGCGAAAGGTTGAGTAAGTACGCTCGAATTTTATCCATAAATCCCTTGAACACCTTTTGCTGCTCTAAAAACCATCAACACTCTACAGCCCAATGCCCCATCCCGTTACTGCAAGGTTACACCTCACATCAACGAAGCTTCCTGAACAACCTCACTGATTACCTTGCAGGTCAACTCGATCTCTTGCGCGGTCAATGTAGGATGAACCATAAACATCATGCTCGTGTCGCCCAACTCTCTCGCATTTACCAAGCGTTGCGCCGGCCGCCAGCCGGTATTGTCGAAAGCCTTTTCCAGATAAACCTCAGAGCATGAGCCGGAAAAGGCCGGCACACCCCGAGCGATAATTTCATTGAGAATACGATCCCGGGACCAATCCTGCTTCAGGCATTCAGGCCGAACAAATACATAACACTTATAAGCAGCGTGTACCTCATTGTCAGGCAATACGGGAACACGCAGCGCCGGGAGCTGCTGAGCCGTTTTCCAGATGGCCTGTGCATTATCCAAGCGAGCAAGGTGCCAGTCCTGCATTCGACGCAATTGAATCCGACCAATGACGGCCTGAACTTCAAGCATCCGCCAGTTAGTACCAAAACTTTCATGCAGCCAACGAAAACCTGGTGCGTGCTCACGCTCATACACGGCTTCCCAGCTCTTGCCGTGGTCTTTATAGGCCCACATATCAGCCCAAAGCTGGCGATCATTGGTGGTGACCATACCGCCCTCACCTCCAGTGGTCATGATCTTGTCCTGACAGAATGACCAGGCACCAATATGACCAATAGAACCGACCGGCCGACCTTTATAGAACGCACCGTGAGCCTGGGCACAATCTTCAATCACTTTCAGGCCATGCTCATCGGCCAGTGCCATGATCGGATCCATATCACATGGCCATCCTGCCAAATGAACACAGATCAGAGCCTTGGTACGTGGCGTCAAAACAGCTCGGATCGTTTGCGCTGTGAAATTTTGCGAGTCCAGATCAACATCGGCAAACACGGGTACTGCACCGGCATTAACGATACTGGAAACCGACGCCAGGAACGTGCGGGACGTAACAACCACCTCATCTCCTGCCCCTATTCCTAGCGCTTTCAACGCCAAGTCCAGGGCAACGGTGCCATTGGCCAGGGCAACGGCATATTCAGCACCCGACCACTCGGCGAACTCTTTCTCGAAAGAGCGCGTTTCCTGGCCTGTCCAGTAGTTGACCTTGTTCGACAAGATGACATCGCGAGCAGCATTGGCTTCTTCTTCGGTGAAAGAAGGCCAAGGAGAAAATTTAGTATTCAGCACAGAATAACCCCTACGGAAACACTGAAAATAAATGGTTACCCAAGCATATTTACCACTTGATTACACATCCTGCCCAAGAATATCCCACGCCAAAACCAACACAAACGACAGTATTTCCTACGGATAACACACCTTTATCTAGTGATTCTTTCAGGGCGATAGGAATGCTCGATGACACTGTGTTACCACAGTGCTCGAATTCGGAAATAAATTTTTCAGCCGGCAACTTCAACCGACGGCGCAAGGAGTCAAGCATAAACTTGTTGGCCTGATGAAATGCAAACAAGTCAACATCGTCAATCGAGAACGAGTCGTCGAACATCGATGCCATAAGCTGTGGGATTCGAGTCATCGAGAACTCAAATATGGCGGCTCCGTTCATATACAGGTTAGCGTCTGTTCGAGCGTTACCGCTATCATCCGCGTACAGTTCAGGCGATGGATTCAACGCTGAAGGACTGCGCGCGCCGCCAATTGGCACTATTAGATTTTTAGCACCGGCTCCATCAGTACCATAACGGAAGCGATCGATAAAAGGGCCACTGGCCACAGCCTGAATCAAAGTGGCTGCAGCGGCATCACCAAACAAGGTACGAACACTTTTATCTGCTGGGTGAATATATTTGCTATAAGTATCCGCAGTCACCAACAAAATGTTTTTAGCCTGACCGGTTTCGATCAAACCTTTGGCCAAGCCCAAACCATAAACGAAGCCGGAACATCCCTGATTAAAATCAAAGGCACCACATCGCGTTGAAAGCCCCAAACGGTCTTGGAGAATGCAAGCTGTTGCCGGTAAAAAATAATCAGGACTTTGCGTACACAGGATAATAAAGTCAATATCAGAGCGGTCAAGGTCCACGGCGTCAATCAGCTTTTCGCATGCCTTAAAAGCCAAATCGGAGGCGCATTCGTTAACCCCGACTACTTGACGCTTATTAATACCGGTCTTGCCGAAAATCTTGTCCACATTCCACTCAGGAAAATCACGCTCCAAATCTTCATTCGACAGGGTTTGTGCAGGCAACACGTATTCGATAGCAGTAATTTTGGCGGACTGGTTCATATATTTATCCCGAAATACGTTTGGCTGGAACACCAAAAACTGTCACACCCGGTGCGACTTTTCTTATCACCACGCTACCTGCGCCCACGACCGAATATTCCCCGACCACAACTTTAGGCACAATGACTGCGTGCGAGCCTAGAAAAGCGCCCTCTTGCAATGTCACACCACCGGTAACATCACAGTGGCCACTCAACGTGCAGTAATCTGCGATCCGTGCATCGTGCCCGATGGTACAACCCGAGTTGATGGTCACAAAATCACCCACACTAAGATCCGTGGACAATACAGTGAACGGGCAAATGACAGCTCCCTTGCCAATCACTACGTTGGTTCCAATCACGACAGTTGAGTGAATAAGTGTAAAAAATTCAACCCCTTTGGCTACCAACTTTTCAGTCAACAGCTTTTTTGCTGCTGGGTTGGCAATCGCACAAACAACATAGGTATCGGGTTCAGGAATGTACCCATCAATTTTTGACAAGATCGGCGGCAATCCGGAAAAGATATCGGGCGCATTGCTGACATCATCAATAAAACCGGCGATTTCCCAGACAGTTTCACTTGTGGCTCTGCAGGCACCATTTTTGATCGAGTCCAAGAGCCAGGCATGAACCTCACGACCAAAACCTCCAGCCCCCATGATGACCAGCTTCTTGGTCGTAGTCATGCCAGGTATCCCCCATCAACAACCAAAGTGGTGCCCGTAACCCAACTGGCAGCCGGGGACAATAAATAATTCGCGGCATAGGCAACGTCTTGAGCCTTGCCAAAGCCCAATGGATGCCGCTGCTCGATTGCCTTCATAGAATCAGAACCAACAAGGCTCTCCAAAGCGTCAACGAGCTCAGTCTGGACAACGCCAGGAGCAATTGCGTTGACACGAATCCCTTCGCGAGCCAACTCAACAGCTGCGGCCCTGACCATGGCTTCAACAGCGCCTTTACTGGCGCAATAGCCAAGCAAAGCCGGCTCTCCGGATTGAGCCATTACTGAAGAAATCAGAACAATACTTGAATCGGGGTTACAAACACCTTTTTGACGAAATGCCTTTATCAATGAAAACCCGGAGGTGACATTTGTCGACATTATTTTTTCCCAATGACCCATGCTGGTAGCACGAATAGGCATCGGCATTTGCACGCCGGCGGCATGCACCAGGCCATCAAAGGGCGAAGACATCTTGGCTACCGACTTCAACCATTGAGGCACGTCAGTACCTCCCAGGAAATCAATAACCTCGAGTCTATGGCCAATACCGTCCATCCTCACAAGTGTTGCCTCGAGACGACTTACATCCCGTGCAGCCAAAGTAACCGTCGCTCCCTGCTTGCTGAGCCATATGGCAACCTCACGTCCGATGCCAGAAGAAGCGCCGGTAACCAGAACATGCTTGCCAGACAAGGAAAAAGGATTGAACTGCGTCATATAGCGGTCCCTGCGCTGATGCTTGGAGTTACAGTCAAAGGGCTGATCCACACATTATCAAACTCAGCAACACAACCTGCCCACGAATAACCGACACCAAAGCCTGCAAGCATAAAACGACCGGAAATATGTCCGCCCATCTTGCCCTTGTGCAAACTGATCGCCAATGGAATCGAGGCGCAACTTGTATTACCAACATCCTTGACATCAAGCACCACCTTCTCTCGCTCGAGCTTCATTCTTTTTACCAGGTGATCGAGCATGAAACGGTTAGCTTGATGGAACACATATTTGTCAATGGCTTCCCCACTTTCTTGGTTAGCCTCGTGCAGAGCACTCACTAGAGCAGGAACGCGAGCGAGAGTGAATGCGAAAATTTCAGCCCCATTCATGTACAAATCATATGGCCCCCGAACGCCCTCTTCACTCGTTTGCACAGATTTACCGCTGCGGTCTCTATAACCACCTGCAGGGACTACCAGATTCTGTGCTCCACGCCCATCCGTGCCCATGACAAATGGAATAGCAGGAGCGTCCGTATCATGGTCAATAAGAGTTGCTGTGCCTGCATCTCCAAATAAGGCAGCTACAGCCCTGTCATCAGGGGAAACGATCTTGCTGATAGTATCGCCTACCAATAAAAGCGCGCGCTTGCTGCCACCGCCAGACAACAAAGAGGCAGCCATCCACAGTCCGTATACATATCCTGAACACCCCATGGCGACATCAAACGCAGCCGTGTGCATGGGCAGGCCTAGTCGTTTCTGCAAAACACAGGCTGTAGCCGGGAGCGTGTAGTCATGGGTTTGTGAAACGAATATCAGGGTATCAATAGAGCTTTTATCAATTCCGAGATCTACAATGAGTCGCTCTGCTGCAGAAAAACACAGATCAGAAGAGCATTCATCCAAGACGACGTGGCGGCGTTCAACTCCTGTACTACCAATAATTTTATTGATATTGTCGGCGCCAAAAACTTCGCTCAAGGACGCCACCTCCTCTACCTTTTCAGGCAAGGCACAGGCGAGCCCTTTAATTCGAACATTTTTGACCCATCGAACTTGATTATTGGATGTCATTCCACTCTCCTATTCCAAACACTGCAGATTCATAATAAATCAAAGATGACTATTTATTCCACTTTTCACAAGATGCCCGGAAATGGAGCAATTTTTGTTCGAGAGTACTAGTAAATTTAGGCGCCGATGTTGACCACGACTTACTTGGAATCCGCCTGCAAATCTGATGATCCTCCTCAAAAATCTTTCTATTAATATCGGCACTGGATTGCACAAAACCCGATGTCATTTCTTTGTACCGAGGGTCACTATTTTTTGCAGGATAAAGGCGACTAGTGAAGAAAGTACTATCGATCGAAGTCGAAGGAAAAAAATTTTGAACCGAATAAGAGTATCCGAACGTTGAGGAGATCATGGAAAACGGAAAAAGAAAAATACTCATATACCCAGGATAAGGGTCCGTAGTCGCATAAAATCGATTTAAACTTTTAAGACGCTTCTCTACCTTCTCATTTTCAACAGGCGAATACCAAATAGAATTCTCACCGAAAAACTCATTAACACCAATACCTAACTGCAGCGTTGCCAAAGTATCCGAATGTATTAATGGTATATGATAGGGTTCTAAAGCATTCTCTAAAGCGATAGTCCAATCACATTGAAAAGGATATCGATTGAAGTCTGCACAGGAATCAATATCACCGCCAACTTTTTGCAGAACCGAAGATATCTCCGGACCTAATTGTTCTGACAAACTCGTCTTTGGATCAATCGCGAAAAATAAAAAATCACCGTACGCCTCTAAATGAAATTCTTTTAGGGCAGCATGTTCAATACCACACCCCTGAAAGGTTTTTATGCCTGCTACGTTTACTTTGCCACGCGAATAGCTCCAGCCGTGATAGAGACACTTTACGATACTGTTGCCAAAATCATCGGTAAAAAAACGCGCACCTCTGTGCGGGCAAAGGTTATCAAACGCGACAAAACTCCCTTTATCATTGATAATAACAACTTCGAAATCCTTGATCTCAAACCTGACATAATCCCGATCATTAGCGAGTTCTGACTTATGCCCAATGGGGTGCCAATACGACCTGATCAAATCATCAGATATTTTAACAGAATCCAAAGCACCCATACTCAATACGCCCTCTTGGCACCGCACGCTCAAAAAATATATCAAGCATGCTGTGAATACTCACCGACACTGCACTGATGCACATCAGCCAGAAATGCAAATGCTCAACTGACACATCCAGTTGAGCACTAATACATCGACAGCCCGCACAGACTTATAGTCAAGCTGCCAGTAACTCTACAACCTGATCTACGGTCTCACACTTATTCAGGCGATCTGCAGAAATTGTCTTATTAAGACGCTCATCAACCAAAGCCATAAAAGTTACGATTGCAATGGAATCCCAGTCTAATGGCTGACCAAGAGAAATCGTATTTTCATCCGCTTCCATCGATTCTTCAATCAAACGCAAAATTGTATCGCTCATAATTGTTTCCTATCACTTGAGATTTTGTGTTCTA
Source organism: Pseudomonas deceptionensis (assembly GCF_900106095.1). Lineage (NCBI taxonomy): Bacteria > Pseudomonadati > Pseudomonadota > Gammaproteobacteria > Pseudomonadales > Pseudomonadaceae > Pseudomonas > Pseudomonas deceptionensis. The sequence goes on along the minus strand of NZ_FNUD01000002.1, from coordinate 2,629,522 downwards.
AAACTATGGATCCTGTGAAGGCTTCCATCGTTGCATTATTTTCTTGCGATATGCCCTCCCTCACAAGTACTTTTTTAACCGTGAGAAACAATATCTTCAGGTCCAATAATAAAGACTGATTATCGACATACCAGGTATCAAGCTTGAATTTCTCATCCCAGCTAAGTGCATTTCGTCCATTGACCTGAGCCCAACCTGTAATGCCGGGCCGCACCTCATGGCGACGATTTTGTTCTGGAGAATACAGGGGGAGATACTGTATCAGCAGAGGCCGTGGGCCAACCAAACTCATGTCACCCTTCAAAACGTTCAGAAGCTCCGGAAGCTCATCAAGGCTTGTAGACCTCAATGTTCGACCAAACGCTGTCATCCTATCCGCATCAGGAAGAATAACCCCATTTTGGTCTACAGCATCCCTCATCGTTCTGAATTTGATCATTTTGAAGGGTTTACCATTCAGGCCTGGCCGAAGCTGAGTAAAAAAAACAGGTCCTCCAAGCTTTACGCGAATCAAGATTGACACAACGGCCAAGACAGGTAGCAGTACAACCAAGCCTAAAAGTGCAATAACTATATCAAATACGCGTTTCAATGCACAATTCCTCATTACTCAAATTTATCAAACCTAACAGGAAATTCAGTTAACGCCATTATCCTGAAAGGCTTGGGCCATTCTTGACAATCACCGGAACCATTTCCCCTCTCAGCTATTTCAAATCAGCATAATCATTAAGATGTATATTGAACACAGCATTGAGTACTGTCTCTTGCTAGAAACCCTTGCACGCCTAAGTCAAATACTATCAATTGGCCAACAACTTGAAAATCGAGCCGAATTTCTCAACACCCCGCACCAAGGAAAGATGACTTTTATAGAACGCTATTCCATTTTCACCCATTGCCGCACGTTCAGTGTCTGAGGCACGAAACAACTGAATTGCAGCATCCGCTACAGAAGTTGCGTTACCAGACTTGGCAACCACACCACTTTGGCTGCTACTCACCAAATCGGCCGCATTGCCGTCAACAGCCATCAGTATCGGCCTTCCCGCAGCCATATAAGCCTGAGTTTTCGAAGGAATGGTTATCTTGAATAAGTCATCTTCTTTAAGATGAACCAGCAAGGCATCTGCCGAATATAAATACAGCCCTACCTCAGCCATTGAAACGGGAGGCAAGAAAACAACGTTATTAAGTGCTCGTTCCTGCGACAAGCGCTTGAGGTTTTCCACCTCCAGCCCCCCACCCAAGAAGACAAATTCAATTTCTGGCACCTGGGCTGACACCAGAGCGGCGGCATCCAATACAACATCCAATGCCTGCGCAAGCCCCATATTTCCGGCAAACAATATCCGAAATTTTCCGTCCGCTTTAAAAACAGACTGCTCAACGTTCTGCGATTGATTGATGGCATCCTCAGCGCACCAATTATAAATGATTTCAATTTTTTCAGCCGGTACGCCACGCTCGACTAAAAGTGTTTTGAATCCTGGCGAGAGCACAACAATTTTCGCAGACCGCTTATATACCCAGTCGCAAACTTTCCCTACTAGCGAAAGTACACGTTTATTTGAAACCATTCCCGTCGAACTTAGGGTATCAGGCCACATGTCCTGGACATCATTAACTACAGGTACGCGACGAAAAAAACCGACAATAGCGGCAGCGATGCCAACCGTCAAAGGAGGGTGGTAAGAATAAATGACATCGGCTTTTTTCGCAAAAAGACCGTACAACATCAACGATATCGAAAAAGTCACATAATTCAGAACTCTTCCAATTTTGCCTTTATCATGGCTAGGGTACAATGGAACCCGCGTTATGTTGACACCATCAATTTGTTCTTTTTGACACAACTTCATTTTATAACCGGGGTATAACTTACCACCTGGGTAATTTGGAAACCCGGTAATGACCTCGACTTCAAACCCCTGACGAGCGAGCTCTCGAGCAAAAACAATACCCTTGAATGTGGGCTCTGGGTCGAACCATTGAGTCATCAACAAAACGCGAACTGCCATATCAATCAGTACCTTTTCCAAACAGAACGCATTACATAGTCCCTGTAACTATGAATGATCCGCACAACCTTCTCTGAAACATTAGGCACGCTATAGTCTTCAACAAGGCGCAACGTGCGCTCATCACCGCGCCCCTGACTTTGCAGTATGCTGAGCGCCTGCATCACACGTTCTACATCAAGGCCCACCATCATGACCGCAGACTCTTCCATACCTTCTGGACGCTCATGAGCTTCCCTTAGATTAAGTGCCGGGAAATTGAGGATAGACGACTCTTCATTGATAGTACCACTGTCCGACAGTACCGTTTTGGACGTCAGTTGCAGTTTGTTATAATCCATGAACCCTAGTGGCTTGAGCAATCGTACATTTGGGTGAAACTTTACCCCCATGGCATCAACACGTTTTTGCGTACGTGGATGGGTAGACACAATAACAGGCAAGTTGTAAGTTTCAGCCAAAGCGTTAAGTACAGAGACAAGATTTGTAAAGTTTTTATCCGAGTCGATATTTTCTTCACGATGGGCACTGACCGTGAAAAACTTTCCAGACTCAAGATGTAATCGACTCAATATATCAGACGCTTCAATGGCCGTACGGTAATAGTTCAGGACCTCAAACATCGGGCTACCAGTTTTAATTACCATGTCCGGAGACAATCCCTCTCTCAACAAGTAATTGCGGGCAATCGTGCTGTACGTAAGATTAATATCGGCCGTGTGGTCAACAATGCGACGATTGATTTCCTCTGGTACTCGCATGTCAAAACAGCGATTACCGGCTTCCATGTGAAAGATGGGAATCTTACGGCGTTTGGCAGGAATGACTGCCATGCAGCTATTCGTGTCACCCAACACCAACAGCGCTTCGGGCTCAACCTCCGCGAGCATACGATCAACCGCAATGATCACATTCCCGATAGTTTCAGCACCGCTTTGACCTGCTGCATTTAAAAAATGGTCCGGTTTGCGGATACCTAAATCGTCGAAAAAAATCTGGTTGAGTTCATAATCATAATTTTGCCCCGTGTGAACTAACACGTGTTCGCAATGTTCATCAAGTCGTGCAATTACACGAGAGAGACGAATGATCTCGGGGCGTGTACCAACAACAGTAACGACTTTTAATTTTTTCATGTGTGCCTTATGACTGCCAAAAACCACTTAATTAACGGTCTGCGATGTATAGGTATCAGGCCGGGAACGGTCAAAAATCTCATTGGCCCAGAGCATTACCAACATCTCATCATCCCCTACATTGACGATGTCATGAGTCCAGCCTGGCACTGTTTCTACAATTTCCGGAACAGCACCATCCGTAAACAATTCATAATATTCATTGGTCACAATGTGTCGAAACCTGAAACAGGCATTGCCTTTGACAACAAGGAATTTTTCTGTTTTTGTATGGTGATAATGTCCCCCACGGATAACACCTGGGTGAGCCGTAAAATATGAAAACTGCCCGGAATCTTTGGTTTTTAGGACCTCAACAAAAACACCTCGAGGGTCTTCATACTTTTTGACAGAGTAAGAAAATTTATCTGATGGAATAAAACTCAAATACGTAGAATAAAGAGCTCGGCAAAGCCCAGCCCCCACTCTCTCGGTCACCAATGTCACACGCGAGTCTTTATAGGCCTGAATCTGCTCCGCAAGTGCACCCACAGTCGTTTGGTAGTGGGCATCAATACTTAACTGATGAAGCCCCGTCATATTGGACCTCATAGCACTCACAAACTCTTCAACAACATCATCTATATAGACCAGATCAATCTTTGCACTGGGATCATTGACTGTAATGGGTAAATCACGGGCAATGTTATGGCAAAAAGTAGCAACCGCAGAATTATAATTGGGGCGCGACCACTTCCCAAATACATTAGGCAACCGGTAAATCAGTACCGTTGCACCACTTGACTGCGAATGTTCCTTCAACAGCCTCTCTGCTTTGTTTTTACTTATACCATAGGCGTTATCTAAACACGCTTGGGTAGATGACGTGTAAAGTATCGGAATGTTACGCCCTGCAGCCGATGCCAACTCGCACAAGGACGCAGTCAAACCTACATTGCCTACTGTAAACTCATTCTGATCCTGTGGACGGTTAACACCGGCCAAATGAAAAATGAAATCTAATTGGGACATATGAGCGTTCAAGGATGATAAAAGATCGCCTTTACAAAACTTGATGATCTCAATATCGGGTATTTCATTCAAGTGAGCAACAAGGTTTCGCCCCACAAAACCATCGGCACCCGTTATAAGAACTTTCATTTTCATTCCTCAGGCGTCACATGTTCACCTTTCTGAATGGCGCGCATAAAGCCAAGTTTTAACAGTAACCCTTTCATGCCCTCAACATCCAGACGCACTGTGTTGTGAGAGTTATAATCTTCCATATGAGATATTTTCTCCTCCCCTACCTCAACAAATTTGCTGTAATTCAGATCACGAAGATCTGGAGGTATGCGGTAGTAATCGCCCATATCTTCTGCACACGCCATTTCTTCACGGCTTAAAAGTGCCTCGTAAAGTTTTTCGCCATGGCGCGTGCCAATGACCTGAATAGGATGATCGGGAACACCCAATAGAGCATTTAGCGCAAGGGCGAGTGTCTCAACTGTTGCAGCAGGGGCTTTTTGAACGAACAGATCGCCGTTATTGCCGTGTTCGAACGCATAAAGAACGAGATCAACAGCATCCGAAAGCGTCATCATGAAACGCGTCATGTTAGGGTCTGTAATGGACAATGGTTTACCAGCCCGGATCTGATCAATGAACAGGGGGATGACTGACCCACGTGATGCCATGACATTACCGTAGCGTGTTCCGCATATAACCGTTTTGGAATCATCGACAGTCCGCGCTTTGGCAACCATGACCTTTTCCATCATAGCTTTGGAGATACCCATTGCGTTGATAGGATAAACGGCTTTATCGGTGCTGAGGCAGACCACACGCTTTACTTCGTTTTGAATAGCGGCTTCCAGGACATTATCAGTACCTATAACGTTGGTCTTAACTGCCTCCATTGGATGAAATTCACATGAGGGCACTTGCTTTAGTGCAGCCGCATGAAAAATGTAATCAACACCGCGGGTAGCATTGAGCACACTTTGATAATCACGTACATCACCAATGTAAAATTTTAACTTGGCGTTATTATAACGCTTGCGCATGTCATCTTGTTTTTTTTCATCCCGACTGAAGATTCGAATTTCAGCAATGCCACTGTCTAAAAAGCGTTGGAGAACAGCATTACCAAAAGAACCTGTTCCGCCACTGATTAATAGTTTTTTTCCGGAAAAATTATCCACAACCTACCTTCCTAAAGGGATGCACTATGAAGTCATAGCCTGCCTGTACGACAGTTATTGCGTGTAATTGACGGCCTTATCACGAAGGCGTCATCTATAAAATTTAAAGCCTGTGCAAATAAAGAGACATGTCACATAACAATATGCAATCGCAATCGCAATCGCAATCGCAATCGCAATCACGATGCTCTCGCGAAGCCGTCACCAAGAAACATGACATTACTCAAAAACAAAATACCTTTATAAGAAAAGTACAAGCTTGTTATCGCGACACCCACATTAAGACCTCGATTAACCTGAAGTGCATAGAACATAAAAATAAAGTAGCTGAAAATTACTATCCGCTCCTCACCAATCAAATATGCACATAGCGCCAACGGCAAAGAAGCTAACAGGGCCTCAAATTTTCTTTCCTGAGCATAAAATACGGACAACAGTGTGAAGAGCAATGGCTTTAGCACCGCTTCCGGGCCACCCCAAACACCGTAATAAGCGCCCAACTTCGACGCAATATGGTCTCTCAATACAAACAAGATAGCTAACATCAGCATCGTCAAAAATGCCAATGATAGAAAACCGTAACCGACACGCCCTTGAAAAAGCGCGCCCAATACAGCATTTAGCCTTCTAACTTGAGTCGACGCAATTAAAATTAGAACTTGAACATGGGAAATTACTGAAGCTGCTAAAAACAAATATCTCAATAGGCTTGAAGCACAGAAACCAATCAAAAAAAACAATAACGACAACTTAAGGCGTTCCGCTGAAAATGCGAGAACAAGCAGGTAAAAATTCAAGTACAACATTGGGAACAAGACACGGCTCACATCATTCCTTAGCAGCCATAAAAAAAGCTGCTGGAACAAAACGAAGTTCAACACAGAAAACAAAATATCTTTAGGGACAAACGGCGACAACAGAAATGATAATAAGAAATAACCCGGCTCACTTGTACCCAAGGAGTCTTTATAGAACGCAAACCCTTCGGCGAAGGAGAGTTCAGAAACGCCATTATAAAACGACCTGTAAAACTCCTGATCGCCAGCCGTAAAATAGGGAAATATGAAAAGACTGATAAATAATATAGGCAAAGCCCAGGCGAAAGCTAATACTCCGTGCGGGGAATCATTCATAATGACCGTATACTGCTTCTGATTATTAAAAATTCGCTACAATTATAAAACTGCCCATTCATTTTAAAGTCCCTTGCTCCCTGCGAGTTGCGAACGTTTTGTCACCAAAAAAACTATGTTTCACTGCACAGGCCAAAAACGAGCTTACTGCAATACTATTAACATATCTTTCAGCTTCGAAGCGTGTGAGATCCATATCCAGGACTTCCAATTTCAACAAACCATCGACAGTCCGTTCAATACTAAAAGACTTTGACTTTGCTTTACATGCAACTGCCGCCTCCTCCCATTGATCCGCATTACTTATTATTCGAACTAAAACCTCCTTCATAGTGTAAATTATTTGGCCTGCATCAAACTCATTGTATGAAAACCCTTTTATATCGCTCAAAACACCATAGGTAATTGGTTTATTAGTCGACTCTATACCAATTATTGCAGGCACGCCCAAGGCTGCCGCCTCAAGGATAGCTGTACCACTTCCAACAAATGCCAGTGCTCCCTCGAGAACCTTCGGAATATCCTCGTATGCGATGCTCCCCATAAAATGAACAGAAGACTCCATTTTCAAGGATGATACAAGTCTTAACAACTCCGGCTCATACTCACCAGCACCATATATTTCATACACCAACTCAGGTCGAATCTTTTTCAGATCTGGTAACAGCGTAATAACATGGCGATTATAAGACTTAAATGCATATAAATTACCAATCGAAACAATTCGATTGGATCCAGCACTCCCCAAGAGTTCAACTTCGGTTTGGGGTGTGTCTATACCAATAGGCACAATCGTTGATTTAGAATAATCATTATTGAAAAAAATCTCGTATGAGGCGCGGTTTTTCTCGTTGAAAAAAACAATACTTTCGGCAGGTAACGATGCGAACAGTGCTTTGGCCTTCCTGGCAAAGTAATATGAAACGCCATCATACATAACTTCATTCTGATGATAGATACCAAAGGAAATTCGAACCTTTACACTTACTGCACAAAGACAACGCTTAATAAAAATCAAACCAAAAACACCCATAAGGTGCACATGATTGTTATAGGTATTTATAAGATTACAGACCTTAGAAAAATCAACTGGTGCGAACACTCCAAGCGGCGAACGCATCAATGGTGCATACGTTTTGCCAACAATGTCTTTAAGATAGTAAACATCTGCATACTGGAGAATACTTTTTTCAAGCTCTTCATCCACCTTATCAACTAAAACCAAAACACCAATTTTCTTGTTTCTTTTTTCAAACTCTCTTGCCACTCTCAAAATAAAAGTTGTGCCGCCATTTAGTTCTAAAACATTAGCAACTAGAAGCATTTTCCTTCCTATGTAAGGGCGCAGCCTTCAAATAAAACCCAAAGAAAATTGCAGACACTATAAAATAAATGATATATGTAACCGCATAAGAAACCATCACAGCTCTTATGTCCCCATAGAGGTGCAACATCAGCATTGCAGATAACAAAAACAGTCCATTCTGCAAAAGTTCTGCTGCTATGTATATTTTTGTTGCCGCTTTGGCAACAGCAACAAACCCAATGACATAGGAGGACACTCTAAAAAGATCACCTAGCAATTGATAAACAATAACATCGCCCAGCGCATCGAAACTCGATGCGAGTATAAGCGGAATTAAAAAATCACGACCCACATAAAAAACACTTGCACCAATACTGAACAGCAGCATCATAGAGATTAGGAACTTTATTGTTATGCGGCCAATCTCTCCCTTATTATCAAGTCGTGAAATAGCAGGCATGAAGTAGTACGCAAGAAACACGGTAAAAAAACCAAGATAAGCACTCGACAGTTTGACCGCTCCTTGCCATATCCCTGCAGCCGCATACCCTGACGACTCTATCAAAACGTGCCGTATCATCATTTCAACCACGGGAAATGTCAAAGCACTTGTCAGCATCATCACCGTAAAGGCGGATATGCGTTTAAACTCAAACATCTCGAGCTTACGTAATTTTACTTTACCAAAAAATGTAGAGTTTACGTAAAAATAAAAGGCAGGTATACACGTTATTGCATACACTACGAGAACTGACAGCGCCGCACCGGCCAAACCAAACTGTACAATAAGAACCCATATTAAGGGGAGAGCCAAAGCACTTCCGATAATTTGTATTTTGGAATAGACCGCTGTTTGCATCAGTCCGTTACTGACGCCAACTACCAAATTCACAAAGGCAAATAAAAGCTGTGCGAAAGCAAGTGCAATAATGATCCAATACATACCAGAATTTTTAAAGACAGCGACAGCTATGACTTTAGAAAAAATCACGCCGACACAAAGTAAAGCGCAGCTAAAGACAACTGAATATGTTGTTGCGGTGGAAAGAAAACGCAAAAGCTGCTTCGGCCTGGATGCGTACTCAGCTACATATTTTATAACAGCGTTTGTAATTCCCCCTCCAGCGACCATATATACCATAGTCGCCATGCTCATGAATTGCCCGATCTGCCCCATACCTTCTGCACCAAGATAGAAAGCAATTATTTTGATAAGCACCAAACCCATGACAATTCTGGATAAGTGAGCACAGCTAGTTAGGATCGCACCATTTAGTACCTTCATGGTCGTTTAAATTTCTGCCAGTACAGTTGCCACAGCACGAATTACTTGATTACGTTCTTCTGACAACATACCGCCCCACAGTGGAAGCCTGACCAATCGTTCACTTTCCTTGGTAGTGAAATTATCACTTCCCGACAGAGTTCCGTACAACTGACCGCAAGGAGACGAGTGCAACGGTACATAGTGAAAAACCGTCATTACATTTTGATTTTTCATGCCTTCGATGAATTTCGTGCGCACATCCAAATCCTTACACTTAATATAGAACATATGTGCATTATGTACGCAGTTTTCCGGGATATAGGGCAACTCAACCTTATCTCTATAACTCGCAAAGGCATGGTAATAACTTCTCCATGTATTCAATCTGTCTTCATTGACTTTATCCGCACATAATAACTGCCCATACAGATAGGCTGCTTGCAATTCAGATGGCAAATAACTGCTTCCAATATCTACCCACGTGTACTTATCGACCATCCCCCTCCAAAACTGACCTCTGTTAGTTCCCTTTTCACGTATTATTTCAGCCCTACCAACAAAAGACTCATCATTAATGATAAGTAACCCGCCTTCACCACCACTTGTATAGTTTTTTGTCTCGTGAAAACTATAGGTACCCAAGTGACCTATTGTGCCAAGCGGCTTACCTTTATAGGTAGACATCATGCCTTGAGCTGCATCCTCTATCACATATAGCCCATGACGTGTTGCAATATCCATAATGACGTCCATCTCGCAGGCGACACCCGCATAATGCACCGGAACAATAGCTTTAGTTTTCTCCGTAATGGCCACCTCAATCAACGTCTCATCAATATTCATGGTGTCCGGCCTGACGTCTACAAATATGACTTTTGCACCTCGCATGATAAATGCATTGGCCGTGCTTACAAATGTATAGCTCGGCATTATGACTTCATCGCCAGGCTGAATATTGATCAGAATCGCAGCCATCTCCAGCGCATGAGTACATGAGGGTGTCAATAGGGCTTTAGCACACCCCAAATACTCCTCAAACCATGAGTGGCACAGTTTACCGAACTTTCCATCCCCAGACATTTTTGTGCTGCGCATGGCCGCAGTGACGTATTGATCTTCATTACCGGTATAAAGCGGCCTATTAAACGGAATCATTTTTTCGCTCATTTAAAAATTTAACTTCCAATAACAAAAGATCTTTTTTCCGCTCTTTTATCCGTTTGGCTGGCACGCCGGCATATATACCCCACGCGTCAGTACTCTTGGTAACTAAAGCCATGGCACCCACGGAGCATCCCTCGGAAATGGTTACGCCGGGAAATATAGTAGACCCAGCACCAACGATTACATGACGCTGCAATAGAACAGCCGAAAAAAATTCATTTTTGTACTTTTTGGGAATTAAAGAATTCGCTAGCGTCGCTCCAGTGTAGTCATCTGACTGAGAAAATATTTTTACGCCATAGGCTAGAGTGCAAAAATCTTCCAGGATAATACCTGCGACACCGCCAGCAACCAGGCACATGGGGGTGATGTGGTTGTACTTGCCAATCTTGACTTTCCCGGAGACCACACAAAAATCATCGATTCGGGAGTAATCATCAATCTCGATTTCAGAAGCATCATAGATACTTGCCTTGTCGCTTATCTTTACTCCCCTCCCCAAACTTTTGAATCCATATGACTGGAGCTGCTGTTCCGTCAGATACGACATTCACCCACCTTATACGCCAAGATTACCTTATGATCCGATGCTTGTGATTTTGCACACGTATTAGTTCATGCGCTCTTTTCACCCAGCCAATATTAAACATCAATCACCTTATACAGAGAGTAATTAAACTCCCTTTATCAACCAGCATCTATATAAGCACTTCATCATGAGTAAGCGCCTCTGAATCCTTTTGACTTACAATGTACCCACCCAGCTCTGGCCACTGAATCGACAAAGCGGGATCACTCCACAAAATGGTGCGTTCGGATTCCTTGTGATAATAATCTGTTGTCTTATATAAAAAATGAGTGTCGTCTTCTAGGGTAAGGAACCCATGAGCAAAACCCTCCGGGATCCACAACATCAGGTTATTGGTACAATTCAGCTCAATTCCGAACCACTGCAAGTAAGTCTGCGAGTCTTTCCTGATGTCGACGACCACATCGTACGCAGCACCTTTCACGACTCGTACCAATTTACCTTGTGCATACGGAGAGGCTTGAAAGTGCAGCCCCCTCAGCACACCTTTGGAAGAACAAGAGTGATTGTCCTGTACAAAAGACTTCGGGATTGCCACATTCAAAGTCTTTAAGCTCTCAAGAAACTTTTTCTCATTAAAGGTTTCCATGAACCAACCGCGAGAGTCTGTAAAAATAACAGGCTCTATGAGCAATACATCTGGAATTTCGGTTCTCGTAATTTTCATTCGGGGCTGCTTTCTAAGAAAATTCGCAACAGATATTGTCCATATCCTGTCTTCTCAAGTTTTCTTCCCTGTAACTCTAGCGCTCCGGATGTAATCCATCCTTTATTGAAAGCTATCTCTTCCAAACAGGCCACCTTCAACCCCTGACGCTGCTCAATGGTATGTACGAAGTGACTGGCCTCCAGCAATGACTCATGAGTCCCTGTGTCAAGCCATGCAAACCCGCGCCCCAACATTTCAACTGTGATATTTTTATTTTTAAGATAAGCACGATTGACATCGGTAATTTCCAGCTCGCCCCGGGCGGAAGGCTTTATATTTTTTGCGATTTCAACTACTTGGTTATCGTAAAAATACAGCCCCGTCACTGCATAGTTGGACTTTGGCTTTTCCGGCTTTTCTTCAATACTCAATGCACGACCAGTACTATCGAACTCAACAACACCAAAACGCTCTGGATCCGATACGTGGTAACCAAATACCGTTGCGCCTGTCTCACGGGACATGGCTGCACGCAGGTTGTCCGAAAAATGCTGCCCATAAAATATATTATCGCCGAGAATCAGGCACACAGGATCTTTACCAATAAACTCTTCACCGATAATGAAGGCCTGTGCCAAACCATCGGGGCTAGGCTGTTCGGCGTAGCTCAGTTGAATACCGTATTGGCTGCCGTCGCCCAGCAGTTTTTTGAAACACGGCAAATCTTCAGGCGTGGAGATGATCAATATTTCTTGCATCCCGGCCAGCATCAGCACGGACAGCGGGTAAAAAATCATCGGTTTGTCGTAGATCGGTAGCATCTGCTTGGACACACCCAATGTGAGCGGATGCAAGCGTGTGCCCGAACCGCCAGCGAGGATTATGCCTTTACGTTTGAGGATGGTCATGTTGCAAGCACTTCCTTAGCTGTTCGGTGCACCACCCGCAGCACTGGCGGGTAGTGACTGAAATCTTTTTTGATAAAACACGCTACCGCCCCAGGATTCATCGTCAATTCCTGAGAACGCGTTTTTTTGATTGACTCGGCCGCCCCAGAGTTCTAATTAGCGATTGGTAATGCTCGCCAAAGGTAGACTGATCTGTTGCTGACGGTTCATTAAATTGATGAGCAAAATGACTCTTTCTTCGCCGTCCATGGTCATAAAAATGGACTCAATACCTGCGAAACCTTGATCCAGGATTGTGACTTTATCGCCAGGGCTTAACGTCGTGATGATGTGTATATCTGCACGGTCCTGCAACTGGGCAACCAGTTCGTGTCTAACTGCTAAGGGACGGCCACCAAAGGCCACAATCCGCGCGACACCACGTGTTGAACGCAAGGGAGCCCAATTGGCACCCTGCGGCATGTGGATGAACAGATAGCCCGGGAAAAGCGATTCCTGAACATGTTGCATCTGGCCGCGCAACAGCCGTTCACGCCGGCAAGCTGGCCGTGAGCATTCATAGCCCTGGCGCAGGAGGTTTTCCTCAGCGCGCTCATCTTGTCTGGGTTTGCATTGCACCAGATACCAGTCACCAGATCTGGATTCATCGGGTTCTTGAGTAACGGCGCTACTTGTTATGTGCATGGGCAATTCATTGATAGGTTCTTCCGTGTTCTACCATTGGGCAGCGGATGTGCCAATGGCAAGCCGTTGGGTTTGTAGCGGGGTAGTAGTCCGTAGGGACTAGTACATCGACAGATTTATTACGTGATTGATACAACCCCAAGAGCTCTTTTTAATGTTTGTTTTGCCACTATTTCGCCATGCACCTGAGGTATTTGTTCCGGCCGACTCAATACTAGAGACAAATTTGTGCAAATCCTGCTGGCCTGCATGGGCTGAGTAACCACTCAAAGTGTAAATGCCTGTACGGATAATACAGAGCTCACTCTCCAATTCAACAAAACCGCTTTGGGAGAAGTTTTGTTGAGTGACTCAACCGATTCTGCATTGCCTCTGGCTACTGGTAAAAATCATATTATGCCCACCGAGCCCCAACCTGACCTTAAGGTCGTTGACTATACGACCACTGGCGCATATGCCTCTGGAGGCATTAACCATTACAGGCCGGCCCGTGACGGCAAGATAGTGACATGTCCGCATGTATGCGCGTGTCCACCATTGGCGATCATCTGCTCTGATGGTTACGGGTATCCATCTGCAATTGGAACCACGTACCGATTACGGAACCGTGGTGCATGATGTGTAGATTAGGCATAACTATCTCTGGGTACAGCTCCATGACGAGGCCATTAGCCCATAAAATGGGCCGGGAATTACCCGCCCCACGGGCTGATCAAGGCCGCTGCTTCTGCACGGTTTTTCCACTGCCTATCGAACCTGCCAAAACACCCGCTGGTACCGGATAAGGTTTTTGCCCATGACGCATCGCCATAGTGTGCCTGATCAAAACAATGAAAATACCTAACAGACCGCCGAGCACCACTCCGAACGCCACAATCAAGGCCTTCCTGGGCTTGATTGGGCCTAAGGGCTCCAAGGCCTCACGATCGACAGATACCAGCTTCAAATTACTGATATCAAGATTCGCAACCCCGCCAAGGCGCACGATTTCAGCGCGCAGAGGCTCAACTCCACCCAAGAACAAATCCTCATTTTGACGTTGCTTGAGCACCTCGACTTCGCGGTTGCTTTGCAGCAACTGCAGTTCTCGGGCAATCTGCGCAATACGCTCTGCGGTGAAATCGTCAGTTTTACGGTGCTGCAAAGCTGCACGCTCTGCCTCAAGCGCTTCAACACCCATAAAGTAGAGGGGAATCTGTTGGTTGTTGATTTCGGTGCGCATGACACTGGTTTCACCCGAGCGAACTGGGTCTCCCAGGGCCGAAGGGGTTGTTGGCTTTTTAATACCCAACTGTCTGGCAATGCCAATCGCCTCATCCAGCTGGGACATACGGTCCATACGGCCGGTCTTGAGTTGTTGGCGTAATGCCTTTAGTTCGTCCTGCAGCTGTGCCCGCTTAAGGTTGTCAGCCTCCAGCAGGGTAGCAATTCGTCCCTCTTTATCGGTTTCATAGCTGGCACGCGCCGCATCGAGCTTCCCCTTCAGCTCGGTCAGACGGTTGTTCACGATGACCTTGAGATCTGCGGCAATTTGCTCGCGCTCGGCAGCGATAGCGTAATCCACTAAACCATTAAGAATTTTTACACCATCAACCCCTTGAGGGTAATTCAACTCCAGCCCAATGTAAGCACTCATCAGAGCTGCTTTCTTAGGATCAGGAAGAATCAGCTTCAGCGAACTTCGATTGAAGTCCTCGAAGCTTTGCTCCAAGGAGCGGTCCGGATTCTTGAACTGACTGAATAACGCCTGGTTATTTCTGAAGAAGCCCAGCCGCGTGTCATAAGACTCAAGGGATGAGCCAACTTTCAACAAAGCTTCACTGGGCGGCAGGGTGTAAACACCTGAGCGATTGAGCGCATCCAGTTCATTGATCGCAGCGGGGCGAAGGATGCTGCTAACCTGGTATTCAGGCGTGGCCAGATATGCGTAGCTCCAAGCAATCAGAGCACACAGCACGGTAGAGGTAATAACGATTTTTTTTTGGAGCCAAACGGCCTGAAACAAGGAAAATAAATCAGCCTCATTAGACAGCGGCCCAACGGAAATAGGGGAATTGCTACTCACAACCAATGCCTGCCTTCATTAAGAAACTGCGGGCTCGTTATGCAGAAATTTTTAAAAAACGCTTGAAATCGTGATTTTGATCATCAGGCTTAACTATCACTGTTTGCCTGAAGAAGCTTAAAAATTTCTGGCCTTCGAGAACAATCCGCATTCTGCCAGCATTCTAAAACATTACAACCCATCAGCCTTTAGGAAAATTCTCATTCTACAGAGTAATTCTGGCCGGGGTTTTTATGAAAAAAAGCCTCTCAAAACCTTCCCGGCTTCCTCGTGCAAGCAGACTGAGCCCCTAAAGCTGTCTGCATGAAAGCCCAAGGAAGAAGACTTATGATTGCGCCAGTAACCGGCTCTTTAGCCTGCCCGCTTTTCGCCTGTAAGCAATAAAGCCTATTAGCGGCCCAACCGCCATGCCAGCCAGCAAAGCGCCTATGAAAAACAACGATTCCGGCAGTTCGGGCGAGCGCCAGCCCAAAAACATCAATGCCGTGGGTTGCTGATTTTCGAGGATGAAAATTACAACCCCAAACATGACTATCAGGGACAGCACCACTAAAACTGCACGTTTGACGTTTCGCATAGGTAACTCCTGCTCCCTGAAGGATTAAATGTCGTCTTCCTCATCTTCATTCACTCGATCCCGTAGCTCTTTGCCCGGTTTGAAATGAGGAACAAATTTCCCGTCCAGGCTTACAGACTGACCGGTCTTGGGGTTGCGGCCGACGCGAGGGGCGCGGTAGTGCAGCGAGAAACTGCCAAACCCACGGATTTCGATTCGATCACCGGTCGCCAGGCATTGGGACATTTGTTCAAGCATGGTCTTGATGGCCAACTCTACATCCTTGGATGAAAGTAGCCCTTGATGGGTGACAATTCGTTCGATCAACTCCGACTTCGTCATATTTTTCCCTTCTTTTTCAAGCAGCTAGATCAGCACTTCCAAGGTTTTAGCATGATCGAAAGAATTTGAACAGCCCATGGATTGACTTATCTTTGCAAGCTCCAAACCCCGCTCCAATCTTCTTTCGACCCCATGAACAAGCATGGCACTCAGACAGCTACCACCCAACGCCTTATACAGACGGCTTGGCGGCAACGCCCGCCCTGACCCACAGCTTCGCCTGCCCGAGCATCAAAAAAGCCCATACAAGCGCCCGCCACCCTCACCCACTCAAATCGCAGACACAAAAAAGGGCGACCTAAGTCGCCCTTTTTCTATGGTCAATCAGAACTTAGTTCTGTTTTTCCATTTGTGCACGCAACAGGTCGCCCAAAGTGGTCGGACCAGCAGCGATCTCAGAGGTAGCTGGCTTATCGCGCAGGCTCTGGATTGCTTCCTTCTCGTCTTCAACGTCTTTCGACTTGATGGACAGTTGGATTACGCGGCTTTTGCGATCAACGCTGATGATCTTGGCTTCTACTTCTTCGCCTTCTTTCAGAACGTTACGTGCATCTTCGATGCGGTCACGGCTGATTTCGGACGCTTTCAGAGTAGCTTCGATATCGTTGGCCAGAGTGATGATGGCGCCTTTAGCGTCAACTTCTTTCACGATGCCCTTAACGATTGCGCCTTTGTCGTTCTCTTGTACGTACTCGGAGAACGGATCGCTTTCCAGCTGCTTGATACCCAGGGAGATGCGCTCACGCTCTGGATCAACAGACAGGATAACGGTGTCAAGCTCGTCGCCCTTCTTGAAACGACGTACGGCTTCTTCGCCAACTTCGTTCCAGGAGATGTCGGACAGGTGAACCAGGCCGTCGATGCCGCCGTCCAGACCAATGAAGATACCGAAATCGGTGATCGACTTGATGGTGCCGGAGATTTTATCGCCCTTGTTGAACTGGCCAGAGAAATCTTCCCATGGGTTAGATTTGCACTGCTTGATGCCCAGGGAGATACGACGACGCTCTTCGTCGATGTCCAGAACCATAACTTCCACTTCGTCGCCGACTTGTACGACTTTCGAAGGGTGGATGTTCTTGTTGGTCCAGTCCATTTCGGAAACGTGTACCAGACCTTCAACGCCTTCTTCCAGCTCTGCGAAGCAGCCGTAGTCAGTCAGGTTGGTTACACGAGCGGTAACGCGAGTGCTTTCTGGGTAACGGGCTTTGATAGCAACCCATGGATCTTCGCCCAGCTGCTTCAGGCCCAGGGAAACACGATTGCGTTCGCGATCGTATTTCAGAACCTTGACATCGATCTCGTCGCCAACGTTGACAATTTCGGAAGGATGCTTGATACGTTTCCAAGCCATGTCGGTGATGTGCAGCAGGCCATCGACGCCGCCCAGATCGACAAATGCGCCGTAATCCGTGAGGTTTTTAACGATACCTTTAACTTGCTGGCCTTCTTGCAGGGATTCCAGCAGAGCTTCACGCTCAGCCGAGTTCTCTGCTTCAAGAACGCTGCGACGCGAAACAACAACGTTGTTGCGCTTCTGGTCAAGTTTGATGACCTTGAATTCCAGCTCTTTGCCTTCCAGGTGCGTGGTGTCGCGCACTGGACGAACGTCAACCAGAGAACCTGGCAGGAACGCACGGATGCCGTTAACGTCGACAGTGAAGCCGCCTTTAACCTTACCGTTGATAACGCCCTTGACCACTTCTTCTGCTGCGAAGGCTGCTTCCAGAACGATCCAGCATTCAGCGCGCTTGGCTTTTTCACGGGACAGTTTGGTTTCGCCAAAGCCGTCTTCGACCGCGTCCAGCGCAACGTGAACTTCATCACCGATGTTGATGTTCAGTTCGCCAGCGTCGTTGTGGAACTGCTCCAGCGGGATGAGGCCTTCAGACTTCAAACCAGCGTGAACGGTAACCCAACCAGCTTGGTAATCGATATCAACGATGATAGCGGTGATGATCGAGCCAGCCTGAAGATTCAGGGTTTTTAGGCTTTCTTCAAAGAGTTCTGCAAAGCTTTCGCTCATTTTAATTCCTGTTGATCAAGGGCGAAGGAATACGCCCATCTGCCACATTCCAGACAATGTGGGTTACGTTTATATAAAAGAAGGCATGCAGGACTATTTCTGGTCTCCTGCGCGCTTTCTTGGTCATCAAGCGATATCGCGAAGCGCGATTTCACTCATGATGTGTTCCAGCACCTGCTCGATGGATAACTCCGTAGAGTCCAGCTGTATGGCATCAGCCGCCGGTTTGAGCGGGGCTATTGCACGCTGCGTATCACGCTCATCGCGGGCACGAATCTCATCTAGCAGACCTGTGAGACTAACATCATCGCCCTTAGCCTTCAACTGCAAGTAACGGCGACGAGCCCTCTCCTCAGCGCTAGCCGTCAGAAATACCTTCAACGGAGCATCAGGAAATACCACCGTACCCATGTCACGACCATCTGCGACCAGGCCCGGCAGCTCCTGAAATGCACGCTGACGCTGAAGCAATGCATCGCGAACGGCCGGCAAGGCCGCGACTTTCGAGGCTCCGGCTGCAACAGCTTCACTGCGAATGGCGTGAGTCACCTCATCACCTTCCAGAATGATACGTGCAGGCTTACCGTCGGTCGCTCCGATGAACTGCACATCAAGATGCGCAGCCAGCTTTTCAAGTAGCGCCTCGTTATCCAGCGCAACACCGTGGTTGCCCGCAGCAAAAGCGAGCAAGCGATACAGGGCACCGGAATCGAGCAAGTTCCACCCAAGACGCTTGGCCAGGATGCCCGCAACGGTACCTTTACCGGAACCGCTAGGGCCGTCGATGGTGATGACCGGCGCCAAAGCCATCACGAGTTGGCCTCTTGGGCAACACGCATACCCACTTGCTTGCACAGGGCAAGGAAGTTCGGAAACGAAGTCGCTACGTTGGCGCAGTCATGGATACGAATTGGAGCGGTTGCGCGCAATGAAGCCACGCTGAAAGCCATTGCGATGCGGTGATCGCCATGCCCATGCACTTCACCGCCACCGATTGTCCCGCCATCAATGATGATGCCGTCGGGTGTCGGTTCGCACTTCACTCCCAGTGTAAGCAAGCCATCTGCCATCACCTGAATCCGGTCAGACTCCTTGACCCGCAGCTCTTCTGCGCCACGCAGGATCGTACGACCCTCAGCCACAGCTGCGGCAACGAACAATACCGGGAATTCGTCAATCGCCAGCGGCACCAGCTCTTCAGGAATCTCGATACCTTTGAGTTTGGCAGCACGCACACGCAGATCAGCTACCGGCTCGCCGCCTACTTCGCGCTGGTTTTCGAGGGTGATATCCGCCCCCATCAGACGCAAAATATCGATAACGCCAGTACGTGTCGGGTTAATACCTACATGCTCAAGCAGCAGATCCGAGCCTTCAGCGATTGAAGCAGCTACCAGGAAGAATGCCGACGAGGAAATATCGCCCGGCACTTCAATATGAGTTGCCGTCAGCTTGTGACCCGATTCAACCGAAGCTGTAGGACCATTAACCGCAACCGGGTAGCCGAAGCCTTGCAGCATGCGCTCGGTGTGATCGCGAGTCGGTGCAGGCTCGGTGACCGAAGTTTTGCCCTCTGCATACAAGCCTGCAAGCAACAGACAGGACTTAACCTGGGCACTTGCCATCGGCAAGGTATAGCTCATGCCTTTCAATGCATGACCGCCGCGAATGGTCATCGGCGGACGACCTTCGGCAGCGGTTTCAATCACTGCACCCATTTCGCGCAATGGATTGGCCACCCGATTCATCGGGCGCTTGGTAAGGGAAGCGTCGCCAGTCAGCGTGGTATCGAAGCTCTGCGCGGCCAGCAGGCCTGACAACAGACGCATCGAAGTACCCGAGTTGCCCAGATAGATCGGGCCAGGCGGGGCTTTCAAGCCATGCAAACCAACACCATGGATGGTCACGCGACCATGGTGCGGCCCTTCAATCACCACCCCCATATCACGGAATGCCTGCAACGTTGCCAGGGCATCTTCGCCTTCAAGGAAGCCTTCCACCTCGGTCGTGCCTTCAGCCAAAGAGCCGAGCATGATCGAGCGGTGAGAAATGGATTTGTCGCCTGGTACGCGGATCCGGCCAGTTACTTGACCACCAGGATTTGCCAAAAAGATCAGATCGTTGGAATTCATAGCGTCCACATAGGCCCGGCGGGCCAGGATTTTACTGAAATGCTCGCGGGCAACCCGGGCGCGGGTAAAGACGCCCAGCAATTGATGCCCATCCCCTGCATCGACCGCGTCGCGCAAGGCGTCGAGATCACTGCGAAATGTATCCAATGTGCGCAGCACTGCCTCGCGATTCGCAAGGAAAATGTCATGCCACATTACCGGGTCGCTGCCAGCGATTCTTGTGAAATCACGGAAGCCACCCGCAGCGTAACGGAAGATATCCAGATTCTCGTTGCGCTTGGCAAGAGAGTCCACCAGCCCGAAAGCCAGCAGATGAGGCAAATGACTGGTTGCAGCCAACACCTCATCATGGCGCTCAACCTGCATGTGCTCGACGTCGGCCCCAAGGGCACGCCACATCACATCGACCAGGGCCAGCGCATCAGGATCGGTTTGCACTACAGGCGTCAAAATAACCTTGTGGCGCTCGAACAGGCTGGCATTGGAGGCCTCAACACCACTTTGCTCGGACCCCGCAATCGGATGGCCCGGCACAAAGCGTGCTGGCATACCGCCAAAGGCTTGGGTCGCCGCGCGCACGACATTGCCTTTGGCACTGCCCACATCCGTAAGGACTGCCCGACCAAGATCCATACCCGCCAAAAGGCCGAGCATTTTCTCCATGGCCAGAATCGGCACCGCCAACTGGATCACATCAGCGCCTGCACAGGCAGCTGCCAGATCTGCCTCGCAGCGATCGACCACCCCCAACTCCACCGCAAGCACGCAGGACTGAGGGTCAAGATCAACACCGACCACCTCCGCGCACAGACCGCTCTCGCGCATACCTTTGGCGAAGGAGCCTCCAATCAGACCCAATCCAACAACGACCAAACGACCGATAACAGGTTTTACAGACTGCACTGACTTTACATCAACCACGAGCTAGAACCTTGGCCAGCGCCTCAAGCAGGCGGGTATTTTCCACCGGCAAACCAATTGTGATACGCAGATGGTTCGGCATCCCGTAGTTGGCCACCGGACGAACAATGACGCCCTCACGCAACAGCCCCTGATAGATGGGAGCCGCTACCTGACCGAGATCCAGCGCAATAAAGTTACCCTTTGACGGGATCCAGCCCAGGCCCAACGCGCGAAAGCCATCCTGCAATTGCTGCATCCCGGCTTCGTTCAGATGCCGGCTTTGAGCCAAGTAGTCCGTGTCTTTCAGTGCCGCGCACGCCGCAGCCAACGCCAGGCTGTTGACGTTGAATGGCTGACGGACACGATTCAATACATCAGCAACCACTGCCGTCGACAAACCGTAGCCAACACGCAAGGCCGCCAGGCCGTAGGCCTTGGAGAACGTGCGTGAAACCAGCAGGTTGGGATATGCGGCCAGGAACTCCAGCCCGTCGGGCAGCTCACCGCCCTCTGCGTACTCGATATAGGCTTCGTCCAGCACCACCAGCACGTGCTCGGGCACATCCTGCAAGAATTCGTTCAGCGCATCGACGCCGAACCAGGTACCCGTCGGGTTGTTCGGGTTGGCGATGAAAACCACACGGGTATGGCTGTCGATGGCCTCAAGCATGGCAGGCAAATCATGCCCCCAGTCCTTTGCCGGCACCACCCGCGCCTGCGCGCCAACCGCTTGAGTGACGATCGGATAGACCGCAAACGCATGCTCACTGAACACGGCATTCAAGCCCGGCGCGAGATAGGCACGCGCCACCAGCTCCAGAATATCGTTCGAGCCGTTGCCCAGCGTGACCTGATCAAGCTGTACACCGCACTGTTCAGCCAACAGGCTTTTAAGCGCGAAACCATTACCGTCCGGGTAACGCGTCAGCTCAGCCAACTCGGCACGAATGGCTTCCAGCGCCTTGGGGCTCGCACCCAAAGGATTTTCGTTGCTGGCCAGCTTCACGATTGTCGTCGGATCGAGATCCAGCTCGCGCGCCAGCTCGTCCACAGGCTTGCCCGGGACGTAAGGCGAAAGTTGTTGCACGCCCGGCTGTGCCAGGGCGAGAAAATCACCGCTCATGTTTGACCGCCTCAGAGAACCGCTTTTGGGTAGGAACCCAGTACTTTAAGTGCTACGGCTTCTTGACTGATCTGCTCCAGGACACTTTTGACCAACGGGTCGCGGTGATGGCCAGCAAAGTCGATGAAAAACACATAGGTCCATTTACCGCTACGCGAAGGACGCGTCTCGATGCGCGTCAGATCGATCCCGTTCTCATGGAACGGCACCAGCAATTCATGCAGCGCGCCAGGACGGTTGCTCATGGAAACAATGATCGACGTTTTATCGTCACCGGTAGGCGGCACTTCCTGGCTGCCAATCATCAAGAACCGCGTGGAGTTATCCGGGCGGTCTTCAATTTTCTCGGCCAATCGGGTCAACCCGTACAAGCCTGCAGCCATATCGCCTGCAATGGCAGCAGAGTTCCACTCACCCTTCACCCGCTTGGCGGCCTCGGCATTGCTCGATACGGCGATACGCTCGACATTCGGGTAATGCGCATCCAGCCACTTACGGCACTGAGCCAGCGACTGCGCGTGGGAGTAGATACGGCTGATGCTGTCAGTCTTGGTGTTCTCACCCACCAGCAGGTGATGGTGGATACGCAGCTCAACTTCGCCACAGATCACCATGTCATGCTCAAGGAAGCTGTCGAGCGTGTGGTTGACTGCACCTTCAGTGGAGTTCTCCACCGGTACCACACCAAAATTCACGGCACCCGCTGCAACTTCACGGAACACTTCATCGATAGCAGCCATTGGCTTGCTGATCACCGCATGTCCGAAGTGTTTCATGGCTGCGGCCTGGGTAAAGGTGCCTTCAGGGCCGAGATAAGCCACTTTCAGCGGCTGCTCCAGTGCCAGGCAAGAAGACATGATCTCGCGGAACAGCCGCGCCATCTCCTCATTACCCAACGGGCCTTTATTGCGCTCCATTACACGCTTGAGCACCTGAGCCTCACGCTCAGGCCGGTAAAATACCGGCACTTCGCCTTCAGCCAGCGAAGCCATTTTGACTCGCGCCACTTCTTGGGCACAGCGAGCCCGCTCACTGATCAGCTCCAGGACTTTTTCGTCCAGGCTGTCGATACGCAGGCGTAGTGCCTTGAGTTCCTGTTCGGACATTAGCCGTGTTCCTTTTCGAACTCTGCCATGTAAGCCACCAGGGCGTTTACCGCATTGATGTCCACAGCGTTATAGATCGAAGCACGCATGCCGCCCACCGAGCGATGGCCTTTAAGGTTCAGCAGCCCACGCGCTTCAGCACCAGCCAGGAATGGCTTGTCGAGACGATCGTCAGCCAGACGGAATGGCACGTTCATCCACGAACGATCAGAGAGATTGATCGGGTTGCTGTACAGGCCACTGGCGTCAATGAAGTCGTACAGGGTACGTTTTTTCACTTCATTGAGCTTGCCGATGGCTTCAACACCACCCTGCTCCTTGAGCCACTCGAACACCAGACCGGACAGATACCAGGCCAGTGTTGGCGGCGTGTTGTACATCGAGCCGTTGTCGGCCGCGACCTTGTAGTCAAGCATCGTCGGGCAGATGGACCGCGCACGCCCCAGCAGGTCTTCGCGAATGATGTTGACCACGATACCGCTCGGACCGATGTTTTTCTGAGCGCCCGCGTAGATCATGCCGAAGCGCGAAACATCAATCGGACGCGACAGGATGTCCGAAGACATGTCCGCCACTAGCGGCACATCGCCAGTTTCTGGAACCCAATCGAACTCCAGACCACCGATGGTTTCGTTTGGCGCGTAATGAACATAGGCCGCGTCTTTCGACAGATTCCATTCATTCTGGCCGGGAATCGCGAAGTAATCGTAAGGCTTGGCGCTTGCTGCCACGTTGATGTGGCCGAAACGCGAACCTTCTTCAATAGCCTTCTGCGACCAGATACCCGTGTCGATGTAATCCGCCTTGCCATTTTCAGGCAGCAGATTAAGTGGGATCTGAGCAAATTGCTGGCTTGCGCCGCCTTGCAGAAACAGGACTTTGTAGTTCGAGGGAATAGACAGCAGGTCACGCAGATCCTGCTCAGCCTTGGTCGCAATGGACACAAACTCATCGCTGCGATGGCTCATTTCCATGACCGAGAGGCCCTTGCCATGCCAGTCGAGCAACTCGGACTGGGCACGCAACAGGACAGCTTCAGGTAGCGCAGCAGGACCTGCGCAGAAGTTATAGGCTCGTTTGCTCACTTCCACTCTCACTCTGATTTGGTGGTCACGCAATAAATCAACACTCGACACATTGTTACTTGTAGAAGCGGGCTTGCTCGCGATACGGGCAGTGATGTCTATCTGACATACCGCGCTGATGCCATCGCGAGCGGGCTCGCTCCCACAGTGTCACGAACTTTCATTCTGGACATACAACAAGGGGGCGAATTCTCATCCGCCCCCTGTGTGTCCGCTTATTCCTGCGGCTCTTCTTCGTCAGCGCCAGCCTCTAGAGGCTGCTCGTCGTCAACGCCATCAAGGATGGCCTCACCGTCGAACCCTGCACCGCCTTCGCCCTCACCTTCGAGTTCTTCACCTTCGACTTCCGAAGGCTCCTGAACCCGCTCAAGTCCGACCAGCGTTTCATCGCTCGCCAGCTTGATCAAGGTGACGCCCTGGGTGTTACGACCCAGGCTCGACACTTCGTCTACACGGGTACGCACCAGAGTGCCCTGATCGGAGATGAGCATGATCTCTTCGCCGTCCTGCACCTGAACCGCACCGACCAGACGGCCGTTACGATCGTTGCTGACCATGGCGATAACGCCCTGACCGCCACGCTTGTATTCAGGGAATTCACTGATCGCCGTGCGCTTGCCATAACCACGCGCCGAAGCGGTGAGGATCTGGCTGCCTTCTTCAGGGATCAGCATCGAAATCAGCTTCTGCCCTTCTGGCAGACGCATGCCGCGCACGCCGCGGGCTGTACGGCCCATGGCACGTACATCGGACTCTTTGAAGCGTGTCACCTTGCCACCGTCGGAGAACAGCATGACTTCGCGCTCGCCATCGGTGATCGCAGCGCTGATCAGTACATCGCCTTCGTCCAGTTCCAGCGCGATCAAACCTACGCTGCGCTGACGACTGAAGGATTCCAGCGGGGTCTTCTTCACGGTGCCGTTAGCGGTTGCCATAAAGATGAAGTGACCTTCGGTGTATTCCTCGACCGGCAGCATGGTGGTGATGTATTCACCCTCACCCAACGGCAACAGGTTCACCAGCGGGCGACCACGGGCAGCGCGGGACGCTTCAGGGATTTCATAAGTCTTGAGCCAGTACACCTTGCCTTTGCTGGAGAACAGCAACAGCGTGGTGTGACTGTTGGCAACCAGCAGGTGAGCGATGTAGTCCTCATCCTTCACGCCAGTGGCCGATTTACCTTTACCGCCACGACGCTGTGCCTGATACGCAGCCAATGGCTGAGTCTTGGCGTAGCCTCCGTGGGAAATGGTCACCACGCGCTCTTCTTCCGGAATCATGTCGCCCAGTGTCAGGTCAAGACGGTGATCCAGGATTTCAGTACGGCGCACGTCGCCGTATTCAGCACGAATGACTTCCAGCTCCTCACGGATCACTTCCATCAAGCGCTCGGCGCTGTTCAGGATGCGGATCAGCTCACCGATCTGGTTGAGGATTTCCTGGTACTCGGCCAGCAGCTTCTCGTGCTCAAGGCCGGTCAGGCGGTGCAAGCGCAATTCAAGAATGGCTTGCGCCTGCTCTGGCGACAGGAAGTACTTGCCTTCGCGCAAACCGTATTGCGGATCAAGGTTGTCGGGGCGGCACGAATCGGCACCGGCACGCTCAACCATCGCCACCACTGCAGTCGACTCCCAAGGCGTGCTGATCAGCGCTTCCTTGGCTTCAGACGGGGTTGGAGAGGCTTTGATCAGCGCGATCACCGGATCAATGTTGGACAGGGCAACAGCCTGGCCCTCAAGGATGTGACCACGTTCACGAGCTTTACGCAGTTCGAAAACAGTACGACGGGTAACCACTTCGCGACGGTGACGTACAAAGGCTTCCAGCAGATCCTTAAGGTTCAGGATGCGTGGGCGACCATCGATCAGCGCTACGATGTTGATACCGAAAACAGCTTGCAGCTGGGTCTGGGCGTAGAGGTTATTGAGAATAACCTCTGGCACTTCGCCACGACGCAGCTCGATCACCACGCGCATGCCGTCTTTGTCAGACTCGTCACGCAGCTCGGTAATGCCTTCGAGTTTCTTCTCTTTAACCAGCTCGGCGATCTTCTCGATCAAACGCGCCTTGTTCAACTGGTACGGCAGCTCGGTAATCACGATCTGCTGACGACCACCGACTTTGTCGATGTCTTCAATCATCGAGCGGGCACGCATGTAAATGCGGCCACGACCGGTGCGATAGGCTTCGATGATGCCGGCACGACCGTTGATGATCGCTGCCGTCGGGAAGTCAGGCCCCGGGATGAACTGCATCAGTTCGTCGATGCTCAGCTCGGGGTTGTCGATCAGCGCCAGACAACCGTCGATGACTTCACCGAGGTTGTGCGGCGGGATGTTGGTGGCCATGCCCACAGCGATACCGCTGGAGCCGTTGACCAGCAAGTTGGGAATTCGTGTCGGCATGACGGCCGGGATCATTTCCGTGCCGTCGTAGTTCGGCACCCAGTCCACGGTCTCTTTGTGCAAGTCGGCCAGCAGCTCGTGGGCCAACTTGGTCATGCGTACTTCGGTGTATCGCATGGCCGCAGCGTTGTCGCCGTCGACCGAACCGAAGTTGCCCTGACCGTCTACCAGCAGGTAGCGCAGGGAGAATGGCTGAGCCATTCGAACGATGGTGTCATAAACAGCCGTATCACCGTGCGGGTGATACTTACCGATTACGTCACCGACCACACGGGCAGATTTCTTGTACGGCTTGTTCCAGTCATTGTTCAGTTCGCTCATCGCAAACAGCACACGCCGGTGCACGGGCTTCAAGCCATCGCGTGCATCAGGCAGTGCCCGCCCGACAATTACGCTCATCGCGTAGTCGAGGTAGGACTGTTTCAGCTCGTCTTCGATATTGACCGGGAGGATTTCTTTGGCCAGTTCGCCCATGAGAAGCCTGATTCCTTTTTCGGGTGAAACTTCGCCACATCCATTCGGGACGAACGAAGCTCGTCGCTGCTGACCAAGTGCCATGCAACGACTTACGACAAATCAACGAGTTATGCTACGGATTTGCGCAGTAAGGGCAACCCTTGCGAGCCACCCTGGAAACCGCCGAATGTTATCACAATCGCCGCCACGCACCTATCCCCCAGATGCGCATGGAACATAGTAAGTGGGCGAGTGATCGGCTTGAGCGGGCCCAGGAGGACTCTGAACACGATTTGAAGGATGTAAAGCCCTATTCTGTAGCCGCTGCCGAAGGCTGCGACCACAGGTTTCGGGCCTGTCTCAATGCAATCGCTTGCGACACATCAATTGAGCCATTTTTGCAGCGTCCGGACGCTCGACAACGCCTTTCTCAGTGACGATTACGTCAATCAGGTCCGCCGGGGTCACATCAAAAACAGGATTGAACGCCTGCACGTCTGCACCGACCCGCTTGCCACCCACTTCCAGAAGCTCACGGCCATCGCGCTCTTCAATAGGGATGTCATCACCCGTGGCCAGGTCCATGTCGATGGTCGAGCTTGGCGCAACCACCATAAAGCGCACGCCGTGGTGCATGGCATTTACCGCCAGCTGGTAAGTCCCGATCTTGTTCGCCACATCGCCATTGGCCGTGATCCGGTCCGCCCCCACGATCACCCAGGTCACGCCCTTGGTTTTCATGATATGCGCCGCAGCCGAGTCCACATTGAGCACCACCGGGATGCCTTCATTGGCCAGCTCCCACGCGGTCAGCCGCGAGCCCTGCAACCAGGGCCGGGTTTCATCCGCGTAAACCTGCTCGATCATACCTTCCAGCCAGGCCGCCCGAATCACCCCCAGCGCCGTACCAAAGCCACCGGTAGCGAGAGCACCGGTATTGCAATGGGTCAGTACGGCCTGCGCATTGCCCTGATGGCGACGAATCACATCGACACCCAGCTGCGCCATCGTCAGATTGGCTTCACGATCACTTTCATGAATGGCCACAGCCTCGTCTTCAAGCACCTGCAGCACATTGATACGACTTTTGGCACGGGCCAACCTGTCGCGCATGCGATTCAATGCCCAAAACAGATTCACGGCCGTGGGGCGCGAGTCCGCCAACAGCGTGAAGTCCGCCTCCAGTGCCGCTATCCAGTCGCCACCCTCAGCCTTGCGCGTGCGCGCAGCCAGCACCACACCATAGGCCGCCGCGATACCGATAGCCGGGGCGCCACGCACGACCATGTCACGAATCGCCTGCGCAACACCTTCAACACCGGTGTACGCCAGCCAGTTCTCTTCAAAGGGCAAGCTGCGCTGATCCAGCAGATACAGGGCATCATCCCGCCAATCGATGGCCTTAACCTTTTCCGCAGCCAACAGTCGATCGCGCATGCCTATCCCTATCACCCAGTAACAAAGCTGCCGATTATAGCGAGCCCACCCTCAAGACGCTCGGGTATACTTCGCCTCCTTTTATAACGCACTGGAAGCCGTTCTCGATGCCGACCCCTACCGCGCCCCTCGACCTATTACTGTTGCCAACCTGGCTGGTGCCTGTCGAACCTGCCGGAGTGGTACTCAAGGAACACGGCGTCGGCATCCGGGACGGACGTATCGTTTTCATTGGCCCACGCCATGAAGCCCTGGCCCTCACCACCCTTGAAACCCGCGAACTGCCTGACATGCTGCTCAGTCCAGGACTGATCAATGCCCATGGCCACGCTGCGATGACCCTATTCCGCGGCATGGCCGATGACCTCCCATTGATGACCTGGCTGGAGCAACACATCTGGCCGGCCGAGGCCAAATGGGTGGATGAAGCGTTCGTACGCGACGGCACCCACCTGGCCATTGCCGAGCAACTCAAGGGCGGCATCACGTGCTTCAGTGACATGTATTTTTTCCCGAAGGTTGCCAGCGAGTGCGTTCACAACAGCGGCATTCGTGCGCAGATCGCCATTCCGATCCTCGACTTCCCGATTCCAGGCGCCGCCAGCGCGGATGAATCCCTGCGCCAGGCCGTCGAACTGTTTGCCGACTTAAAGTACCACCCACGAATCAAGATCGCCTTCGGGCCCCACGCGCCCTACACCGTAGGCGACGAGAACCTTGAAAAAATCCGTGTGGTCGCCGATGAACTGGACGCCTCCATTCATATGCACGTGCACGAAACGGCCTTCGAAGTTCAGCAGGCCGTCGAGCAGAACGGCGAGCGCCCCGTAGCCCGCCTCGCCCGCCTGGGCCTGCTGGGCCCGCGCTTCCAGGCCGTACACATGACCCAGATCAGCGATGACGACCTGGCAATGCTGGTAGAAAGCAACTCCAGCGTGATTCATTGCCCGGAGTCCAACCTCAAACTGGCCAGCGGTTTCTGCCCGGTGGAGCGACTGTGGCAAGCTGGCGTCAATGTGGCTGTCGGTACCGACGGTGCCGCCAGCAACAATGACCTCGACCTGCTCGGCGAAACCCGAACTGCCGCCTTGCTGGCCAAAGCCGTCGCAGGCTCGGCCACTGCGCTGGACGCCCATCGGGCACTGCGCATGGCCACACTCAATGGCGCTCGCGCCCTGGGCCTTGAAAGTGACATCGGCTCCATCGAGGTCGGCAAGGCTGCTGACCTGGTCGCCTTTGACCTCAGCGGGCTGGCCCAGCAACCGGTCTACGACCCTGTTTCACAACTGATCTACGCCACAGGCCGCGATTGCGTGAAACATGTGTGGGTAGCGGGCAAGCAACTGCTCGATGACCGACGCCTGACCCGACAGGACGAGCAACAGCTCAGCGCAACAGCCAAAGCCTGGGGCGAGCGCATAAGCGGCCATACTCATTGATTGAACACCTTCGGGCCCGCGCCCGGAGCATTACCAGATTTTTCAGCTTTAGAGGATTTACCCATGAGCAACGTTGACCACGCCGAGATCGCCAAATTCGAAGCGCTTGCCCATCGCTGGTGGGACCGTGAAAGCGAGTTCAAGCCGCTGCACGACATCAACCCGCTACGCGTCAACTGGATTGACGAGCGCGTGCAACTGGCCGGCAAAAAGGTCCTCGACGTCGGTTGCGGCGGCGGAATTCTCAGCGAATCCATGGCTCAGCGCGGCGCAACCGTGATGGGTATCGATATGGGCGAAGCCCCGCTGGCCGTTGCGCAACTGCATCAGCTTGAGTCCGGCGTAAGTGTTGAATACCGCCAGATCACTGCCGAAGAACTGGCCGTCGAAATGCCTGAGCAGTTCGACGTGGTCACCTGCCTTGAAATGCTGGAGCACGTACCTGACCCGGCCTCAGTGATCCGCGCCTGCTACCGCATGGTCAAACCCGGCGGTCAGGTGTTCTTCTCGACCATCAACCGCAACCCGAAATCCTATCTGTTCGCGATCATCGGCGCCGAATACATCATGAAGCTGATCCCCCGCGGGACCCATGACTTCAAAAAATTCATCCGACCTTCGGAACTGGGTGCCTGGAGCCGTCAAGCCGGCCTGAGCGTCAAAGACATCATCGGCCTGACCTACAACCCGCTGACCAAGCATTACAAGCTGGCCGCCGATGTTGACGTCAACTACATGATCCAGACCCTTCGCGAGGAGTAATACATGCGTTTGAGAGCAGTTCTTTTTGACATGGACGGCACCCTGCTCGACACCGCGCCGGACTTTATCGCGATCTGTCAGGCCATGCGTGCCGAGCGCGGCTTGCCCGCAATTGCAGACAAATTGATCCGCGATGAAATTTCCGGCGGTGCACGCGCCATGGTGGCGGCGACCTTCAGCATGGACCCGGACTCACCTGGCTTCGAAGAGCTGCGCCAGGAGTTTCTCGAGCGCTACCAGCGCGATTGCGCCGTACACACCAAGCTGTTTGATGGCATGGAAGAGTTGCTGGCCGATATCGAGAAAGCACACCTGGTGTGGGGTGTCGTCACCAACAAGCCTGTACGTTTTGCGCAACCGATCATGGAGCGCCTGGGCCTGGCCGAACGCTCGGCCCTGCTGATCTGCCCGGACCACGTGACAAACAGCAAGCCCGATCCAGAACCCTTGATCCTGGCCTGCAAAATGCTGGACCTTGACCCGGCCAGTGTCCTGTTTGTGGGCGATGACCTGCGCGATATCGAGTCCGGGCGAGACGCCGGGACCAAAACCGCAGCCGTGCGCTTTGGCTACATCCACCCGGACGACAACCCAGACCACTGGGGCGCCGATGTGGTGGTTGATCACCCGGGCGAGTTGCGCAAAGTGCTCGATAACGCGATGTGCAGCTGCTGACAAACGCCAGCCAACGATCTTCGATTTTTGTTGAGGTTTTTTATGTTTGATTATTCCGCCCGCCCCGACCTGTTGCAGGGCCGGGTGATTCTGGTCACAGGTGCTGGCCGCGGCATTGGCGCCGCAGCTGCCAAGACCTACGCCGCACACGGTGCAACCGTATTGCTGCTGGGCAAGACCGAGGCCAACCTGAGCCAGGTTTACGATGAAATCGAGGCCGCCGGCCACCCGCAACCTGTCGTCATCCCGTTCAATCTCGAAACCGCCCAGCCCCATCAATACGATGAGCTGGCCGCCATGATCGAAACCGAATTCGGCCACCTTGACGGGGTGCTGCACAACGCCTCGATCATTGGCCCGCGCACGCCCTTGGAGCAGCTGTCAGGCGAGAACTTCATGCGCGTGATGCAGATCAACGTCAATGCTACGTTCATGCTCACCAGCACCTTGCTGCCGCTGCTCAAGCTGTCGCAGGACGCCTCGGTGATCTTCACCTCCAGCAGCGTCGGTCGCAAAGGCCGCGCCTACTGGGGCGCTTATGGCGTATCGAAGTTTGCCACCGAAGGCCTGATGCAAACCCTGGCCGACGAAGTCGACGCCGTCGCCCCGGTACGCTCCAACAGCATCAACCCCGGCGCAACCCGCACCAGCATGCGAGCACTGGCATATCCAGGCGAAAACCCTGAGAACAATCCAGAGCCGCAGGCGATCATGCCGGTTTACCTGTACCTGATGGGCCCCGACAGCACCGGGATCAACGGCCAGGCTTTCGACGCGCAATAACAAGGCGACAAACAAAAACCGCAGCCTGCTCGAGAACGCAGGCTGCGGTTTTTTTATACCCTGACCGGGCGATCAGCTCACAACCCGTTCCAGACGCTCACGCTCAACCGGTGCATTGTCGAGCTGAAGGCAGCTTTGCAAAAAGAGGTACATGTAATCGTAACTCTTGCAAATGGCCTTGCGCAGTTGCCTGATCAGCTCCTGACTCGGGTTCATCCCTGCCAGGGTACACACGATCTCCAGCGCTTCCCAAGGATGCTCATCATCATACTGGGCATGCATCTTCAGCCACTTCATCGCACGTTTGCGCCCCTCCGGCGGGAACGACTCTTCGTAGATGTCCTTTGAACAGACCGCCATCGCCCACTCACCCACTGCGCCCTCAATGGCGTAGTTAGTGGCGGCCATGGACACGGCCAGTGAGTCCGTGGCGCAGGTGTGCCAGCACCAGTCATTCAGCGCCTGGAATTCTGCCGGGAGGTCTTGTGCGTTCAGCTCTTCAAGGCTCACACCGTGGGCCCGAGCCCAGTTCACCCAGTAATCTGCATGGTTGAGCTCGACCCGAATATTGCGAATCAACCAGCGGCGCGCCATGTCCTCGCCCGGGTGATGCCCATAGCGGGTTTTCCCCAGGTTGCGCCCCATGTACAGCGAAAACTGCTCGACTACTGGCCAACCGCCGACGAGGTAGGTACGCATGGCCCTGGAACTTAGGGTGTTATCGCGCATGCGTTTGTAGATTTCGTGCCCGACAACCCGGCGCTTGCTCTTGCTACAGTCCCGAATCAACTGCTGGGCCCACTGAGGGTAACTTTCCTCTTCCATCAGAGGCCCGGTTCGGTCAAATGCGTCGCTCACAATCCAATTCCTTTTTGAGAGGTGAATCCGAAAATGTACATCAGATCAGCGCAAAGCGCCCGGCGACTTCAAAGTCAAAGGCCTCGAACGCTTGGGACGTTGTAACAAACTGTCAAAAGTAAATAACTGCGGGCGTTGAATAATATAACCCTGCGCATAATCCACTCCGATTTCGATCAGCGCCTGTTCTATTTGTACACTTTCAACAAATTCCGCAATCGTGCGTTTGCCCATCACATGACCAATATGATTGATGACTTCAACCATGGCCCGGTTGATAGGATCGTCCAGCATGTCTTTGACGAAGCTGCCGTCGATTTTTAGAAAGTCGACGGGAAGATGTTTCAAGTATGCAAACGACGACATCCCTGCACAGAAGTCGTCCAGTGAGAAGTGACAACCCAGGGCCTTTAGATCATTGATAAACCGAATGGCACTGCCCAAGTTGGCAATCGCGCTTGTTTCAGTAATTTCAAAACAGATCAGATTGGGCGAAACGCCAAAACACTCAAATTGCTCATGCAGGAATTCCAGGAAATCTTCATCGCCAATGGTCGAGCCCGACAAGTTGATGGCACACATGGCCATAGGTTGCTTCCCGGCCTGGGCCGTACATTCAGAAATGATCCTGAACACGTTTTCGACCACCCAGCGGTCTATCGAACTCATCAATCCATAACGTTCGGCCGCCGGAATAAAGCTGTCAGGCATGACCATGCCCCCGGACTCATCGTGCAGCCGCAACAGGATCTCGATGTGCCCGCCGTTCTCCTGCGCATTCCCCAGCGGGGTAATTTCTTGCGAGTACAGGCAAAAGCGATTCTCTTCCAGTGCGACATGTAAACGCTGCACCCAAGCCATTTCACCAAAGCGCAATGACAATTCAGTGTCATCCACATGGTAGACCTGCACCCGATTGCGCCCTTTTTCCTTGGCCATGTAGCAGGCCATGTCCGCTGCGCGCATTAACGCTTCCAGGGTGACCGGGGCTTGATGGATATGCACCAGGCCAATACTGATGGTGCTCATGAACGGTCGCCCCTTCCAGGCGAAGTGCAGGCTTTGCACGGCCTGGCGCAGGCCTCCCGCAATTTTCTCTGCCATATCGACCGGGCAGTTTTCCAGGAGGATTCCAAACTCGTCTCCCCCAAGCCGGGCGAGCGTATCGCCTTCGCGCAACCCGGTTCGCAGCAGCGCACAAATATGGCGCAGCAGCTCATCACCGGCCGCGTGCCCGCACGTGTCATTAACCAGCTTGAACTGATCCAGATCGAGAAACATCAATGCGTGCCGGCCCTGCTGGCGGTGCAGATTTTTCAGCACCAGCTCCAGGCGGTATTCAAATTCTCGTCGATTGGCCAGCCCGGTGAGCGCATCGTGGGTCGCTTGCCATGACAGGTTGGCAATGTACTGGCGCTCCTGGGTCATGTCATGCAGCACCAGCACCGCCCCGCTCACCTGGCCCCCATGAAGAATCGGCGCACCCACCAGCGTTACCGCGACCGCGCTGCCATCCATGCGCTGAATCTGCCTGGAGTGCGCGTGACTGTTACCCAACTGGCCGCTGAGAATATGGTCAATCAGTTTGAAACCGGAATCCTGGTCATTCTCGTCGAGCAACTTGAAGAGCGCCTCAAGGCCTACGCCTTGTGCCTGTTCGTACTTCCATTGGGTCAGTTTTTCGGCCGCAGGGTTCATGTAGGCAATAGCACCGCGGTCGTCGGTGGTGATGACCCCGTCACCAATGGACTCAAGCGTGATTTGCGCCCGTTCTTTTTCCAGCTGCAAAGCCTCGGCAAATGCACGACTCTGCGCCAGAACTTTGTGCGTACGCTTGAGCACCAGAAGGATCAGCCCCAGCGCCGTGGTCAGGTTGATGACGACCAGCAATTGCCAGATAAAGCGCGAGCCCTCGCCCAGGGCATCACTGAAGGCTTTGGCCGCCGGCGCAATGCCTTCATTGATGGCATAGATAGTGTCCTCCCAGCGCCTGGCGTCAGCGGCACTGCCTTGGCCGGCAAGTATCGCCTTGTGCATCTCCTGCGCCAGATCATCGAGTTGCACCAGGTAGGTATCACCGATCGACCACTTCTCAATGGCCGTGGCCATATAGCTGAAATGACTGAAGTAGCGATAGAACCAAATGATGCTGGACACATCTTCCGGGCTGTTGCCGCCCTGCAGAATGCCTTCGCGAGCGGCTATCTGGTCTGGAGGGGACTGGTTCATCGCAAGCCGTAGCGTGTGACCGCCCTGAGGAACTTTGATGGCCTTTTGATACTTCTCGAAAAACACCGGATCATGAGTATCAGAATACAAGTAGAGGAAGTAGATGGCGTCTTTCTGGCCTTTAGACCACAAACTTTCGCCCCCGACATAACTCCTGACCGCAGTGAGCATATAGAGGCTGATGCACCCTATTAACGCCTGGAGCAAGACGCCCGCAATAAAGGGCCAGACAATACCCAACAGGCGCGGTGTACCAAGGAGGCGTTTATCTTTCATGAGGTCCCTTTGCTTCATGGCGCCAGATGAAAACCAGAGAGAAAATCTCACTACAGCTCAGCCTAGGCTAATTTTCGGCAACTTGAGCAATCAGTAATACCCAGAACCGTCAAAAAGCCAAACATCAACAACTCGTCCCGCGAAAGGAAACTCACGACATCAAGTTTGCTGTAGATGCCCGTAAAGTTTGGCGTAAAGCCCGCCATCTGCGATCAACTGCTGGTGATCACCGTCTTCTGCAATACAACCACCATCAAACACCAACACTCTGTCTGCCTGTTTTACCGCAGATAAACGGTGGGCAATGATTAAAGTGGTACGCCCGCTCAGGAATTTTCCCAAAGCGTGATGCAAGTTGTATTCAGTGGCGGCATCCAGAGCACTGGTGGCCTCGTCGAGAATCACCACTTTAGGGTCCGCCAGCACCATCCGCGCAATCGCCAGGCGCTGGCGCTGGCCGCCGGACAAACGCACCCCTGAACGCCCGACAATACTGTCCAGCCCGTTAGGGAGCGCAAGAATAGTTCCATCCAGTTGTGCGATTTCCAGTGCTCGCCAGCAGGCCTCATCCGTTCGCTCACGACCCATGGTCAAGTTTGCCCGTACGGTATCGTTGAACAACGCGGGATGTTGAAGCACCACTGCGACATGTTCGCGGATGGTTTGCAGGCCAATTTCCGGCTGGCTTGCACCGGCAAACAAGATGCTCCCCGACTGCGGCGTGTACAGCCCCAGCAGCAACTGCACCAGCGTGCTTTTACCGCCACCACTGGTGCCGACAATGGCGACCTTTTCTCCCGGGGCTATGGTCAGATTCAGGTGATCCAGAACCTTTTCTTCCCCATAACTGAAGCTCAGGTCGCGCACTTCTATACCGACCGTCTGGCGACCCAGAAACGGATTAACACCGCCCTGGTACTGTGGCTCGTCGCTGCGGGCCAACAACTGGTTGATGCGTGTAACAGCGCCATCGGCGGCATAGAAGGCATATTGCAGGTTCAGCAATTGCTCAACCGGGCCAATCATGAACCACAGGTAGCTGAACACCGCGAGCATCTGGCCAATCGACAGGTCCGAAAACAGTACCGTCAGCATCGCCGCCGCGCGAAAAATATCGATCCCGAACTGGAACAACAAACCGCTGGCACGATTCGAGGCGTCGCTCTTCCATTGCGACGCCACCGCAAAGTCCCGTACTTCCCGGGCCCGCAGCCCTAAACGGCCAAGGAAAAAGCCCTGCCGATTGCCAGCGCGTACTTCCTGTATGGCGTCCAGGGTTTCAGTCAGGGCCTGGGTAAAACGCGCCGTGCTGTCGTTTTCGAGTTTCTTCAGGTGTTTGACCCGCTTGCCCAACTGCACCGTGGCGTAGATCACCAGCGGGTTGAACAGCAATATCAGCAGTGCCAGTTGCCAATGCATCCACAGCAAGATTGCCGAAGTGCCCACCAGCGTGAGTATCGCGACCAAAAAACGGCTCAGGGTCTCGCCGACAAACTTGTCGAGCGTTTCCAGGTCGGTGACCAGGTGCGTGGTGACGGTACCGCTGCCAAGGCTTTCATACTCGGCCAGCGATATTCGCTTCAGACGCTCTATCAGGCGCAGCCGTATGCGGAACACGATGTCCTTGGCCAGCCGCGAAAACAGCCGTGCCTGCAGGACGTTAAACAACAGCGCCCCACAACGCAGTACCAGGGTGATCACCAGCATCAGGCCGATGTAGCCCGCGGAACTTTGCCAGACCGCCGGCAACCAGTGATTCATCACTTTCAGCGCTGCATCACCGTTACCCAGCAGCACCTCGCCCACCAGCAAGGGCAGCAGCAAGGGGATGGGGACACTGCACAGCGTGGCCAGGACCGCCACGCCATTGGCAATCCAGAGGGCTTTTTTATGGCGTAAGGCCAGGCGGCGAATTTCGGCCCAGGTCAGACGGTCGACCGTCTTGGGGGAAGACGGCTCTGCAGAAGGATCAAACACGCGTAGCGCGTTCAAGCCAGCGGGCGAGCAAGTCAGACAACGGCTCAAGCGGCTGATAACCGTTGGTCAGCAGCGCCAGCTGGCCATCGCGCTCGGCGAGCAAGGTTGGGAAACCGGCAATCCCCAGGTCTTGCACCCAGGTAAAGTCAGCGGCAGTCGCCGCATGCTGCTCGGCCGTGTCAAAAATGGCAGAAAACTCGATACGCGGGACCCCGGCCGCTTCAGCCAGTTCAACCAGCACACTGGCCTGGGTGACATCGCGACCTTCTACATAAAAAGCCTGTTGAATCAGTTTCACCAGCCTCCAGGCGCAATCGGGCGCCAGGCTGCGGGCCGCCACCAAGGCCCGACAAGCGGGCTCGGTGTCATACACAAAACCGTCAGGCAAGGCGCCGTCGAATGAGAACGGCTGCCCGGTGGCTTGGGTGACCGCCTGCCAATGTTCAAGGATGTAGCGCCGCGTCGCAGGCTCAAGCGCCGAGCCACTGCCAGTGCGCAAACCGCCCACCACCAGATGCAACTCAACACCTGCAGCCTGCGCCTGCTCAACCAGTGCCTCGGCGACAGGAGAAAAACCCCAGCACCATGAGCACATCGGGTCCATCACATAGAGCAGGCGTGAACTCATTTCAGACCTCGGCAGGTTTACGGTAGTTGTGGCCGATCGGGTGCGGCTGGTTGCGTTCTTTGGCCAGATCGATCTGCTTTTGGCGATCAATGGCGCTGCGACGGGTTTTTTCGCTCAGCGTGTCCCAGCAATGCGGGCAGCTGATACCGGGCTGATAGTGCTCCGACTCACGGTCCGCGATGCTGATAGGTGTGCGGCACGCGTGGCACTGGTCGTACTCGCCGGCGCTCAGGTCGTGGCGCACGGTGACACGGTTATCAAATACGAAACAGTCGCCCTGCCACTTGGTTTCTTCCTGCGGCACCTCTTCGAGGTACTTCAGGATACCGCCCTTGAGGTGATACACCTCGTCAAACCCCTGGCTGAGCATGTAGCTCGAAGCCTTTTCACAGCGAATGCCGCCGGTGCAGAACATCGCGACTTTCTTGTGCTTGGCCGGGTCGAAGTTGGCCTTGATGTAGTCAGGAAATTCGCGAAAGCTGGTGGTTTTCGGATCAATGGCGCCCTCAAACGTACCAATCGAGACTTCGTAGTCGTTACGGGTGTCGATCAGCAACACCTCTGGATCGCTGATCAGCGCATTCCAGTTCTCGGGGTCGACATAGGTCCCGACTTTCTTGTTCGGGTCTACGCCTTCTACGCCAAGGGTAACGATTTCCTTCTTCAGCTTGACCTTGGTTCGATAGAACGGCTGGTCATCGCAGTAGGATTCCTTGTGGTCGATATCGATCATGCGCGGATCGTTCTTGAGCCAGGCCATCAGCCCGTCAACCCCTTCACGAGTACCGGAAACCGTACCGTTGATACCTTCTTCGGCAATC
Organism: Pseudomonas deceptionensis; assembly: GCF_900106095.1. Lineage (NCBI taxonomy): Bacteria > Pseudomonadati > Pseudomonadota > Gammaproteobacteria > Pseudomonadales > Pseudomonadaceae > Pseudomonas > Pseudomonas deceptionensis. The sequence continues at coordinate 2,590,398 of NZ_FNUD01000002.1, read as the reverse complement.
AGCAAGGTGCCCTTGATGCCGTTGTCGACCATGGCCTTGAGCAGCGGCTCGCGAAGTTCGACGTAATCTTCAAGGGTGACGAATTTGTACAGTGCAGCAACAACAATTGGCGCGGTCATCGTGTTTCTCCAGGTGGCTACCCTCGTAAAGGGTGAACCGGATGCAAAAAAAAACGCGCCAATTAGGGTCTATTGGCGCGTTGCGGATTCTAGCAAAAAGAGCGTTAAAAACGCTAACTCAGTGCCCACCGCCAGCACAGGTCGGCGAGGCCGGGGCTGTGCCGATTTTCGCCCATTCTTCAGGCGTATACGTGTGCAGAGCCAACGCATGAAACTCGCCCATCAAGTCACCCAAGGTGGCGTAGACCTTCTGGTGACGCTTGACGCTATTGAGCCCGGCGAACTGCTCGCTGACCACCACAGCCTTGAAGTGGGTCTGCAACCCGCGACTGTGCATGTGGCTTTCATCCAGCACGCTCAAGTGCTCGGGCTGCAATGCGCCAAGCGCCGATTCGATACGTTGTTGCATGCTCATTCAGGCTCCGCTTACTTCTTCTTGGCCGGGGCCGCTTTTGGCTCCAGCTCGGCAGTCATGTCTTCCAGCAGCTTGTTAACCACCGGTACTGCGCTTTCCAGCTTGGCCTGGGTCATTTGTGCCGACTGCTGAGTCAACTGCGGCATTTTTTCCAGGACTTTCTTGCCCAGTGGCGACTGGTAGAACGCTACCAGATCCTTGAGTTCGGATTCGCTGAAGTTGGTGGTGTAGAGCTTGACCATGTCAGGCTTGAGCTTGTCCCAGCCAATGGCCTGGTCCAGAGCGGTGTTGGCTTTGGCCTGGTAGGTTTCCAGCAGGGCTTTCTTGGAGGCTGGCGCTTTGGTTTGCTCGAAACGCTGAGCGAACATTTGCTGCACTTGCATATACACCGGGGTACCCAGCTTATCGGCATGTGCCAGTTTCAGGAACGTTTCAGCACTGGCCGCGTGGCTAGCGGTATCGGCGAATACCTGGCCGCTGGCGCAAACCAGAGCAACCGCTGTACAGATGGCGCGAAGACGGGTCATCGAGTTTCCTTTTCTAGCAAGCGAGGTTTAACCCCAAGGGCGGCCATTCTGCGCCTAATAAAGTCCGTCACTCAACCCCGAGGCTGATAGAGGTTCTCATCAGCCGACCAAAAACCTTAAAAACAACAGATTGAACCCCTTGCCCGAATCAGCGCCTAAGCTCTGATCAGACCTTAAGGAGAAAGAGCCGATGAGCCGTATCGAAACCGACAGCCTGGGTGAAGTAAGCGTGGCCGACGAAGCTTACTGGGGTGCTCAGACTCAACGATCCCTGATCAACTTCGCCATCGGCAAGGAAAAAATGCCGTTGGCCGTGCTGCATGCTCTGGTGCTGATCAAAAAAGCCGCTGCCCGGGTCAATAACCGCAATGGCGACCTGCCCGCCGACATCGCACGCCTGATCGAACAGGCCGCCGATGAAGTGCTGGACGGCGAACACGATGATCAATTCCCGCTGGTGGTCTGGCAGACCGGTAGCGGCACGCAAAGCAACATGAACGCCAACGAAGTCATCGCCGGGCGCGCCAACGAACTGGCAGGCAAAGGCCGCGGCGGTAAATCCCCCGTGCACCCCAATGACCACGTCAATCGCTCGCAAAGCTCCAATGACTGCTTCCCTACCGCCATGCATATTGCCGCCGCCAAAGCAGTGCACGAGCACTTGCTGCCGGCAATCAATGAGTTGTCCGGGGGGCTGGCCGAGTTGTCGGCGCAGCACATGAAACTGGTTAAAACCGGCCGCACCCACATGATGGACGCAACCCCCATCACGTTCGGGCAGGAGCTTTCGGCCTATATCGCGCAACTGGATTACGCCGAGCAGGCGATACGTTCCGCCATCCCCGCCGTGTGCGAGCTGGCCCAGGGCGGCACCGCCGTAGGCACCGGGCTCAACGCCCCCCATGGTTTTGCCGAAGCGATTGCCGCTGAAATTGCAGCGCTGTCGGGCTTGCCATTTGTCACGGCGCCGAACAAGTTTGCCGCGCTGGCCGGTCACGAGCCGCTGACCACCCTCTCGGGCGCGCTCAAAACCCTCGCCGTGACCTTGATGAAACTGGCCAACGACTTCCGTTTGCTGGGCTCGGGCCCGCGTGCCGGGCTGGCCGAGATCAAACTGCCGGCCAATGAACCGGGCAGCTCGATCATGCCGGGCAAGGTCAACCCGACCCAATGCGAAGCCCTGTCGATGCTGGCCTGCCAGGTCATGGGCAATGACGTGGCGATCGGCTTTGCCGCCAGCCAGGGTCATTTGCAGCTCAACGTCTATAAACCGGTGATCATTCACAACCTGCTGCAATCCATCCAGTTACTGGGAGACGGTTGCAGCAACTTCCAGAAGCATTGCGTGACCGGTCTTGAAGTCGACGCCGAAAAGATGGCCGAACATCTGGAACGCGGCCTGATGCTGGTGACGGCGCTCAACCCGCATATCGGTTATGACAAATCTGCCGAAATCGCAAAAAAAGCCTATGCCGAAGGTTTGACCTTGCGCGAGGCCGCATTGGCGCTGGGGTATGTCACCGACGCTGAATTCGATCAGTGGGTGCGTCCGGAAAACATGCTGGGCCCTGGCAAACACTAGGCCATAGGTCTTCTCGTAGCTGGCGAAGGAACGAGGCTGCGGCTACAGGACAACGGCAACTGTGGGAGCGAGCAGGCTCGCTCCCACACTAGGGCTTGACCTACAACAGAGTATCTACAGGTTTTTCTTATTTTTTACGCTTTTTGTCGCTCTTCTTGAAGGCCGCTTCAAGGGCATCGTTGATGGTACGCAGCACCTTGACCCGCGCCCAGCGCTTGTCGTTGGCTTCAACCAGGGTCCAGGGTGAAATCTCGGTACTGGTACGATCGACCATGTCGCAAACCGCATTGCGATACAGGTCCCATTTTTCGCGATTGCGCCAATCTTCTTCGGTGATTTTGAAGCGCTTGAACGGGATCTCTTCACGTTCCTGAAAACGTTCAAGCTGGGTGTCCTTGTCAATGGCCAGCCAGAACTTGACGACAATCACTCCCGCCGCACTGAGCTGCTCTTCAAAGTCGTTGATCTCGCCGTAGGCACGCATCCAGTCGGCCTGGGTGCAAAACTCTTCTACGCGCTCCACCAGTACGCGCCCATACCAGGAGCGATCGAAAATCGTGAATTTGCCCCGCGCCGGTATATGTCGCCAAAACCGCCAGAGATAAGGCTGGGCACGTTCATCCTCGGAGGGCGCCGCAATCGGCACGATGTTGTATTGGCGCGGGTCGAGCGCAGCCGCAACCCGACGGATCGAACCGCCTTTACCCGCCGCATCGTTGCCTTCAAACACGGTGATCAGCGCATGTCGGCGCATGCGCTTGTCACGCATCAACCCTGACAAGCGGGCCTGCTCGGTAATCAGCTGCTCTTGATAGTCATCCTTTTCAAGGTGCAGGGTCATGTCCAGGCAATCGAGCAGGCTCAGGCCGTCATGGTTTTCAGGCAAGGGAGGCACGTTGGAGCGAGGTTTGGTTTTTGGCGCGTTCAGCGCCACCTGCAGCCCTTCAAGCAGGATTTTGCCCACCGTCAGGCTGCGGTAGTGCGGGTCGACCCCCTCAACGATGTGCCACGGCGCATAGTCACGGCTGGTGCGACGAATCGCCCGTTCACCAAAGCGTACAAACCGGTCATAGGTTTCTGACTGCTGCCAGTCCAGCGGGCTTATGCGCCAGCTGTGCAACGGATCATCCTTTAATGCCTTGAGGCGATCCTTCATTTGTTTCTTGGACAAGTGGAACCAGAACTTGAAGATCACCGCACCGTCGTCACAGAGCATTTTCTCCAGCCGCTCGGCGCCGTTGATTGCCTGATCCAGCACCGCGTCCTTGAACACGCCATGAACCCGGCCCTGAAGCATTTGGCTGTACCAATTACCAAAGAACACGCCCATCCGGCCCTTGGCCGGTAACTGGCGCCAATAGCGCCAGGCGGGCGGGTGCGCCAGCTCTTCATCGGTTTGTTGATCAAAGGTACGCACTTCGATCAATCGCGGGTCCATCCACTCGTTAAGCAGCTTGACCGTCTCGCCCTTGCCGGCGCCTTCAATGCCATTGATCAACACGATGACGGCAGAACGTTTCTGATGCTGTAGGTCGTATTGAGCTTCAAGCAAAGCTTCGCGTAAGGCGGGAACTTCCCTGTCGTAGGTTTCTTTATCGATGGCATGACCGATTTCGGCGGATTCGAACATGGAAAGCTCCCTGGCAAGATTTCACAAGCCTAGCGGATTGCGTCTAAACGTGTAGGAACAACACTCACAAAACTGTCATGGATCAATCTGGCCGCTACTGATCAGCTAGAATGGCCGCCTTGCCGTTGCCGAGCCGCACATGACTACTGAAATGCCCAATGCCCAGATTGACTGGGATGACCAAGGTCGCCCCCATTCGCGGGTGTTTGATGACGTGTACTTTTCGGACAAGTCAGGTCTTGAAGAGACGCGCTATGTCTTTATCGAACAGAACGCACTCAAGGAGCGCTTTGCCGCCCTGCCCGCCAATGGCCAACTGGTTATTGGTGAAACCGGTTTCGGCACCGGACTGAATTTTTTGTGCGCCTGGCAGCTGTTTGAACAGACCGCGCTGCCCGACGCCCGCCTGCACTTCATCAGCGTTGAAAAATACCCGCTGACCCGCGAAGACCTGCAGCGCGCCCTCGCCCTGTGGCCCGAACTGGCCACCTTCAGCGAACAGCTGCTGGCGGCCTACTTTGCGATTCACCCGGGGTTTCAGACCCTGAGCCTGGCCAATGGCCGGGTCACCCTCACGTTATTGATCGGTGACGCGCTGGAGCAACTGCCGCAACTGGACGCGCAAATCGATGCCTGGTTTCTCGACGGTTTTGCCCCCGCGAAAAACCCCGACATGTGGACCCCGCAATTGTTCGCGCAACTGGCCCGCCTGGCGGCACCCGAGTCCACCATCAGCACCTTCACCAGTACCGGCTGGGTGCGCCGGTCACTGAATGAAGCAGGCTTCAAGATGCGCCGCACACCAGGCATCGGCCATAAATGGGAGATTCTGCGCGGTAGCTTTTTGGGCTTGCCGGAGCAGGCCCCGGGCACTGGGCCAGACAAACCCTGGTACGCCCGCCCGCCTCAGGTCCCCGGTGAACGCAAGGCTCTGGTGATCGGTGGCGGCCTGGCGGGCTGCGCCAGCGCCAACAGCCTGGCCAAACGGGGCTGGCAGGTTGTGTTGCTGGAGCGCCATGAAAAACTGGCCAAGGAAGCGTCGGGCAACCCCCAGGGTGTGCTGTATATGAAGCTCTCCGCCCACGGCACAACCCTGTCGCAGATGATTGTCAGCGGCTTCGGCTACACCCGTCGCCTGCTGGAACACCTGCAACGCGGGCGCGACTGGGATGATTGCGGCGTCCTGCAATTGGGTTTCAATGCCAAGGAAGCCGAACGCCAGGCACAATTGGCCGCGGCGTTCCCGCCCGCGCTGGTGCATCTGCTCGATCAGCCCCAGGCACAGGCGCTGGCCGGTATCGAATTGGCCCATGGCGGGCTTTTCTACCCCGAAGGCGGCTGGGTTCACCCCCCTGCGTTATGCCACTACCAGGCCTTGCACCCAAACGTGCAGGTATTGACTCACCATGACGTGTTGCAACTGCACAGGGTCGATGACCAATGGCAGGCCTGTCAGGACGAGCAGGTGCTGGCCAGCGCCCCGGTAGTGATCCTTGCAGGTGCCGCAGAGGTCAAACGGTTCCCGGCCAGCAGCGGTTTACCTCTCAAGCGCATTCGGGGGCAAATTACCCAGCTGGTTGAAACCGAAAACAGCGCCGTGCTTAAAACTGTGGTCTGTGCCGAGGGTTATGTAGCCCCGGGCCGACTGGGTGAGCATACGCTGGGTGCCAGCTTCGACTTCCATAACGAAGACCTGACCACTACCCCAGAGGGGCATCAGGGCAACCTCGACTTGCTGCAGGAAATATCCCCGGACCTGGCCCAACGCCTCGGTGACGAACAACTGGACCCGCATACCCTGAAGGGCTGGGCGGCCTTCCGCTGCACCAGCCCGGACTATTTACCTATTGTTGGCCCATTGACCGACCCGGAGCAGTTTGCAAGCGCCTATGCCGTGTTGCGCAAAGATGCCCGCCAAGTGCCAGACACGCCATGCCCCTGGCTCCCAGGCGTGTATGTCAACAGCGGCCACGGCTCACGCGGGCTGATTACCGCACCACTGTCCGGCGAGCTGTTGGCAGCCTGGATCACCAACGAGCCCCTGCCCGTTCCACGTGTTGTAGCCGAGGCCTGCCTGCCAAGTCGATTCGGGCTGCGTGCGCTGATCAAAGGGTTGTAGCCTTGGTGCTGGCCGGTTAACGGCAGATTTCTGCCCCCTTGCGTTAACCGGTAGCCCCACTGATGGATGGCATTGCTCAACAGCTATCGTTGAGGGTGCCCTGTCGCATATCCAGATGCGCATAAAGCCCTGGACAACCTCTCTTTAAATGCCCTGGCAAGTGACCAAACGAGCCTACCAACCCAACGCCTCACAAGCACCCGGCACCCATAAATAACTACTGGCTGCCCCCTGCCTTGCGCCCCGTGCAAGCGTCTGCTTGATCGACCTCTTGTAAGTTTTATTGAACGATCCGGGTCTCAGTTACTCGATAAAACACGGTCATTTATCGCGCCGCGGGTGTTATTAGCCCCGCTTCGCATGGGCTGGCGATGCAGCCAGGCGCTGCATCGCCCTTTAAAACCGGGCCCAAGCGCTACCGGGCGCCCCGCAAAGGCGCCGCCTCAACCTGTAGCACCACATGCCGAAATACCAAGGACTTACACACCATGTGCGGATTAGCTGGCGAGTTACGTTTTGATCAACAACCTGCCGACCTGGCAGCCATCGAACGCATCACCCACCACCTCGCTCCACGTGGCCCCGATGCCTGGGGTTTCCACAGTCAGGGGCCGATAGCCCTGGGCCATCGCCGACTGAAAATCATGGATCTGTCAGACGGCTCGGCCCAGCCGATGATCGACAATCAGCTTGGCCTGTCACTGGCATTCAATGGCGCGATCTATAACTTCCCCGAACTAAGGGCCGAACTTGAAAACCTCGGTTACGCCTTTTACTCGGATGGCGACACCGAAGTGCTGCTCAAGGGCTATCACGCCTGGGGTGAAGCGCTGTTGCCCAAGCTCAATGGCATGTTTGCCTTTGCCATCTGGGAGCGCGATGCGCAGCGCCTGTTTATCGCCCGCGACCGTCTGGGGGTAAAACCGCTGTACCTGTCGCGTACCGGGGAGCGCTTGCGCTTTGCGTCCACCCTGCCGGCGCTGCTCAAGGGAGGCGACATCAACCCGATGCTCGACCCGGTCGCGCTCAACCACTACCTGAATTTCCACGCTGTGGTGCCCGCACCCCGCACCTTGATTGCCGGGATTGAAAAACTGCCCCCGGCCACCTGGCTGCGCATTGATGCCAGCGGTCACACCGAGCAGAAAACCTGGTGGACCCTGCCCTACGGCCCCCACGCCGACGAACTCGACTTGACCCTCGAAGACTGGCGCGACCGCGTACTCGACAGTACCCGCCAAGCTGTGGCTATTCGCCAACGCGCGGCCGTGGATGTCGGTGTGCTGCTCTCGGGCGGGGTCGACTCTAGCTTGCTGGTGGGTTTGCTGCGGGACGTTGGCGTACAGGATCTGTCGACCTTCTCCATCGGCTTTGAGGACGCAGGCGGCGAACGCGGTAACGAATTCGAGTATTCGGACCTGATCGCCAAACATTACGGCACCCGCCATCACCAACTGCGCATTGGCGAACACGAGATCATCGAGCAATTGCCTGCGGCCTTCCGGGCCATGAGCGAGCCGATGGTCAGCCATGACTGCATCGCGTTTTACCTCCTGTCACGGGAAGTGGCCAAGCACTGCAAGGTAGTGCAAAGCGGCCAGGGCGCCGACGAACTGTTTGCCGGCTATCACTGGTATCCGCCAGTCGACGCCGCCAACGACCCGTATGCCGCTTACCGCGAAGCGTTTTTCGATCGCAGTTATGACGAATACAAGGCCACGGTGCAGCCGCAGTGGCTGACGGCCAATGACGCGGCCGGGGACTTTGTACGCGAGCATTTCGCCCGACCGGGGGCCGACGCCGGGGTCGACAAAGCCTTGCGCCTGGACAGCACGGTGATGCTGGTGGACGACCCGGTCAAACGGGTCGACAACATGACCATGGCCTGGGGCCTTGAAGCCCGCACGCCGTTTCTTGATTACCGCCTCGCCGAATTGTCAGCGCGGATTCCTGCGCGCTTCAAACTGCCGGACGGCGGCAAGCAAGTACTCAAGGAAGCGGCACGCCTGGTGATCCCGAGCGAAGTGATCGACCGTAAAAAAGGCTACTTCCCGGTACCCGGGCTCAAGCACCTGGAAGGCAACACCCTCAATTGGGTGCGCGATTTGCTGCTGGACCCGAGCCAGGATCGCGGGCTGTTTCAGCCGGCGATGCTCGATCAACTGCTGACCCACCCGCAAAGCCAGTTGACGCCTTTAAATGGCTCGAAACTGTGGCAACTGGCAGCACTGAATTTGTGGCTGAGCGAACAAGGAATCTAATCGATGAAACCCCTCGCTACAGCTTATAGCCAGCGCTTGCTGCGTGGCCAGACACCGTCTTATGAACGCCTGCAGGCGCGCTTTGCCGAAGACGGCAGCCCGCTAGATGCACTGCCCGTGGCCGTGCATTGCGGATGGGGGCGATTGCTGATTGGGCATACCTTCCCCAACCCCGCCAGTCTGGCGAATGAGTTGCTCAATGAACAACCCGGCGAGCGCGACATTGCGCTGTACGTCGCCGCACCCCAGCAGGTCTTGGCCCAGTCGCCGCAACAGCTGTTTCTCGATCCATCGGACACTTTGCGCCTGTGGTTTACCGACTACCGCCCTGCCACCCGTGTGTTTCGCGGCTTCCGTATACGCCGCGCGCAAAGTGAAGCGGACTGGAGCGCGATCAACACCTTGTATCAGGCGCGCTCAATGCTGCCCATCGACCCGGCGCTGCTCACGGCGCGGCACCAGGGCGGCCCGGTCTACTGGATGGCGGAGGATGAGGACAGCGGCGCGGTGATTGGCAGTGTCATGGGCTTGAATCACCACACCGCCTTTCATGACCCAGAGAATGGCAGCAGCCTCTGGTGTCTGGCGGTAGACCCGCAGTGCTCACGACCCGGTGTCGGTGAAGTGCTGGTACGGCACCTGATCGAGCACTTTATGAGTCGCGGCTTGAGCTACCTTGACCTGTCCGTGCTGCATGACAACGCCCAGGCGAAAAGCCTCTACGCCAAGCTGGGCTTTCGCACCCTCTCGACCTTTGCCATCAAGCGTAAAAACGGCATCAACCAACCGCTGTTTCTGGGCCCCGGGCCTGAAGCGGGGCTCAACCCCTACGCCCGCATTCTGGTGGAGGAAGCTTACAAACGCGGGATCGATGTGCAAATTGACGACGCGGCCGCCGGGCTGTTCACCCTCAGTCAGGGCGGGCGGCGGATTCGTTGCCGCGAATCATTGAGCGACCTGACCAGCGCCATCAGCATGAGCCTGTGTCAGGACAAGCGCCTGACCCACAGCATCCTGAGCAATGCCGGGCTGAACATGCCTGCCCAGCAGCTGGCGGGCACCGCCGATGACAATCTGGCGTTTCTTGAGTGCCATTCCCGGGTGGTGGTCAAGCCGGTGGATGGCGAGCAAGGCAATGGCGTGGCGGTGGACCTGGACAGCATCGAACAGGTGCAACAGGCCATCGAGGCAGCCCGGGCATTCGACAGCCGGGTGCTGCTGGAAAGCTTTCACGAGGGGCTCGACCTGCGGATTGTGGTGATTGGCTTCGACGTGGTTGCCGCCGCCATACGCCGCCCCGCGCAGGTAATGGGGGACGGCCTGCACAGCGTCCACCAACTGATTGAAGCCCAAAGCCGTCGCCGCCAGGCGGCGACCGAAGGTGAAAGCCGGATTCCGCTGGATGCCGAAACCCTGCGCAGCGTGCGAGCTGCAGGCTATGAATACGAGAGCATTGTGCCAGCCGGTCAGTTAGTGGCCGTGCGCCGCACCGCCAATCTGCACACCGGTGGTTGCCTTGAAGACGTGACCGACATCTTGCACCCGGTCCTGGCTGCCGCCGCCGTTCGCGCCGCGCGAGCGCTGGATATCCCGGTGGTCGGGCTGGACCTGATGGTCCCTGCCGCCGACCAGCCCGAGTATGTGTTTATCGAAGCCAACGAACGGGCCGGCCTGGCCAATCATGAACCGCAGCCCACTGCCGAACGCTTTATCGATTTGCTCTTCCCCCACAGTCAGCCCGCGCCTTAAACGGCGGCGCTGAACGTCATCACTGTGCATGCCGCGTTTACACGACGCGGCCGGCCTTGCCTCAGGAGTTTTCATGAATCGCACCCTCCCTGAACCCGACCTTGAGTACCTGCAACGGGTCCTGCTGGAAATGCTCGCCATTCCCAGCCCTACGGGCTTTACCGACACCATCGTGCGCTACGTTGCCGAACGTCTCGATGAACTGGGTATCCCCTTCGAGCTGACGCGCCGCGGCACCTTGCGCGCCACCCTCAAAGGCCAGCAAAGCAGCCCGGACCGCGCCGTCGCGGCACACCTGGACACCATTGGTGCCAGCGTACGGGCGATCAAAGACAACGGCCGGCTGGTATTGGCACCTGTGGGCTGCTGGTCCAGTCGTTTCGCCGAAGGCAGCCGTGTCAGCCTGTTTACCGACAATGGCGTGATTCGCGGCAGTGTGCTGCCGCTTATGGCCTCGGGGCATGCGTTCAACACCGGCGTGGATGAACTGCCGATCAGTTGGGACCATATCGAATTAAGGCTGGATGCGTACTGCACCACTCGTGCCGACTGCGATTCGCTGGGGGTCAATATCGGCGATTTTGTGGCGTTTGACCCACTGCCGGAGTTCACCGAAAGCGGTCATATCAGCGCCCGTCACCTGGATGACAAAGCCGGGGTTGCCGCGTTGCTGGCCGCGCTCAAGGCAATCGTCGACAGTGGCGTGCAGCCGCTGATTGACTGTCACCCGCTGTTTACCATCACCGAGGAAACCGGGAGCGGCGCGGCAGCTGCATTGCCGTGGGATGTCAGTGAGTTTGTGGGGATCGATATTGCCCCGGTGGCGCCAGGCCAGCATTCCAGCGAACATGCGGTCAGTGTGGCAATGCAGGACTCGGGGGGCCCTTATGACTATCACTTGTCGCGCCATTTACTGCATTTGGCCAGCGAGCATGAACTGCCGGTGCGCCGAGACATGTTCCGTTACTACTTCAGCGATGCCCATTCTGCGGTCGCTGCCGGGCATGACATTCGTTGCGCCCTGCTGGCGTTTGGTTGCGATGCGACCCATGGCTATGAGCGTACCCATATCGACAGCCTGGCGGCGTTGAGTCGCTTGCTCGGTGCCTACATCCTCAGCCCGCCCGTCTTTGCCAGCGATGCACAGCCGGCGCAAGGTTCGCTGGACCGCTTCAGCCATCAAATTGAACACGATGCGCAGATGGAGAGCGACACGCGAGTGCCGTCGGTGGAGAGTTTGATGGGGGATAACCGGAACTGAGGCAAGGGCAAAAGCCCCTCACCCTAGCCCTCTCCCACGGGGAGAGGGGACTGAACGCACGCGGATTCAAAAAACACCACAAATCAGCCCCCTCTCCCTCCGGGAGAGGGTTGAGGTGAGGGCAGCGTCAGACCTGAGACTGCGCCCCTTCAAACCACTTCAGCTTCTCACGCAGCAATACCACTTCGCCCACAATCACCAGGGTCGGTGCATGAACTTCATGTTCCGCCACCAGCGTCGGCAAGTCTTTCAAGGTGCCGGTGAAGACACGCTGATTGGACGTCGTACCTTGCTGAATCAAAGCCGCCGGGGTATCTGCCGAACGACCGTGCTTGATCAGTTGTTCGCAGATGATCGGCAAACCGATCAGGCCCATGTAGAACACCAGCGTCTGTGCCGGCGCGACCAGGTCGCTCCAGGGCAGATTGCTGGTACCGTCCTTCAGATGCCCGGTCACAAAACGCACGGACTGCGCGTAATCGCGATGAGTCAGCGGAATGCCGGCATAGGCTGCGCAACCACTGGCAGCGGTAATCCCCGGGACCACCTGGAAGGGAATCCCGTGAGCGGCCAGCTCTTCGATTTCTTCACCGCCACGACCAAAGATAAACGGATCGCCACCCTTGAGTCGCACCACACGCTTGCCTTGCTTGGCCAGGTCCACCAGTTGCTGGTTGATCTGGTCTTGCGGCACGGCATGCTCGGCACGACGCTTGCCGACATACACACGCTCGGCATCGCGACGGCACAGCTCAAGAATCGCCGGCGCCACCAGGCGGTCGTAAAGCACCACATCGGCTTGCTGCATCAAGCGCAGGGCACGGAACGTCAGCAAGTCAGGATCACCCGGCCCGGCACCTACCAGGTAAACCTCACCGGTGGTTTGGGCCGCTTCGCCATTGATCTTTGCCAGCAGCAAGCGCTCGGCTTCGGCGCCCTGCCCGGCCAGTTGGCGGTCGGCAATCGGACCCTGGAAAACGTCTTCCCAAAAACCGCGCCGCTGCTGTACGTCTGGAAACAAGCCTTTGACCTGGGCTCGAAAGCGCGCCGCAAGGCCCGCAAGCTGACCGTAGGTCGAAGGAATCCAGGTTTCGATCTTGGCGCGAATCAAACGCGCCAGTACCGGCGCATCACCGCCACTGGAAATGGCGATCACCAGCGGCGAGCGGTCGACAATCGCGGGGAAGATCACGCTGCACAAGGCAGGTGCATCCACCACGTTGACCGGTACGCAGCGACGACGGGCGTCGGCGGAGACCTGAGCGTTTAACGGCTCATCGTCGGTGGCAGCAATGATCAGGACACAGCCTTCGAGGTCAGACTCGACATAACCGCGCAATACCTGCTCACCGCCACTGCTGTTTATCAATTCGCACAACTGGGGCTCTATGGCGGGTGCGACAACCCGCAGCACCGCACCGGCATCGGCCAGCAGCCGGGATTTGCGCAAGGCAATTTCCCCACCGCCGACCACCAGTACACGACTGCCACGCAGGTTATGAAACAGCGGCAGAAACTCCATTTAGCCGATGACCTCAACGCCGCCCATGTAAGGCTTGAGCACTTCAGGCACACGAATCGAGCCGTCAGCCTGCTGGTAGTTTTCCAATACGGCGACCAGCGTACGACCTACCGCCAGACCGGAACCGTTGAGGGTATGAACCAGTTCAGGCTTGCCGGTTTCCGGGTTGCGGAAACGCGCTTGCATGCGACGGGCCTGGAAATCACCGCAGTTGGAGCACGACGAAATTTCGCGGTACTTGTCCTGGCTCGGGATCCACACTTCCAGATCGTAGGTTTTAACCGCGCTGAAACCCATGTCGCCGGTGCACAGCGCCAGGGTGCGGTATGGCAGCTCCAGCAGTTGCAGGACCTTTTCAGCGTTGCCGACCAGACCTTCCAGCGCGTCCATCGAAGTCGACGGTTCAACGATCTGCACCATTTCAACCTTGTCGAACTGATGTTGGCGAATCATGCCGCGTGTATCGCGACCCGATGCACCTGCCTCACTGCGGAAGCACGGCGTGTGCGCCACAAGCTTGATCGGCAGGGCCTTGTGTTCAACGATTTCGCCCGCGACGATGTTGGTCAGCGTCACTTCGGCGGTAGGGATCAGGTAAAAATCAGCTTCGCCTTCGCGGCTGATCTTGAACAGCTCTTCTTCGAACTTCGGCAGTTGGCCAGTACCTTGCAGCGCAGGCGCCTGGACCAGATAAGGCGTGTAAGCCTCTTCGTAGCCGTGTTCGCCGGTATGCAGGTTGATCATGAACTGCGCCAGTGCGCGATGCAGGCGGGCGATTGGCCCGCGCAGCAAGGCAAAGCGGGCACCGGACAGCTTGGCGGCGGTTTCAAAATCCAGCCAGCCGTATTGCTCGCCCAGTGCAACGTGGTCCTTGATGTCGAAATCAAAGGACTTGGGGGTGCCCCAGCGACGGATCTCGACGTTGTCATCTTCATCAGCACCGACCGGCACCGAAGCGTCCGGCAGATTCGGCAAGCCCAACAGGATCGAGTCCAGTTCAGTCTGGATCGCGTCCAGCTCAACCTTTCCATTGGCCAGATCGCTGCCCATGGTTTCAACACTGGCCATCAGCGGCGCGATGTCTTCACCGCGAGCCTTGGCCTGACCAATGCTTTTGGAGATGGCGTTGCGCTCGGCCTGCAGCTTCTCTGTCAGGGTCTGGACTTCTTTACGCTTGGCTTCCAGCGCGTCGATGCGCGCCACGTCCAGCTTGTAGCCACGGGATGCCAGGCGATCCGCTACGTCCTGCAGGTTAGTACGTAACAGTTTGGAATCGAGCATGTCGGTTTCTCGTTTATCAAAGTTTGGTCAGGGACAGGCCAGCCCAGGTTGCGAGCAGCCCGCCGAATACGCTGAGGGCTGCATAGCCCAGTGCCAGTGGCACTTGCCCGGTTTCAAGCAGGCGCACCGTATCCAGTGAAAAGGATGAAAAAGTGGTCAAACCACCCAGGAAACCGACCATCAGCCCGGCTCGGACTTCAATCGGTACTTCCGGGCGCATCAGAAAAAGTCCGTACAAAAGGCCAATCAGCAGGCAGCCCACGATATTAACGGCCAATGTCGCGGTATAAAAGTGCCGCGGCCAATTGGCGTTGATCCAGTTTCCCGTGGCAAAGCGCAACAAGGTGCCTGCAATGCCTCCCACCGAGACGGCCACGACCAATGGAATCACGGTTTTCTCCGTTGCAGGGGGCTGGCGCGATCAAGTGCCGCGAGGTGTTTAAGCTTCTCGCCGATCTTCAGTTCCAGCCCCCGCGGGACCGGCTGATACAAGGGCAACGGCTCCAGCTCATCCGGGAAGTAGTCTTCGCCAGCGGCATAGGCATCGGGCTCGTCATGGGCATAGCGGTATTCATCACCGTAGCCCAGTTGCTTCATCAGTTTGGTTGGCGCATTGCGCAGATGCAGCGGCACTTCAAGCGAGCCGTACTCGGCGGCGCTGCGCAACGCAGCCTTGAAACCCATGTACACCGCGTTGCTTTTTGGCGCGCAAGCCAGATACGTGATGGCCTGGGCCACGGCCAGCTCGCCTTCCGGGCTGCCGAGACGCTCCTGTACGTCCCAGGCGGCCAGGCACAGGCTCAAGGCCCGCGGGTCGGCGTTGCCAATGTCTTCACTGGCCATGCGCACCACGCGCCGGGCGATGTACAGCGGGTCGCAGCCGCCGTCGATCATGCGCGCAAACCAGTACAAGGCGCCGTCCGGGTTGGAGCCGCGTACCGATTTGTGCAACGCCGATATCTGATCGTAAAAAGCTTCGCCGCCCTTGTCGAAACGCCGCTGGGTATCGCCCAGCAGGTTATGCAGCAGGTCGGTGCCGATTTCACTGTGGTCTTCGGCCAGGTCCGAGGCGTTTTCCAGCAGGTTGAGCAAACGCCGGCCATCACCGTCGGCCGCCCGCAGCAAAATCTGGAAGCCCTCGTCGCTCAGGCTCAGGTCTCGCTTGCCCAGGCCCTTGTCTTCCGTCAGCGCACGCTGCACCAGCTTGCGCAGGGCTGCTTCGTCAAGGCTTTTGAGCACATACACCCGCGCCCGCGACAGCAGTGCGTTGTTCAGCTCAAAGGAAGGGTTTTCGGTGGTCGCCCCGATAAAAATCAGGGTGCCATCTTCGACATAAGGCAAGAACGCATCTTGCTGCGACTTGTTGAAGCGATGCACTTCGTCGACAAACAGGATGGTGCGCCGGCCATACTGGCCCGCCTGCTGCTTGGCGATTTCGACCGCCTGACGGATCTCCTTGACCCCGGCCAGCACCGCCGAAACGGTTTCAAAATGCGCATCCGACACTTCTGCCAGCAGCCGCGCCAGGGTGGTTTTACCCACACCCGGCGGGCCCCAGAAGATCATCGAATGCAGCGCACCCTGCTCCAGCGCTTCGCGCAAGGGCTTGCCGCGGGCAAGCAGGTGTTCCTGACCGACGTACTCGTCCAGATTGGCTGCTCGCAAACGGGCAGCCAAGGGTTGGGCTATCGGGGCACTTCGAAACAGATCCATGGGCAGCTTTTGAAACCTCTTCCAGGGCTTATTCCTGGATGACATCAGCCCCTTTCGGGATATCGAACTTGAACTTGGATGCAGGAACTGGCTCGTTGACCTTGACCCCGGTGAACAGGATGTTGGTGCGCTGACCCACGCTGTCGATCAACTGCATGTCGTTGATCTTGCCACCGCGAAACGACAGGCGCAGGGAGTCGAACAACGTGTCCTTGGTCTTGGGCTTGAGGGTGAAGTCCATCACATCACCGGCTTGCTTGGAGGTGATATCGAAACTTTCGCTGATCTTGGACACATCACCCGACAGCAACAAGGCAGGGGTCTGGGTCAGGCGTTGGTCCAGCTTCTTGATCGTGACCTGTTCCAGATCCGGGTCCCAAAGTGAGACTTTCTGGCCGTCAGAAACCATCAACTGCTCGTTTGGAGCATCGGTGTGCCAGTAGAACAACCCTGGGCGCTTGACCGACATTTCACCGGCGGTTTCCTGCAACTGCGTGCCGCTGCCATCCAGCGTCAACTGGGAGAAGCGTGCAGTGATGGTATCGGACCCGAGCAATTGACCAAGACGTTTCACACTGTCAGCGTCGGCATGAGCCGAAAGCGAAGAAAAAGCCAATACCGGTAGCAAAAGCATGCTGGCAAAACGCATGGAAATCCTCATTGATTAGTTGGAACCTGCCGGCTGAAAACCGGGCAGGTCAATCGCGCATCGGGGCTGGCGCCAGTACTTCACGCGAGCCGTTAGTGTTCATCGAGGTGACAACCCCGGCCATTTCCATGGATTCGATCATGCGGGCCGCGCGGTTGTAACCGATCTTCAATTTGCGCTGTACAGCAGAGATCGAGGCGCGACGGCTTTCAAGTACAAACTGTACCGCTTCGTCGTAGAGCGCATCGGTTTCAGCGTCATCGCCGCCATCACTGCCGCCGTCAAAACCGCTGCCAGGTTCTTCAACACCCGCAAGGATGTCTTCGTTGTAGTCCGGACTGCCGCGCAATTTCCAGGCCTCCACCACCCGGTGCACTTCATCGTCCGATACGAACGCGCCGTGCACACGAATCGGCAGGCTGGTGCCGGGCGGCATGTAGAGCATGTCACCATGGCCCAGCAGTTGTTCGGCGCCGCCCTGGTCGATGATGGTGCGCGAATCGATCTTGCTCGATACCTGGAACGCCATACGGGTCGGGATGTTGGCCTTGATAAGGCCGGTAATCACGTCCACCGAAGGACGCTGGGTGGCGAGGATCAAGTGAATGCCGGCGGCCCGTGCTTTCTGGGCAATACGTGCGATCAGCTCTTCAACCTTTTTACCGACGATCATCATCATGTCGGCAAATTCGTCGACCACCACCACGATGGTCGGCAACTTCACGAGCAGCGGCGCTTCGTCGTGCATGCTTTCGCGCTTGTACAACGGGTCGACCAGCGGCTCGCCAGCATCCTGGGCGTCCTTGACCTTCTGGTTGAAACCCGCCAGGTTGCGCACGCCCATCTTGGCCATCAGTTTGTAGCGGCGCTCCATCTCGGCAACGCTCCAGCGCAGAGCGTTGGCAGCATCCTTCATGTCCGTAACCACCGGGCACAACAGATGCGGAATGCCTTCATAGATCGACAGTTCAAGCATCTTCGGGTCGATCATGATCAATTTGGCGTCTTCGGGGCCAGACTTGAACAGGATCGACAGGATCATTGCGTTCACACCCACCGACTTGCCGGAGCCGGTTGTACCGGCCACCAGCAAGTGCGGCATTTTCGCCAGATCGGTGATCACCGGACGGCCACCAATGTCATGACCCAAGGCCAGAGTTACCGGGGACTTGGCGTTGTCGTATTCGGGGGTCGACAGCACTTCGGAGAAGCGCACGATCTGCCGGTCTTCGTTCGGAATCTCGATACCGACCGTGGTTTTGCCCGGAATCACCTCCACCACCCGCACACTGGTGACCGCCAGCGAGCGTGCCAGGTCTTTGGCCAGGTTTGAAATACGGCTGACCTTGACCCCGGCGGCAGGCTGGATTTCGTAACGGGTAATCACCGGCCCCGGGTGAATCGAGTCCACCGTGACCTCTACACCGAACTCCTTGAGTTTGATTTCAAGCAAATGGCCAACGGCCGCCAGGGATTCGGGGGAGTAATTGAGCTGTTTTTTCTCGGCTGGATCAAGAATCGAGATCGGCGGCAGCGTGCCTTCAACGGCGCTGTCCACGAACAACGGGGCCTGTTTCTCCTTCTGCACGCGCTTGCTCGGTTCCGGCGCCTTGGCCGGGGCCGGTGCAATGACGGCAGGAACGTGTTTTTCACGCTCGGACATGTGCTTGGTCAACGCCTGTTCGCGCTCGATCAGCCGCTCTTTGGCCTTGGCTTGCTCGCGCTTGTCGGAAACGCTTGGCGCAACCACTTCGCTGACCCGGCTATCGACTTCCCGCAGTTGAGCCACAAGCTGCTTGCGCTCATTGCGCTCGGCCCACCAGCGGTTGGCCGCGCCCTGGATCAGCTCAAACAGGTCAAGGGTGATTTTGCCGGTCACGTCCATGACCTTGAACCATGACAGGTCAGTGAACACCGTCAGGCCAAACAGGAACAATGCAATCAGCAACAGGGTACTGCCCTGGATATTCAGCGCATTTTTGGCCAGATCACCCAGGCTCTCGCCCAGCGCACCACCGGCGCCTGCCGGCAGGCCTGCGGCGGAATGGAAGTGAATATGGGCCAGGGCTGCACCCGAGAGCACCAGAAACA
Organism: Pseudomonas deceptionensis; assembly: GCF_900106095.1. Classification (NCBI taxonomy): domain Bacteria; kingdom Pseudomonadati; phylum Pseudomonadota; class Gammaproteobacteria; order Pseudomonadales; family Pseudomonadaceae; genus Pseudomonas; species Pseudomonas deceptionensis. Next base: position 2,571,479 of record NZ_FNUD01000002.1, on the reverse strand, counting down.
CCAGCCCCACCAGACGCCACGAGAACAGCCAGCCGCTCCACTGCCAGGGTTGATGGCGCTCGCGGAAGATCTGATAGGCCTTGATCGCCAGCAGCAACGGAAATATATAGGCAAAGTAACCGAGCACCATGAACAGGATGTCGGCACTGTAGGAGCCCGCAGGGCCGCCAAAGTTCTGTACATCCACGACACGGCTGTTATGGCTCCAGCCGGGGTCGTCCTTGCCATAGGTCAACAGGGCCATGATCAAGAACAGGCATAGGGCGCCGATAGCGATCAATGCACCTTCCTTGAGTCGGTAGTGCAACTGCTGACGCCAGAGAGGAACTGCTTTGGGTGCTGCTGTGGATTTCTTCAAAACGGGTCTTTTCCTGCGCCTGTGGCGCGCCCAACTATTAATTGACTAATTTGACTGCAAAATACTGCTCACATCGAGCAGGCGACAAGTTCAGACTTAAAATGAAACCAGCCTTGTATTATTGCCAGCAGTGACCTGCGGCAACGTTGGTGCAGTTTAGATCAGCTCAAACAGGCAGGCCATTGTACGGGTTTAAGCCGTTGATGCCACGCTGGCTCAAGGTACGGCCCGATTCGTCTTGCGACTGGCTGAGACGCGCCAATTTGAGCATGTATTACCTTTTGTGACAAAGACTTATACCACCGGCAAAACGCAGTTTACATTTCACCGGCAGATCGACTGAGACCGCACTTGCGCGACAGAGTTGCAGCCCCCCTTCCCTTCTTCTGTAAGACTCATCGCCATGCTGACCTGGTTAAAACGCGACACCCTGACATTCCCGCCGCTGGCAAAAGCCATGCGCGAACCTAACGGGCTCCTTGCCGCCGGTGGAGACCTGTCGGCTGACCGGCTGATCCAGGCCTATCGCCACGGCTGCTTTCCGTGGTTTTCCGAAGGCCAGCCGATCCTGTGGTGGTCGCCCGACCCGCGCACCGTGTTGTTCCCTGATGAACTGCACGTCTCCCGCAGTCTGGGCAAACTTCTGCGTCAGCAACGTTATCAGGTCAGCTTTGACCGTGACTTTGCAGGCGTCATTGAGGCCTGTGCAGCCCCCCGCAAAGATGCGGACGGCACATGGATTACAGACGACATGCAAAAGGCCTACATCGAGCTTCATGCTCGCGGCCATGCCCACTCGGTGGAGGTATGGGATGACGGAGAGTTGGTCGGCGGGCTGTATGGGCTGGCGATGGGCCAGCTGTTTTTTGGCGAATCCATGTTCAGCCGCGCCGACAACGCTTCAAAGTTCGGTTTTGCAACACTGGTCAGGCAGCTGCAGGCCTGGGGTTTTGTACTGATTGACTGTCAAATGCCGACGGATCACCTGCAAAGCCTGGGAGCACGTTCGATCCCACGCCTGCAATTCGCCGATTACTTACGTAACCACCTGGATCAACCTGCAACCGCACAGTGGGTTTAGTAGGCGACTTTTGTACGCTGGCTTACACTTAATTCAAAGATTTCCCGAGGGCCCATCATGACCGAGCTGGCGCGTTTGAAGTTTTATGCCACTCAACCTCACGCTTGCAGCTACTTGCCTGACGAACAGGCCACGACGCTGTTCCTCGACCCCAGTCAGCCGATGGATGTGCAGGTATATGCCGATTTATCCGAAATGGGTTTTCGGCGCAGTGGCGATCATCTCTATCGTCCGCATTGCCTGAAGTGCGATGCCTGCACCCCTGCGCGCATCCCTGTTGCCCGGTTCAAACCCAACCGCCAGCAGAAGCGCATTTTCAAGCGCAACGCCGACTTGCAGGTTCTCGCTGCAAAACCCGGCTTCAGCGAAGAGCACTTTGACCTTTATCGGCGCTATATCGAACAGCGTCATGCCGACGGCGACATGTATCCGCCCAGCCGCGATCAGTTTTCGACCTTCCTGGTGCGCGATCTGGCGTTTTCCAGATTCTACGAGTTCCGCCTCGACGGCCGTCTACTTGCAGTGGCCGTCACCGACGTGCTGCCCAACGGGCTGTCCGCCGTGTACACCTTTTACGACCCTGACGAAGAGCGCCGCAGCCTGGGGCGTTACGGGATTCTCTGGCAGATAGCCGAAGCCCGACGCCTGGAGCTCGATGCGCTGTACCTGGGATACTGGATCAAGAACTGCAAAAAGATGAATTACAAGACCGAATACAGGCCCATTGAGCTGCTGATTAATCAGAGATGGAGCTCTCTTGATTGAACCCTTGGCTTAAACCCCATTTTTCGGGCACAATGCACGCCGCTTTTGCCTGGCGCAGTTGCACCGGGCCATTCATTGGACACCGAGGGCTTTACTGCATGTCGAAAGAAGACAGCTTCGAAATGGAAGGCACTGTCGTCGACACCCTGCCCAACACCATGTTTCGTGTGGAGTTGGAAAATGGGCACGTCGTAACCGCGCATATTTCCGGCAAGATGCGCAAGAACTACATTCGTATTCTTACCGGCGACAAAGTGCGCGTCGAGCTGACGCCCTATGACTTGAGCAAAGGGCGCATCACTTACCGCGCTCGCTAATCAAGTCAATACAAAACGCCCGGTTCTGCCGGGCGTTTTTGTTTGTCCGCGATTTGTGTACCGGCGGAAGCGAGCCTGCTCGCGAAGCAGGCGAGGCGATCTTTCGGAAAAACCGCTGTACCGCCTTCGCGAGCAGGCTCGCTCCCACAAGGATGGCTTAATATATAAATCTTGAGCCGCTGTCACTATGTTGTCTTATTAGTTATAGATCCAACTTAAACTTTCAAACCCTTCAAACTTCCTGAACCGTTGCTGTACCGGACACACTTGCCGAGTTTAAACATTGACTTGCTACCGTCGCCTGAGTAGATTGCACAGGTCGGTCATTCAGGCCGCCTATAAACTTCACAAAAGAAGCCAATGGACACAGTATCTAGTCGCTGTCCGGTCACCGTTAATACGGAACACCGGGCGCCAAACCCAAATATTGACGGGACTCGCCTGCACGGCGGGGTTAACTGCGCTAGAGCCTGACGCTCCAACGTAACGACCTCTCCGGCATCAGTCCGGTCACGAGGTGTGTTATGACCTTTAAAACCCTTGTTCTACCCGGCGTTCGCGCCTTTACCTCCAGCATGCGCGTGAAACTGTCCCGCGAGCCCACCTGCGCCCGCTCGGCCAAATCACCCTTCAGTACCCCCGTTCCCAGCGTAAAACCTGCGCACCGCCAGGTACATTGGCGCGTCAGCCCTGCCACAGGCCAACTGGAGCAGCGCTGGAGCACGGCCGACTCTCAGGACCCGCAGAGTCGCATCGGGCGCTGATAATCAATTAATCAAATACTGTTAATTCACTGGAGTTCCTTATGGAAGAAGCCAGTCGTTACCCGCTGCGCGCTTATTAAAAATATCGCGACAGCGGGACTTTAAAGTGCACTGAACACTTCAATTAAACCGATTGCGAAGTTTGCGACTCGGCATACATTGGCTCGCCTTTTAAACAGGTAAGCCAACGTATGTTTGGTCAAGAGTTGGCGACAGGAGTACTCATTATGAGCGCCGTAAAAAACACTAAAACTCGAGACAAAAACAGCACAAGCGACAACAGCAAACTGTCCATGCGTGCCGCCCGTGAAGCACAAAACGGTATCTCGGCCACCCTGGCCAATGTCCGCGCCACAACCGCCGGCCTGACCGAACAGGACGCCGCCGAACGCCTGCAGAGCGAAGGCTATAACGAAGTGGCTCACGACAAGCCGCCTCACGCCTTCATGCAGTATCTGCTGGCCCTGCACAATCCGTTCATCTACGTACTGCTGACCCTTGCGGTTATCAGCTTTGTCACCGACTACTGGCTGCCAGAGCGCGATGGCGAAGAGGGTGACCTGACCAAAGTCATCATCATCGGCCTGATGGTCGGGCTCAGCAGCTTGCTGCGATTCTGGCAGGAGCACCGCTCGGCCAAATCCGCTGAAGCCCTCAAGGCCATGGTCCGGACCACCGCCACCGTTGTGCGGCGGGACAAGAGCGGCGGCAAAGCCTCAGTGCGTGAAGTGCCAATGCGTGAACTGGTGGCCGGCGATATCGTGCAGTTATCGGCGGGCGACATGATTCCAGCGGATATCCGCCTGATCGAATCCCGGGATTTGTTTATCAGCCAGGCCGTGCTCACCGGCGAAGCCTTGCCTGTGGAGAAATACGACACCCTGGGCGACGTGACACAAAAGTCGGCCTCCAGCATCGCGGCGGATCAAAGCAACCTGCTGGACCTGCCCAACATATGCTTCATGGGCACCAACGTGGTCAGCGGGACTGCCCGCGCCGTAGTGGTTGCTACCGGCCCGCGCACTTACTTTGGCTCACTGGCCAAGGCAATTGTCGGTTCTCGCTCGCAAACCGCGTTCGACCGGGGGGTCAACAGCGTGAGCTGGCTGCTGATCCGCTTCATGCTGGTCATGGTACCGATCGTATTTTTCCTCAACGGTTTCTCCAAGGGCGATTGGGGCGATGCCTTCCTGTTTGCCTTGGCAGTGGCGGTCGGCCTGACCCCGGAAATGCTGCCAATGATTGTCAGCGCCAACCTGGCCAAGGGCGCCACCGCCATGGCCAAGCGCAAAGTGGTGGTCAAACGCCTCAATGCGATCCAGAACCTGGGCTCGATGGACGTGCTGTGCACGGACAAGACCGGCACCCTGACCCAGGACCACATCATCCTTGAGCATCACGTAGACGCCAGCGGCAAGCGCGATGAGTCGGTACTGGCCCTGGCCTGGCTCAACAGCCACTACCAGAGCGGCATTCGCAACCTGATGGATCAGGCGGTGGTGCAGTTTGCCCAACAGGATCCCAAGTTCAACTCCCCGCTCAATTACAGCAAGGTGGATGAGCTGCCCTTCGATTTCGTGCGCCGACGCCTGTCGATCATCGTCAAGGACAACCGCGGCGATCACCTGATGGTGTGCAAGGGCGCTGTGGAAGAAATGCTCAGCATCGCCACCCATGTGATGGAGGGCGAGACCTGCATCACACTGGACCCTGCGCGCCGCGAGCAATTGCTGGCTCTGGCCACCGAGTACAACGAGGATGGCTTCCGGGTTTTGCTGATCGCAACCCGCGAGATCCCCAAGGACCAATCGCACAAGCAATACAACACCGCCGACGAACGAGACCTGGTCATCCGCGGTTTTCTGACCTTCCTTGATCCGCCAAAAGAAACCGCTGGCCCGGCAATTGCTGCCCTGCGGGACATCGGCGTAGCGGTCAAAGTGCTGACCGGCGACAACGCCGTGGTCACCAGCAAAATCTGCCGTCAGGTGGGTCTGGAGCCCGGTACGCCCCTGCTGGGCCCGCAGATCGAGACGATGGACGACGCTGCGCTCCAACTGGAGGTCGAACAGCGCACAGTGTTCGCCAAGCTCACCCCGCTGCAGAAATCCCGGGTGCTGAAAGCCCTGCAAGCCAATGGCCACACCGTGGGCTTCCTCGGCGATGGCATCAATGATGCGCCCGCCCTGCGCGACGCGGACGTGGGTATCTCGGTGGACAGCGGCACGGATATCGCCAAGGAATCGGCCGATATCATCCTCCTGGAAAAGAGCCTGATGGTGCTGGAAGAAGGCGTGCTCAAAGGCCGCGAGACCTTCGGCAATATCATGAAGTACCTGAACATGACCGCCAGCTCCAATTTCGGCAACGTGTTCTCGGTGCTGGTGGCCAGCGCCTTTATCCCCTTTTTGCCAATGCTGTCGATTCACCTGCTGCTGCAAAACCTGATGTACGACATCTCCCAGCTGGCCTTGCCCTGGGACAAGATGGACAAGGAATACCTGCAAAAACCACGCAAGTGGGACGCCAAGAACATCGGGCGCTTCATGATCTGGATCGGGCCAACGTCGTCGATCTTCGACATCACAACGTTCGCCCTGATGTGGTACGTGTTCTCGGCCAACAGCGTGGAAATGCAGACCCTGTTCCAGTCCGGCTGGTTTATCGAAGGGTTGCTGTCGCAAACCCTGGTGGTCCACATGCTGCGTACCCGCAAGATCCCGTTTTTCCAGAGCACTGCCGCATGGCCGGTGACCATGATGACCATCATTGTGATTGTGCTGGGGATCTACGTGCCGTTCTCGCCGCTGGGCACCATGGTCGGCCTGGAGCCGCTGCCGCTGTCGTACTTCCCTTGGCTGGTAGCCACCCTCTTCAGCTACTGCTGCGTCGCACAACTGATGAAAACGATCTACATCCGCCGTTTCAAGCAGTGGTACTGATCTAAAACTGTGGGGGCCGGCTTGCCGGCCTCCACAGAACAATGAATGTTTGTTTTGTGGAGATTCCTTATGTCGGGAACCACTCTGTTGCTCAACCTCGCGGGCGCCATCGCACTTTTGCTGTGGGGCACCCATATGATTTCAACGGCCCTGCTACGCGGGTTCGGCACTCAACTACGCAACTGGATGGGGCGCAACCTCAACAACCGCTGGATGGCGCTGATTTCCGGAATCGGTATCACCGGTGTACTGCAAAGCAGTACGGCGGTCAGCCTGATGGCAACCTCGTTTACCGCTGCCGGCACCCTGGGCCTGGCACCAGCCCTGGCGGTGATGCTGGGGGCGAACATCGGTTCGACCCTCGTGGTGCAACTGCTGAGCTTCGACACCTCACTGGCGATGCCGATCGTGCTGCTGGTGGGCTTTATCGTCTTCCGCCTGCGCGACGATTCGCGCCATGAAAGCGTCGGCTGCGCACTGATTGGCCTCGGTCTGATGCTGCTGGCCCTGGGCTTACTCAGCGCCAGCCTGGGTCATATGGAAGCAACCTCGGTGTTTCGCGCCGTGATGCAAAGTCTGGAAGGTGACGTGATCATTGCAGTGGTCGCCGCCGTGCTGCTGACCTGGATCTGCCACTCCAGCGTCGCGGTCGTGCTGCTTATCGCCTCTTTGGCAGGCGCTGGCATGATGACCCCGGCCACCGCCATCGCCCTGATGCTCGGCGCCAATATCGGCGGTGCCCTGCCGTCGGTGATGAGTGCCAGCTCGCCCGTAGCGCGACGCCTGCCAGTGGGCAACCTGTTGATCCGCCTGCTCGGCACGCTGGCATTGCTGCCATGCCTGCCGCTGATGGCCACCTACATGGCCCGCACCGATATCGGTCTCGCGCAGTGGGTCGTGTACCTGCACACCGCGTTCAATCTGCTGCTGGCGGTGGTGTTTATCGGGTTGACCGAGCCTTGCGCTCGCCTGCTGACGCGTCTGTTTCCACAGCAGGAACCGCCAGCAGACCCGGGCATGCCGCAATATTTAGACGAGGCCGGGCTGGAAGTGGCCAACATCGGGCTGTCCAATAGCGTGCGGGAAGCCTTGCGCCTGGCGGACATGACATCCCTGATGCTTAACCAGGTCTTGCAGCTGTTCGAGAAGCCCGTTCAGCAGACGATGGACAAGGTGCGCCAACTGGATCACTCCGTGGACCTGCTAAGTGCGGCGATCCGCGCCTATCTTGCCGACATTGGCCAGGATGGCCTGAGTGATGCCGATGCCGACCGCGCGCAGGAAATCCTGATGTTTGTGATCAATCTGGAGCATGCCGGTGACATCCTCAACAACCTGGCGCAGCTGGCTATTCGCAGGACTCGCCGGGGTGAACGCTTTTCCTCGTTTGAGCTGATTCATATCCAGGCCATGCACCTGGCCCTGCTGGACAGCCTGAACCTGGCCATTACTGCGTTTTTACGCGAAGACGTAGCCGCGGCTGACACCCTGATCAGCCACAAGGAAACCATGCGCAAACTGGAAGCAAGAGCCAGCCGCGAGCACTTTCGCAAGCTGCAAAACGACAAGACCGCCTGGGCCGAATCCGGGGATATCTTTCAGCGGGTACTGCGCGACTACCGTCGTGTTCATCACCATATTGCCGCCCTGGGCTACCCGGTGCTGGAGCGCAACGCCGAGCATGCACCAGCCCCAGGCCTGATCTGACTCCTGACAGCAAAAAGGCGCCCGAAGGCGCCTTTTTTACTGCGTTGTTACATCAAGCCATTTCGACTGAAGTTTCATACTCGAAGGTCAGCTCGCCATTCTCCAGGTCGATGTGTACCACACCGCCATGGTCGGCCAGTTCGCCAAAGAGGATTTCCTCGGCCAGCGGACGCTTGATCTTGTCCTGGATCAAACGCGCCATCGGGCGTGCGCCCATCAGTGCGTCATAGCCACCCGCGGCCAACCAGCCACGCGCCGCGTCCGACACCTCAAGCTGCACGTGCTTGTCTTCCAGCTGCGCCTGCAGTTCGGTAAGGAACTTGTCCACCACATGCTTGATAACCTCGTGACTGAGGCGACCAAACTGAATGATGGTGTCCAGGCGGTTACGGAACTCGGGGGTGAAGCTCTTCTTGATCGCTTCCATGGCATCGGAAGCATGATCCTGATGAGTAAACCCGATCGAAGCCCGAGAAGCCGTTTCAGCACCCGCGTTGGTGGTCATGATGACGATCACGTTGCGGAAGTCTGCCTTGCGCCCGTTGTTATCGGTCAGCGTACCGTGGTCCATGACCTGCAACAGCAGGTTAAAGACTTCCGGGTGCGCCTTTTCGATCTCGTCGAGCAGCAATACGCAGTGAGGCTGTTTGGTGATGGCCTCGGTCAGCAAACCGCCCTGGTCAAAGCCCACGTAGCCTGGAGGGGCACCGATCAGACGCGATACGGTGTGGCGCTCCATGTACTCGGACATGTCGAAGCGGATCAGCTCGATGCCCAATGCCTTGGCCAATTGACGCGCGGCCTCGGTTTTGCCCACACCGGTGGGACCTGCGAACAGGAACGAACCCACTGGTTTGTCAGGCGACTTGAGCCCGGCACGGGACAGCTTGATCGCCGTCGACAACGAGTCGATCGCCGCATCCTGACCGAACACGGTCAAACGCAGGTCACGTTCAAGGTTGCGCAACAGCTCCTTGTCGGAGACGGAGACGTGTTTAGGCGGAATACGGGCGATTTTCGCCACGATGTCTTCAACCTGAGCCACTTCAATGCGCTTGACCCGTTTCTCGACCGGCTGCAGGCGCTGATAGGCACCCGCCTCGTCGATCACGTCGATGGCCTTGTCCGGCATGTGCCTGTCATTGATGTAGCGCGAAGCCAGCTCAGCCGCTGCGCGCAGGGCCTCATCGCTGTACTCGATGCCGTGATGCTGTTCGAAGCGACCCTTGAGCCCGCGCAGGATGCCGATGGTGTCTTCAACAGAAGGCTCGGACACGTCGACTTTCTGGAAGCGGCGCGCCAGGGCACGATCTTTCTCGAAGATCCCGCGAAATTCCTGGAACGTGGTAGAGCCGATGCAACGAATGTCACCTGAAGACAACAAAGGCTTGAGCAGGTTGGAAGCATCCATCACGCCGCCAGAGGCCGCGCCCGCACCGATAATGGTATGAATTTCGTCGATGAACAGAATCGCCTGAGGGCGTTTTTTCAGCTCACCGAGCAACGCCTTGAAGCGCTTCTCAAAATCGCCACGGTACTTGGTGCCCGCCAGCAAGGCGCCGAGATCAAGGGAGTAGACGATGCTGTTAGCCAGCAGGTCCGGCACCTGATTGTCGACGATACGCTTGGCCAGGCCCTCGGCAATCGCGGTTTTACCCACACCTGCCTCGCCGACCAGCAACGGGTTGTTTTTGCGACGCCGCGCCAGGATCTGGGCAACTCGCTCAACTTCCATTTCACGCCCGACCAGCGGGTCGATACGGCCCTGGCGGGCCAGTTCGTTCAGGTTGCTGGCATAGGCGTCCAGAGGATTGCTCGAAGATGACGATTCGCCACCCTCTTCATCCTGCATTTCATGGTCGCCGTCGGTGTGATCACCATGCCCCGGTACCTTGGAGATGCCGTGGGCAATGAAGTTGACGACATCAATGCGCGCCACGCTCTGCTGCTTGAGCAGGAACACCGCCTGGCTTTCCTGTTCGCTGAAGATGGCAACCAGCACATTTGCGCCCGTCACTTCACGCTTGCCGGAGCTTTGCACGTGGAATACGGCACGCTGCAAGACACGCTGGAAGCCCAGGGTTGGCTGGGTTTCACGGTCTTCGTCGTGGACGGGAATCAGGGGAGTCGTGGAGTCAATAAACTCTTGCAGGTCATGCTTGAGTTTGTCGAGGTTTGCGCCACAGGCGCGTAGAACGGTTGCGGCCGCCTCATTATCCAAAAGCGCTAAAAGGAGATGCTCAACCGTCATGAACTCATGACGCTTGGAGCGGGCTTCCTTGAAGGCAAGATTGAGGGTGACTTCGAGCTCGCGATTTAACATGGCTTCACCTCATACCCAAGTGGTCGGCGTTAACCGTCCTTCTCGATTTCACAGAGTAGCGGATGCTGGCTTTCACGCGCGTACTGGTTTACCTGCATGGCCTTGGTCTCGGCGATATCGCGGGTAAAAATTCCGCACACGGCCCGTCCTTCTGTATGGACGGCCAGCATGACCTTGGTCGCCAATTCGCGATTCAAGTTAAAGAACACCTCAAGTATTTCGACAACGAAATCCATGGGTGTGTAGTCATCGTTAAACAAAACCACCTTGTACATCGGCGGCGCCTGAAGCGCAGGCTTAGCCTCTTGCACAGCCAAGCCAGCGGAATCTTCGTAATCAGAATCCGGATGATCCTGATTGAATGTTAGTCGAGTCTGGCTGATTGCATGCATGGAAAAAAAGGTTCGTCGTAGGTTGTGCAGATACAGTGATGGAGGCAAACGTGTCAAATTTCAACCGCGCCGCCGCGTGACCTTGACTATCGGTAAAACGGTGTTACAACCATTACTGCCCACAGTGGGAAAAATGGTCCGCACAGTCAACCATAATTACTGGTTTCTGTGCGAGTGAACTGGATGATACTCCAGTGATGGAGTTGTTTGCAGCAGAGGGATATGAGTATGCAAGGCAAGGTCAAGTGGTTCAACAACGCGAAAGGCTTCGGCTTTATTAATACGCAGGCCAAGGAAGGCATCGACGAACACGGAAACACGATCGACTTTTTTGCACATTTTTCAGCAATCCAGATGGATGGTTACAAGACCCTCAAGGCCGGCCAGCCTGTGAGCTTCGAAATCACCCAGGGCCCCAAGGGCCTGCATGCTGTTGCTATCACTAACGCCCAGCCCGCCGCCGCCCCGACGACTGAGCTAGAGGTGACTACCCTCACGGTCTGACCCGCCGCAGAATCCGACGCATAAAAAAACCGGTCGACTCCATCACGCGAGTCGACCGGTTTTTTATGCCTGATCAGCTCACATGTGCGCGATCAGCGCATCGCCGAAGCCCGACGACGAAACCAGCGTAGCGCCATCCATCAGCCGCTCGAAGTCGTAGGTCACGGTTTTGGCCGAGATCGCACCATTGGTGCCCTTGATGATCAGGTCTGCCGCCTCGACCCAGCCCATATGCCGCAGCATCATTTCTGCAGACAGAATCAAGGAGCCCGGATTGACCTGGTCCTTGCCCGCATATTTGGGCGCCGTGCCGTGGGTAGCTTCGAACATGGCAATGGTGTCCGACAGGTTGGCCCCCGGCGCAATGCCAATGCCCCCCACTTCAGCGGCCAAGGCATCGGACAGGTAGTCACCGTTGAGGTTGAGCGTCGCAATCACGTCATATTCAGCCGGGCGCAACAGGATCTGCTGCAGCATGGCGTCGGCAATCGCATCCTTGACTACCACCTTGCGCCCGGTTTTCGGATTCTTGAACTGCATCCAGGGGCCGCCATCGAGCAAGGTAGCGCCGAACTCTTCGGCAGCCACCTCATAGGCCCACTCCTTGAAGGCACCTTCGGTGAACTTCATGATGTTGCCCTTGTGAACAATGGTCAGCGACTCGCGGTCGTTATCCACCACGTATTGCAGCGCCTTGCGCGCCAGACGCCGGGTACCTTCCCGGGACACAGGCTTGACGCCGATCCCGCAGTCCTGGTCGAAACGGATCTTGGTCACGCCCATTTCTTCTTTCAGGAACTTGATGACTTTGATCGCCTCGGGCGAACCGGCCTTCCATTCGATCCCGGCATAAATGTCTTCGGAGTTCTCGCGAAAGATCGTCATGTCGACGTCGCCGGGCTTTTTGACCGGGCTGGGCACGCCTTCAAACCAGCGCACCGGGCGCAGGCATACATACAGATCGAGTTGTTGGCGCAGGGCCACGTTCAGCGAGCGAATGCCACCACCCACCGGGGTTGTCAGCGGGCCCTTGATGGACACCACGTAATCCTTCACCGCATCCAGGGTTTCCTGGGGCAGCCAGGTATCCTGGTCGTAGACCTGGGTGGCTTTCTCCCCCGCATAGACTTCCATCCAGGAGATCTTGCGCTTGCCGGCGTAGGCCTTGCTGACAGCTGCATCGACAACCTTGATCATCACCGGGCTGATATCGACGCCAATTCCATCGCCTTCAATGTAGGGGATGATGGGGTTGTCAGGAACATTGAGAGAGTGGTCGGCGTTGACGGTGATTTTCTCACCTGCGGCTGGAACCTTGATCTTGTTGTATCCCATGCTGAACTCCATTTGTGGGTGGAACATCATGCCGATCCCGAGCGTACCCCAGTTAAATCGACACGCAAACTTAATGTTCCGCACACACCGCTCCAGCCGCTGCCAACCGCCCTGACAACCCCGTAAACAGGGGGTAAAACGCCAAAAATAAGGGCATTTTGACGCAGGGTCTTAGACCAATGGATGATTCGTGATAAGCGCCACCCCTCGCAGCAACCTTAGTGACCTATGTATACTGCGCCGGTGACCACGGAGTCACTGTGAAACACCTACTGGAATGAGTCTTTCAGGCCTAGAAAGGCTGAGCCGTTACCCCGGTTCGACCGCTTGACGCTCTACTGATGCATTCACATCACCGCGAAGAACCTCGACTTTCGGTTCATTGTTCACTGTGAACGAAAGCGCCTACCCTGCGCATCTCGAGAATCTGAGCACGCTCAGCAAAGAAGAGAGTTAATCCGAAATGCCCAACCGTTCGAAGATCATCTATACCTTCACCGACGAAGCTCCGGCGCTCGCCACCTATTCACTGCTGCCTATCATCGAAGCCTTCACTGCGCCCGCTGATATTGCTGTTGAGACGCGTGACATCTCCCTTGCAGGCCGCATTCTCGCCAGCTTCCCCGAGCAATTGGGTGCCAAGGCCGTAGCGGACCACCTCGCCGAACTGGGCGCCCTGGCCGTTACACCTGAAGCCAACATCATCAAGCTGCCTAACATCAGCGCCTCGGTCCCGCAATTGCAGGCCGCGATCAAAGAACTGCAAGCGCAGGGCTTCGACATCCCGGACTACCCGGAAACCGTGACCACTGACGCCGACAAAGAAGTCAAAGCGCGTTACAGCAAAGTCATGGGCAGCGCCGTAAACCCGGTACTGCGCGAAGGCAACTCTGACCGCCGCGCACCGCTGTCGGTCAAGAACTACGCTCGCAAGCACCCGCACAAAATGGGCGCCTGGGCTGCAGACTCCAAGTCCCACGTTGCTCACATGAGCGAAGGCGACTTCTACGCCAGCGAAAAAGCCGCCCTGATCGAAGCGCCGGGCAGCGTTAAAATCGAACTGATCGCTCAAGACGGCACCACCACCGTCCTGAAAGAAAAAACCGCCGTTCAGGCCGGTGAGATCATCGACTGCTCCGTCATGAGCAAAAAAGCCCTGCGTCAGTTCATAGCGGCCGAAATCGAAGACGCCAAGAAGCAAGGCGTATTGTTCTCGGTTCACTTGAAAGCCACCATGATGAAGGTCTCCGACCCGATCATGTTTGGTCAGATCGTGGCCGAGTTCTACAAGGACGCGCTGGAAAAACACGCTGACATCCTGAAAGAAATCGGTTTCAACCTGAACAACGGTATCGGCGATCTGTACGCCCGCATCAAGGCGCTGCCAGCCGAGAAGCAAGCTGAAATCGAAGCCGACATCCAGGCCGTGTACGCCAACCGCCCTGCGCTGGCCATGGTCAACTCCGACAAAGGCATCACCAACCTGCACGTGCCGAGCGACGTAATCGTCGACGCCTCGATGCCGGCCATGATTCGTGATTCCGGCAAGATGTGGAACACCGAAGGCAAGCTGCAAGACACCAAGGCCGTGATCCCGGATCGCTGCTACGCCACTATCTACCAGGCGACCATCGAAGACTGCCAGAAGCACGGCGCTTTCGATCCGACCACCATGGGCAGCGTGCCAAACGTTGGCCTGATGGCGCAAAAAGCCGAAGAGTACGGCTCCCACGACAAGACTTTCCAGATCAAGGCCGACGGCGTTGTTCGCGTGACTGACAGCAACGGCAACGTGCTGATGGAACAAAAAGTCGAAACCGGCGATATCTGGCGCATGTGCCAGGTTAAAGACGCGCCGATCCGCGACTGGGTCAAACTGGCCGTCAACCGCGCTCGCGCCAGCAACACCCCGGCCGTGTTCTGGCTCGATCCAAAGCGTAGCCACGACGCCCAGATGATCAAAAAGGTAGAAGCCTACCTGAAGGATCACGACACCAGCGGCCTGGACATTCGCATCATGGCGCCGGTAGACGCCATGAACTTCACCCTGGAACGCACCCGCAAGGGTCTGGACACCATCTCGGTGACCGGCAACGTACTGCGCGACTACCTGACTGACCTGTTCCCGATCATGGAACTGGGCACCAGCGCCAAGATGCTGTCGATCGTTCCGCTGATGAATGGCGGCGGTCTGTTCGAAACCGGCGCAGGCGGTTCGGCTCCCAAGCACGTTCAACAGCTGCTGGAAGAGAACTTCCTGCGCTGGGACTCGCTGGGTGAATTCCTGGCACTGGCTGCTTCCCTGGAGCACCTGGGCACAACCTACAACAACCCGAAAGCGTTGGTGCTGGCCAAGACCCTGGACCAGGCTACCGGCCAGTTCCTCGACAACAACAAATCGCCATCGCGCAAAGTCGGCAACATCGACAACCGCGGTAGCCACTTCTACCTGGCGCTGTACTGGGCTCAGGCCCTGGCTGCCCAGACTGAAGACAAAGAGCTGCAAGCCCAGTTTGCTCCAGTAGCAAAAGCCATGGCCGAGAACGAGGCAAAAATCGTTGCCGAACTCAACGCCGTGCAGGGCAAGCCAGTCGACATCGGTGGCTACTACCACGCCGACGCCGACAAGCTGAGCAAAGTGATGCGCCCTAGCGCCACGCTGAACGCGATCATCGCCTCACTGGTGTAAGAGCAACAGGCAACACCACAGACCCCGGCCCACGACGCCGGGGTTTGTGTTTTATAGATGAACACAAAACCTGTGGGCGCGAGCCTGCTCGCGAAGATCGTTATGGACAGAGTATTTAGTGGATAATCGCGGTGCTCTTGATATTTTCGCGAGCTGGCTCGCTCCCACAGCTTAATCACCCTCGAGAACACCCCATGGAATGGAAACCCCACATCACCGTCGCCACTGTCGTTGAAGACAATGGCCGCTTTCTGATGGTTGAAGAACTCAAGCGCGACCGCGCAGTACTCAACCAACCGGCCGGGCATCTGGACCCGAACGAGAGCCTGATCGAGGCCGCCATCCGCGAAACCCTCGAAGAAACCGGCTACGACGTCGAACTGACCGGCGTAATCGGCATTTACCTCTACACCGCCCCCAGCAACGGCGTGACCTACCAACGCATCTGCTTTGCCGGCAAAGCCCTCAGGCATCACCCCGATTACCAGCTGGATACAGGCATCATCGGCCCGCTCTGGCTGACCCGCGACGAGCTGATCGAGCAACGCGATCGCTGGCGCAGCGAGCTGACCCTGCAGTGCATCGACGATTATCTGGACGGTAAACTGTTCGACCTGACGTTAATCCGCCCTTCGGTTTAGCCTTGAGCGCTCGGGCCTGCTAGAATCGCGTCCTTTTTCAAGACACTCATTGAAACCTTATGCGTGATCCAGCCTTAGTCGCCCCCGAAAAGCAGCGCGTCATTGTCGGCATGTCCGGCGGTGTTGATTCTTCCGTTTCCGCCGTTCTGCTCATGGAGCAGGGCTACCAGGTGGAAGGCCTGTTCATGAAGAACTGGGAGGAAGACGACGGAACGGATTACTGCACCGCCATGGATGATCTGGCAGACGCCCAGGCCGTGTGCGACAAAATTGGCATCAAGCTGCACACTGCCAACTTTGCCGCCGAGTACTGGGACAATGTGTTCGAACACTTCCTGGCCGAATACAAGGCCGGTCGTACGCCGAACCCGGACATCCTGTGCAATCGCGAAATTAAGTTCAAGGCGTTCCTCGACTACGCCCTGATGCTCGGCGCCGACCTGATCGCCACCGGCCATTATGTTCGCCGTCGCGACATTGATGGCCGTACAGAGCTGCTCAAAGGCCTTGATCCGAACAAGGACCAAAGCTACTTCCTGCACGCCGTCGGCGGCGAACAGATCGCCAAAACCCTGTTCCCGGTCGGCGAGCTGGAAAAACCCGAAGTGCGCAGGATCGCTGAAAAGCACGATCTGGCCACGGCGAAGAAAAAAGACTCCACCGGGATCTGCTTTATCGGCGAGCGCCGTTTCAGCGACTTCCTCAAGCAATACCTGCCGGCACAGCCTGGCGAGATCAAGAACACCGAAGGTGAAGTCATCGGCCGCCACCACGGCCTCATGTATCACACCATCGGCCAGCGTCAGGGCCTGGGCATCGGCGGTCTGAAAGACGCCAGCGACGAGCCGTGGTACGTGCTGATCAAGGATCTGGAGCACAACGAGCTGATCGTCGGCCAAGGCAACGATCACCCGTGGCTGTTCTCTGGCGCCCTGCTCGCCTCCGAAATCTACTGGGTCAACCCGATCGACCTCAGCACCCCGCGCCGTCTGACGGCCAAGGTCCGGTATCGCCAAGGCGATCAACCCTGCACCCTGGAAAAAACCGCCACGGGCTACCGCGCCACCTTCGATGACCCGCAACGCGCGGTCACCCCCGGCCAGTCCGTGGTGTTTTACGAGGGTGAAGTGTGCCTGGGTGGCGGTGTGATCGAAGTGGCGGAGCCCTGGTCGAGCAAGGGCAAGCGGCCATGAATACCACTCAGGAGCAACTGGTAGCCCTGGGTGGCGTGTTCCTCGCCGCGGTACTGGTGGACAAGATCGCCAAGACCGGGCAAGTGAGCGAAGCCGACCTGAGCTGCATGCTCGGCAGCCTGTTGATTCGCGACCCCAAGGACACTCTGGAAGTGTACGGCGGTGACGACATCAACCTGCGTGAAGGCTATCGCGCCCTGATCGGCGCCCTTGAGCGCGACCCCAACACCCTGCAGCGCGAGCCCTTGCGCTACGCACTCTCGATGCTCGGGCTTGAGCGCCAGCTGGCCAAGCGCAATGACATGATGGAGCTGATCGGCAAGCGTTTGCCGCAGATCCAGTCCCAGGTCGAGCATTTCGGCCCGGCGCACGAGAACGTGGTTGCTGCCTGTGGCGCGCTGTATCAGGACACCCTGAGCACCTTGCGCCAGCGGATCCAGGTACACGGCGACATGCGCAATCTGCAACAACCGAACAATGCCTCAAAGATTCGCGCCCTGCTGCTGGCCGGTATCCGCTCAGCACGGCTTTGGCGTCAATTGGGCGGCCACCGCTGGCAGCTGGTCATCAGCCGCCGCAAGCTGCTCAAAGAGCTTTACCCCATGCTGCGCGGCAACTGAAGCACGCCAGCAAGCACGCTTTGTAACGTCGATACGCGTATGACGCCGGTCAGTTGGCAACGGACCGGCCGTTTTTTTCATGTATGATACGCGCCCCATTTCGTTGCCCGACTGTCCGAGAACACCCCATGCAGCTTTCTTCGCTCACTGCGGTTTCCCCTGTTGACGGCCGCTACGCCGGCAAAACCCAGGCCCTGCGCCCAATTTTCAGCGAATACGGCTTGATCCGTGCTCGCGTTCTGGTTGAAGTCCGCTGGCTCCAGCGCCTGGCTGCTCACGCTGCCATCCCTGAAGTCCCGGCCTTCTCCGCCGAAGCTAACGCCGTTCTCAATGAACTGGCCGAAAACTTCTCTCTGGAACACGCCGAGCGCGTCAAAGAGATCGAGCGCACCACCAACCACGACGTAAAAGCCATTGAGTACCTGCTCAAGGAACAGGCCGCCAAGCTGCCTGAACTGGCCAACGTCAGTGAGTTCATCCACTTCGCCTGCACCAGCGAGGACATCAACAACCTGTCCCACGCCCTGATGCTGCGCGAAGGCCGTGATGACGTGATGCTGCCGCTGATGCGTCAAACCGCTCAAGCCATCCGCGAACTGGCCATCAAGTTCGCTGACGTGCCAATGCTGTCGCGCACCCATGGTCAACCGGCTTCGCCGACCACCCTGGGCAAAGAACTGGCCAACGTGGTTTACCGTCTGGAGCGTCAAATCGCCCAGGTTGCAGCCGTACCGCTGCTGGGTAAAATCAACGGCGCCGTGGGCAACTACAACGCCCACCTGTCGGCCTACCCGGACATCGACTGGGAAGAAAACGCCCGCGCCTTCATCGAAGACGAGCTGGGCCTGGGTTTCAACCCGTACACCACCCAGATCGAACCGCACGATTACATCGCCGAGCTGTTTGACGCCATCGCACGCTTCAACACCATCCTGATCGACTTCGATCGCGATATCTGGGGCTACATCTCCCTGGGCTATTTCAAGCAGCGCACCATCGCTGGCGAAATCGGTTCCTCGACCATGCCGCACAAGGTCAACCCGATCGACTTCGAAAACTCCGAAGGCAACCTGGGTATCGCCAACGCCCTGTTCCAGCATTTGGCCAGCAAGTTGCCAATCTCCCGCTGGCAGCGCGACCTGACCGACTCCACCGTACTGCGCAACCTCGGTGTCGGCTTCGCCCACAGCGTGATCGCGTACGAAGCCAGCCTCAAAGGCATCAGCAAACTTGAGCTGAATGCTCAAAAAATCGCTGCTGACCTGGACGCTTGCTGGGAAGTTCTAGCCGAGCCGATCCAGACCGTGATGCGCCGCTACAACATTGAAAACCCGTACGAGAAGCTCAAAGAGTTGACCCGCGGCAAGGGCATCAGCCCACAAGCACTACAAACTTTCATCGACGGCCTTGAAATGCCGGAAGCGGCCAAAGCCGAGCTGAAGCTGCTGACCCCTGCCAACTACATTGGCAACGCGGTCGAGCAAGCCAAGCGTATCTGATCGCTGCAACGACCTATTAACGCCCGGCCGTGCCGGGCGTTTTTATTCCCGATTACAAAGTGCAATTTTTCAATAGGTTACACATGAATCCTGATATTCCTCTTCAACTTCTGGGTGGCATCACTGCGCGCGAGTTCATGCGTGACTACTGGCAGAAAAAACCGCTGCTGATCCGCCAGGCCATTCCTGATTTCGAAAGCCCGATCGACCCCGACGAACTGGCCGGTCTGGCACTCGAAGAAGAAGTCGAATCGCGCCTGATCATCGAGCACGGCGAGCGCCCATGGGAATTGCGCCGCGGCCCGTTTGGCGAAGACGAATTCAGCAAACTGCCAGAGCGCGAGTGGACCCTGCTGGTACAAGCAGTCGATCAGTTCGTGCCTGAAGTCGGCGAATTGCTGGAGAACTTCCGTTTCCTGCCGAGCTGGCGCATCGACGACGTGATGATGAGCTACGCCGCTCCGGGTGGCAGCGTCGGCCCGCACTTTGACAACTACGACGTGTTCCTGCTGCAAGGCCACGGCAAGCGCCACTGGCAGATCGGCCAGATGTGCGACTCCGACAGCAAGCTGCTGGAGCACGCCGACCTGCGCATCCTCGCCGACTTCGAGGCCACCGACGAGTGGACCCTGGAACCCGGCGACATGCTTTACCTGCCGCCACGCCTGGCCCATTGCGGCGTAGCCGTGGACGAGTGCCTGACTTACTCGGTGGGCTTCCGCGCCCCGAGCGCCGCTGAAGTACTGACCCACTTCACCGACTTCCTGAGCCAGTACCTGCCGGACGAAGACCGCTACACCGACGCCGATGCGCAGCCGGTGAGCGACCCTCACCAGATCCAGCACGACGCCCTCGACCGCCTCAAGGGCCTGCTGGCCGAGCACATGAGCGATGAGCGCATGCTGTTGACCTGGTTCGGCCAGTTCATGACCGAGCCGCGTTATCCGGAACTCGTGACCGGCCCCGAGCTCGAAGAAGAAGACCTGTTGGGCAGCCTGGAACAGGGCGCCATCCTGATCCGCAACCCGAGCGCCCGTCTGGCATGGTCCGAAGTCGATGAAGACCTGCTGCTGTTCGCCAGCGGTCAAAGCCGCCTGTTGCCGGGCAAAATGCGCGAGCTGCTAAAAATGATTTGTGCCGCCGATGCGCTGCACACTGACAACCTCGGCGCATGGCTGGCCGACGAAGATGGTCGCAACCTGCTCTGCGAGCTGGTTAAACAAGGAAGCCTGGGGTTCGCTGATGAATAGCATTCACGTACGTGTCGCCGACTGGCAAAAGGACAACGCCGAACTTCGACGCATTCGTGAGGCGGTTTTTATTGCCGAACAATCTGTACCGCCTGAACTGGAGTGGGATGCAGACGATGCCGATGCCGTGCATTTTCTGGCCTATGAAGGCGACTTTCCGATTGGTACCGCCCGGCTGTTGCCGGACGGCCATATCGGGCGCGTGTCAGTGCTCAAGGACTGGCGCGGGCTGAAAGTCGGCGACGCGCTGATGCAAGCCACCATCCTTGAAGCTGAAAAGCGCGGGCTGAAGCAGCAAATGCTCAGCGCACAAGTGCATGCCACGCCGTTCTATGAGCGACTGGGCTTCAAGATCGTCAGCGCAGAATTCCTGGAAGCAGGGATTCCGCACGTTGATATGGTGCGCGCGAGCTAACTGCCACACCCATCTTTGTGGGAGCGAGCCTGCTCGCGAAGGCTGCTAGCGCGGCGCTCTTGAAAACGTCGCGAGCAGGCTCGCTCCCACAGTAGTTTTGCAAAACGCCCTGCCATCTTCGGATCGCGGGGCGTTTTGCTATCTGGCACACTCCCTTCAAGCTTTTTCAGCATTGCGGAGATAACGGACATGTCCCTACGCGCCATCATCGCCAGCCTCTTGCTGGCATCCAGCCTCAGCGCCCAGGCCGACACGCAGGTCATCACCCTGCAGAACCGCACCAGCACGGAGCTGCTCCCCATCGCCCAAAACTTTGTCGGCAAAAACGGCAAGGTCAGCGCTTACGGCAATCAATTGATCGTCGAGGCATCTGCCTCAAAAATTCAAAACCTCGAAGACCTGCTCTCGAAACTCGACAAGCCTGCCAGACGCTTGCTGATCACTGTCGACACCCGCGACAGCAACCTCGCGGACACCGCCCCGAACACCCGCGTAATCAGTACCGCAAGCCGCGACGGCGGCACTCAGAAAATCCAGACCACCGAGGGCACCCCTGCATTCATTCAAACAGGGCAAAGCGTGCCACTAACCAGCATCCAGACAGACGTTTATGGCCGGGTGATGGCGCAGACCGACTATCGCAACGTCACCCAGGGCTTTTACGTCACCGCCAGCGTTACGAGTGAAACGGTACACCTGGCGATCAGCACAACCCGCGACCGCATGAGTCAGGAACAGCCGGATGTAGTGAACACACAAAGTACCGACACACACGTCAGCGGGCCTTTGGGGCAATGGATCACCCTGGCGGGCATCAACGGCCGCAATCAAGACGACAATCAGGCGCAAACCCGCAGTTACTCTACTCAAAGCCGGGATGACATGACGGTTCGGGTAAAAGTCGACGCACTCGACCAAAAGGGCCAAAACTGACTGGGGAGTCGTTTTTTCGCAATTATGTAGTGTTATAAAAAAAGCACTACAAAACATTTGACGCCTCAAAAATGCAAGGGCATGATGGCCCCGCTCCCGCTGATCAGAGGCCCCGCAAAGGCTCTGGGGCCTGTACTGCCCGAAGCGAGCAGCCATTCACGCACAGACTCAAACAACATTGTTGTGTGCCTGGTGGAGCAACCACTTTTCAATCCAGACCTATGCGACGAGGTTTACCACCATGGCACTGACACGCGAACAGCAAATTGCAGCCCTTGAGAAAGACTGGGCCGAAAACCCACGCTGGAAAGGCGTGACTCGCGATTACTCCGCTGCTGACGTGGTCCGCCTGCGCGGCTCGGTTCAACCCGAGCACACCTTTGCAAAAATGGGTGCCGACAAGCTGTGGAAACTGGTGACACAGGGCGCACACCCGTCCTTCCGTCCTGAGAAAGATTTCGTCAACTGCATGGGCGCCCTGACCGGGGGCCAAGCAGTGCAACAGGTGAAAGCCGGTATCCAGGCTATCTACCTGTCGGGTTGGCAAGTGGCGGCAGACAACAACTCTGCCGAATCCATGTACCCGGACCAATCGCTGTACCCGGTGGACTCCGTTCCAACCGTGGTCAAACGCATCAATAACTCGTTCCGTCGTGCCGACCAGATCCAGTGGAAAGCCGGTAAAAACCCGGGCGACGAGGGTTACATCGACTACTTCGCACCGATCGTGGCTGACGCTGAAGCCGGTTTCGGCGGCGTTCTGAACGCTTACGAGCTGATGAAAAGCATGATTGAAGCGGGCGCCGCCGGCGTTCACTTCGAAGACCAGCTGGCCTCGGTTAAAAAATGCGGCCACATGGGCGGCAAGGTACTGGTGCCAACCCAGGAAGCCGTTCAAAAGCTGACCGCTGCCCGTCTGGCTGCTGACGTTGCCGGCACGCCGACCATCATCCTGGCCCGCACCGACGCCAACGCGGCTGACCTGCTGACCTCTGACTGCGACCCGTACGATCAGCCGTTCGTAACTGGCGAGCGCACCAAGGAAGGCTTCTACAAAGTACGCGCCGGCCTGGACCAAGCCATCGCTCGCGGTCTGGCATACGCTCCTTATGCCGACCTGATCTGGTGCGAAACGGCCAAACCGGACCTGGACGAAGCCCGTCGCTTTGCTGAAGCGATCAAAAAGGAATACCCGGACCAACTGCTGTCGTACAACTGCTCGCCTTCCTTCAACTGGAAGAAAAACCTGGACGACGCGACCATCGCCAAGTTCCAGCGCGAACTGTCGGCAATGGGCTACAAGCACCAGTTCATCACCCTGGCGGGCATTCACAACATGTGGCACAGCATGTTCAACCTGGCGCACGACTACGCCCGCAACGACATGACTGCCTACGTGAAACTGCAAGAGCAGGAATTCGCTGACGCCTCCAAAGGCTACACCTTTGTGGCGCACCAGCAGGAAGTGGGCACCGGCTACTTCGACGACATGACCACCGTCATCCAGGGTGGCTCGTCTTCGGTGACCGCCCTGACCGGCTCGACGGAAGAAGAACAGTTCCACTGATCACAGCAAACGGCTGATTTAGGCCAGACAAAATAAACCCGCAACTTCCGAAGAAGCTGCGGGTTTATTGTTTTTAATGGCCAGCAAGCAAAAGCGAATTCCAAATTACGGTAGATCTACAGGTAGCGGCCCAAGCCAAGAAAACACTCCGCCTGCTGCGGCTGAATACATAAAGCCAGGGCAATCTAGGCCACCAGTCCCCCATCCACTGGCATGGCGATGCCAGTTACATAAGAGGCTTCATCTGAAGCCAACCAGTAAATGGTATTGGCAACTTCTTCTTTTTCACAGATACGATTCAAGGGATAGGTGCTTGCAGCCTGCTCCAGCTCTTGCCCGAAAATATCTTCCAGCATGGGTGTTTTGACAAACCCGGGGCACACTGCATTTATCCGAACCCCAAAGGGTGCGTACTCTCTGGCAGCAGCCCTGGTCATTCCCACCAAGGCATGCTTGCTCGCGGTGTAAGCAGTACCGCCAGTGACGCTGGCACGCAGCCCGGCCAATGAAGCTACATTGACGATACTCCCCCGCCCCAGCTCTCGCATGCGAGGCAGAACAGCCTTCATGCACAACCATGGCGCTTTGACATTGGTCGCCATGACATCGTCGAAAATATCGTCTGCATAATCTTCGGTCAACGTGAAGGACGACCCTTCAATACCCATGCTGTTAATCAGACAATCCACTGGAGGGTGATTCGCTTTGATCTCCTGGAAAACCGCACTCAACGCAACAGAGTCACGCATATCGACTGCATAACCGTGCGCCCGAGCCCCCATCGCATGAAGGCTTTCGCACAATTCCTGGTTTTTCGCCTCCCGCCGCGAACAGATAATTACTTCGTACCCTTCCCTTGCAAAGCGCCAGGCACAGGCTTCGCCAATACCTGAATTGCCGCCGGTAATCACCACAAGTTTATTCATGACACACACTCATTATTATTGTTCGAAGACTGGAGAGTATTGCGGTATGACGGCTGCCAATGCACAAACAGGGCTTGCAGGTTCGCCCTGTAAATCAAAGATCACATAGTCAGAGGCTAATTATCCGGCACCCGACAATCAAGCCTGCGGGGCAAGCTGATGACCAAGAATATTTCGACACGATATGTACCAAACCCTGATGGATCGGGGCGTTTTTTCCTGAAGACTCCCGCAAACCCTGTAGTCGCTGCCGAGGCACGTAGGCTGTGAGTAGCCTGGTACACCACGCCGCCAAAACTGCTGACACGCCCGGTCAGAAAAATCGAGGACACGTTTTTTTACGGCCGCTTCGCGACGGATCGAAGCCTTTGCGCCTCATCAACTACCACAAGAGACCAATCCGTCGAAAAAACTGACCCAGATCCATAAGCCGAAACCGGATTCAGGTTAAAAAGCCAAGTTCAAAACTTGCGAAGTGCGCATATATAAGCCAACTTCAACCGGGACACAGCACGGCGCCGCACTCAAACAATATTGATTATCATTTAGAGTGGCTATTGTTGATTACCGGCGCGGTAAAACATAATCAACAAAACTCGCTGTAACGCCCGCAGCACAAGGCTTACAGCACATTCCAGGAAGGCCATACCACTAAAGGACTGAATTAATTCATCTTAGAAAATTTACTTGCTGGGTGTTTAGCCATAAAATCCCGGCCACCAATAGCACTGCGACATAACGTCACTGCTTTATTTCTTTTTCAAGCTCAGAGACTCTTGCTCTCTGTTAAGGATTACCAGCATGCCCGAAGCGACAGGACTCATAGCCCATAACTGGGGCTTTGCCATTTTCCTTCTCGGCGTTGTCGGCCTTTGTGCCTTCATGCTTGGCGTCTCCAGCCTCCTCGGGTCAAAAGCCTGGGGTCGCAGCAAAAACGAACCGTTCGAGTCGGGCATGCTACCTACCGGTGGCGCCCGCTTGCGGCTCTCAGCCAAATTCTATCTGGTCGCGATGTTGTTCGTGATCTTCGATATCGAAGCCCTCTATCTCTTTGCATGGTCTGTGTCCGTTCGCGAAAGCGGCTGGACCGGATTCGTCGAAGCTCTCGTTTTCATAGCAATTCTGTTGGCAGGCCTTGTCTACCTATTTCGGGTGGGTGCTCTTGATTGGGCACCGGAAGCTCGTCGCAAGCGGCAGGCCAAGCTGAAACAATGAGGCTTTGGCAATGCAATACGAACTTACCAGGATCGACCCGGACGCTCCTAACGAGCAATATCCGATCGGCACACGGGAAACCGTAGCCGATCCGTTAGAAGATCAAGTCCACAAAAACATCTTCATGGGCAAGCTTGAAGACGTGCTGAACAATACCGTCAACTGGGGGCGTAAAAACTCCCTGTGGCCGTATAACTTCGGCCTGTCTTGCTGCTACGTGGAGATGACCACCGCCTTCACGGCTCCCCACGACATCGCGCGCTTTGGCGCCGAAGTTATCCGGGCATCGCCGCGTCAGGCGGATTTCATGGTTATTGCCGGTACCTGCTTCATCAAGATGGCGCCGATCATTCAGCGTCTCTATGAGCAAATGCTTGAGCCTAAATGGGTTATCTCCATGGGTTCTTGCGCCAACTCCGGCGGCATGTACGACATCTACTCCGTGGTCCAAGGGGTCGACAAGTTCTTGCCCGTGGACGTTTACGTGCCTGGCTGCCCACCCCGCCCAGAGGCTTTTCTGCAAGGCTTGATGCTCTTGCAAGAGTCGATTGGCCAGGAGCGTCGCCCACTTTCCTGGGTCGTCGGCGAACAAGGCGTTTATCGCGCCGAGATGCCGTCGCAAAAGGAACAGCGCCGCGAACAGCGTATTCAGGTCACCAACCTGCGCAGCCCCGACGAAGTCTGATCCAGCGCCGTTTCTATCAATAGAACGAAACACTGGCTTCATTCTTTACGTTGAACGAAAGCGATAAAAAACCATGACTACAGGCTCCGCTCTGTACATCCCGCCTTATAAGGCTGACGACCAAGATGTGGTTGTCGAACTCAATACCCGTTTTGGCCCTGAGGCGTTCACCGCCCAGGCCACGCGCACCGGCATGCCGGTGCTTTGGGTTACCCGCGCAAAACTGGTTGAAGTCCTGACCTTCCTGCGTAACCTGCCAAAACCTTACGTCATGCTCTATGACTTGCACGGTGTAGACGAACGTCTGCGTACCAAGCGTCAGGGCCTGCCATCGGGTGCAGACTTCACCGTCTTCTATCACCTGATGTCGCTTGAACGTAATAGTGACGTAATGATCAAGGTCGCCTTGTCCGAGAGCGACCTCAGCGTACCGACCGTGACCGGCATCTGGCCGAACGCCAACTGGTACGAGCGCGAAGTCTGGGACATGTTCGGCATCGACTTCAAAGGTCACCCTCACCTGACCCGCATCATGATGCCGCCGACGTGGGAAGGTCACCCGCTGCGCAAGGACTTCCCTGCCCGCGCCACTGAATTTGATCCGTACAGCCTGACCCTGGCCAAGGTGCAGCTGGAAGAAGAAGCTGCACGTTTCCGCCCTGAAGACTGGGGCATGAAGCGTTCCGGCGAAAACGAGGACTACATGTTCCTCAACCTGGGCCCGAACCACCCTTCGGCCCACGGTGCCTTCCGCATCATCCTGCAGCTGGACGGTGAAGAAATCGTCGACTGCGTGCCAGACGTCGGTTACCACCACCGTGGTGCCGAGAAAATGGCAGAACGCCAGTCCTGGCACAGTTTCATCCCGTACACCGACCGTATCGATTACCTCGGCGGCGTGATGAACAACCTGCCGTACGTGCTCTCGGTCGAGAAGCTGGCCGGCATCAAAGTTCCGGATCGGGTCGACACCATCCGCATCATGATGGCCGAGTTCTTCCGTATCACCAGCCACCTGCTGTTCCTGGGTACTTACATCCAGGACGTGGGCGCCATGACCCCGGTGTTCTTCACTTTCACCGACCGTCAGCGCGCTTACAAAGTGATCGAAGCCATCACCGGCTTCCGTCTGCACCCGGCCTGGTACCGCATCGGCGGCGTTGCGCACGACCTGCCGCGCGGTTGGGAAAAACTGGTTCAGGAATTCATCGACTGGATGCCAAAGCGTCTGGACGAGTACCAGAAAGCCGCTCT
This sequence comes from Pseudomonas deceptionensis, assembly GCF_900106095.1. NCBI lineage: Bacteria > Pseudomonadati > Pseudomonadota > Gammaproteobacteria > Pseudomonadales > Pseudomonadaceae > Pseudomonas > Pseudomonas deceptionensis. The sequence continues at coordinate 2,544,104 of NZ_FNUD01000002.1, read as the reverse complement.
GGACAACAGCATCCTGCGTGGCCGTACCATCGGCGTCGCCGCCTACAACACCAAAGAGGCCCTGGAATGGGGCGTCACCGGTGCTGGCCTGCGTTCGACCGGTTGTGATTTCGACATCCGTAAGGCACGCCCGTACTCCGGCTACGAGAACTTCGAATTTGAAGTCCCGCTGGCGGCCAACGGCGATGCGTACGATCGTTGCATCGTGCGTGTCGAAGAAATGCGTCAGAGCCTGAAAATCATCGAGCAGTGCATGCGCAACATGCCGGCTGGCCCGTACAAGGCGGATCACCCGCTGACCACGCCGCCGCCTAAAGAACGCACGCTGCAGCACATCGAGACCTTGATCACGCACTTCCTGCAAGTTTCGTGGGGCCCGGTCATGCCGGCCAACGAATCCTTCCAGATGATCGAAGCGACCAAGGGCATCAACAGTTATTACCTGACGAGCGATGGCGGCACCATGAGCTACCGCACCCGGATTCGCACCCCAAGCTTCCCGCACCTGCAGCAGATCCCTTCGGTGATCAAAGGTGAAATGGTCGCGGACTTGATTGCGTACCTGGGTAGTATCGATTTCGTTATGGCCGACGTGGACCGCTAAGCATGAACAGCACGCTTATCCAGACAGACCGTTTCGCCCTGAGCGAAACCGAGCGCTCTGCCATCGAGCACGAGATGCATCACTACGAAGATCCGCGCGCAGCGTCGATCGAAGCCCTGAAGATCGTTCAGAAGGAACGCGGCTGGGTGCCGGACGGCGCGATTTACGCCATCGGCGAACTGCTGGGCATCCCTGCCAGCGACGTTGAAGGTGTGGCCACGTTCTACAGCCAGATCTTCCGTCAGCCCGTTGGGCGTCACATCATTCGCGTGTGCGACAGCATGGTCTGCTACATCGGTGGCCACGAATCCGTGGTTGGCGAAATCCAGAACAAGCTGGGCATCGGCCTGGGCCAGACCACTGCTGACGGCCGCTTCACGCTGCTGCCGGTGTGCTGCCTGGGCAACTGCGACAAGGCGCCGGCGTTGATGATCGACGACGACACATTCGGTGACGTGCAGCCTGCTGGCGTCGCCACGTTGTTGGAGGCCTACCCATGACCCTGACTTCTTTCGGCCCTGCCAACCTGATCAAGCGTTCGGCAGAAACCCACCCCCTGACCTGGCGTCTGCGTGACGACGGCGAGCCGGTATGGCTCGACGAGTACCAGGCCAAGGACGGTTACGCCGCTGCGCGCAAGGCTTTCGCTGACATGGCGACGGACGATATTGTCCAGACCGTGAAAGACGCCGGCCTCAAGGGCCGCGGCGGTGCGGGCTTCCCCACGGGCGTGAAGTGGGGGCTGATGCCTAAAGACGAGTCCATGAACATCCGTTACCTGCTGTGTAACGCCGATGAAATGGAACCCAACACCTGGAAAGACCGCATGCTGATGGAGCAACTGCCCCATCTGCTGATCGAAGGCATGCTGATCAGTGCCCGTGCACTGAAAACCTACCGCGGCTACATCTTCCTGCGTGGCGAGTACACCACCGCGGCAGTGCACCTGCGCCGTGCTGTTGAAGAAGCCAAGGCAGCAGGCCTGCTGGGCAAGAACATCCTGGGCTCGGGGTTTGACTTCGAACTGTTTGTTCACACCGGCGCCGGGCGTTACATCTGCGGTGAAGAAACCGCACTGATCAACTCCCTCGAAGGCCGTCGCGCCAACCCGCGTTCCAAGCCGCCATTCCCGGCCGCTGTGGGCGTATGGGGCAAGCCGACCTGCGTGAACAACGTTGAAACCCTGTGCAACGTACCGGCCATCATCGGCAACGGCGTTGACTGGTACAAATCCATTGCTCGCGAAGGCAGCGAAGACATGGGCACCAAGCTCATGGGCTTCTCCGGCAAAGTGAAGAACCCTGGCCTGTGGGAACTGCCGTTTGGCGTGACCGCCCGCGAGCTGTTCGAAGACTACGCCGGTGGCATGCGCGACGGCTTCAAGCTCAAGTGCTGGCAGCCAGGCGGTGCCGGTACGGGCTTCCTGTTGCCAGAGCACCTGGACGCACAAATGTACGCCGGCGGTATCGCCAAGGTTGGCACCCGTATGGGTACAGGCCTGGCCATGGCCGTGGACGACAGCGTCAACATGGTGTCCTTGCTGCGCAACATGGAACAGTTCTTTTCTCGCGAATCGTGCGGTTTCTGCACCCCTTGCCGCGATGGCCTGCCATGGAGCGTCAAGCTCCTGATGGCCATCGAACATGGCGAAGGTCAGCCCGGCGATATCGAGACCCTGCTGGGTCTGGTCGGTTTCCTCGGCCCTGGCAAGACGTTCTGTGCTCACGCACCGGGTGCCGTGGAGCCATTGGGCAGCGCGATCAAGTACTTCCGTCCAGAGTTCGAAGCCGGTATTGCCCAGGCAAAACCCGGTATACCGCCTCTGGCACGCCCGATTGTAATCGGCGCGTAACGCTCTGAAGGAGAGCGGTCTGTGCCGCTCTCTGATCGTTCGATAACGCCGTAAGGCTGAGTTGCTTCGAACGCATAACAAGATTCCATTAGCCACGCCCGCTGACACCGGGCCAACGAAGACCTTTGAACCATGGCCACTATCCACGTAGACGGCAAAGATCTCGAAGTCGATGGGGCAGACAACCTGTTACAGGCGTGTCTGTCGCTAGGCCTCGATATCCCGTATTTCTGCTGGCACCCTGCCCTGGGCAGTGTTGGCGCTTGCCGCCAATGCGCCGTCAAGCAGTACACCGACGAGAACGACAAGCGTGGTCGTATCGTCATGTCTTGCATGACCCCGGCCACCGACGGTAGCTGGATCTCCATCGACGACGAAGAAGCGAAAGTGTTTCGCGCCAGCGTTGTTGAATGGCTGATGACCAACCACCCGCACGACTGCCCTGTGTGTGAAGAAGGCGGTCACTGCCACCTGCAAGACATGACCGTGATGACCGGCCACAACGAGCGCCGTTATCGCTTCACCAAGCGTACCCACCAGAACCAGCAACTGGGCCCGTTCATTTCCCACGAAATGAACCGCTGCATCGCCTGCTATCGCTGCGTACGCTTCTATAAAGACTACGCAGGCGGCACTGACCTCGGCGTATTCGGCGCCCACGACAACGTGTACTTCGGTCGCGTTGAAGACGGCGTGCTCGAAAGCGAGTTCTCGGGCAACCTCACCGAAGTCTGCCCGACCGGCGTATTCACCGACAAAACCCACTCCGAGCGGTACAACCGCAAGTGGGACATGCAGTTCTCGCCAAGCATCTGCCACGGTTGCTCCAGCGGCTGCAACATCAGCCCGGGCGAGCGCTATGGCGAATTGCGTCGTATCGAAAACCGCTTCAACGGTTCGGTCAACCAGTACTTCCTTTGCGACCGTGGCCGTTTCGGCTATGGCTACGTCAACCGCACAGATCGCCCGCGTCAGCCATTGCTGGCCGACGGCACCAAGCTGAGCCTGGACGCTGCACTGGACAAAGCCGCTGACCTGCTGCGCGGTCGCAACATCGTCGGTATCGGTTCGCCCCGCGCCAGTCTCGAAAGCAACTACGCGTTGCGCGAACTGGTCGGCGCCGAGCATTTCTACTCAGGTATCGAAGCCGGTGAGCTGGACCGCATCCGTCTGGTGCTGCAAGTATTGAAAGACAGCCCGCTGCCAGTGCCGAACATGCGCGAGATCGAAGATCACGATGCCATTTTCGTCCTCGGCGAAGACCTGACCCAGACAGCCGCCCGTATGGCGCTGTCGCTGCGTCAATCGGTCAAGGGCAAGGCCGAAGAAATGGCCGATGGCATGCGCGTACAGCCTTGGCTCGACGCCGCCGTGAAAAACATCGGTCAACACGCCTTGCACCCGCTGTTCATCGCAAGCCTGGCTGAAACCAAGCTTGATGACGTGGCCGAAGAATGCGTCCACGCAGCACCGGACGATCTGGCCCGCATCGGTTTTGCAGTCGCCCACGCCATCGACGCCAGCGCACCTGCCGTTGCCGGTCTGGACGCTGAAGCCCTGGAACTGGCGCAACGCATTGCCAACGCTCTGCTCGCTGCTAAACGTCCGCTGATCATTGCCGGTACTTCCCTGGGCTCCAAAGCCCTGATCGAAGCCGCAGGCAACATCGCCAAAGCACTTCACCTGCGCGAAAAGGCCGGCTCCATCAGCCTCATCGTGCCGGAAGCCAACAGCCTTGGCCTGGCCATGCTGGGCGGCGACTCGGTAGACGCAGCCCTGCAAGCGGTGATCGACGGTAAAGCCGACGCCATCGTGGTGCTGGAAAACGACCTGTTCACCCGCGTTGACGCGGTCAAGGTCAACGCTGCACTGGACGCTGCCAAAGTGGTGATCGTTGCCGACCACCAGAAGACTGCGACCACCGACCGTGCCGATCTGGTACTGCCGGCCGCCAGCTTCGCTGAAGGCGACGGTACTCTGGTCAGCCAGGAAGGCCGCGCCCAGCGCTTCTTCCAAGTGTTCGACCCGACTTACCTGGACGCCAACATTCTGGTTCACGAAGGCTGGCGCTGGTTGCACGCCCTGCGCAGCACCCTGCTGAACAAGCCGGTTGACTGGACCTTGCTCGACCACGTCACGCAAGCCACTGCTGCAAGCACACCTGCACTGGCCCGCATCGTTGATGCCGCGCCGTCTGCTGCGTTCCGCATCAAAGGCATGAAGCTGGCCCGCGAACCGCTGCGTTACAGCGGCCGTACCGCCATGCGCGCCAACATCAGCGTGCACGAGCCTCGCACCCCGCAAGACCCGGACACCGCGTTCGCCTTCTCCATGGAAGGTTACTCGGGCTCCGTCGAACCGCGTCAACAAGTGCCGTTCGCCTGGTCGCCGGGCTGGAACTCGCCACAAGCGTGGAACAAGTTCCAGGACGAAGTCGGTGGTCATATCCGCGCTGGCGACCCGGGCACCCGCCTGATCGAAAGCGAAGGTGATTCGCTGAGCTGGTTCGCCAACATTCCGGGCGCTTTCAACCCGGCACGTGGCACTTGGCAAGTGGTTCCGTTCTTCCACCTGCTGGGCAGCGAAGAGAACTCTTCCAAGGCCGCGCCGGTTCAAGAGCGCATTCCGGCTGCTTACATCGCACTGGCCAAATCGGAAGCCGACCGCATGGGTGTCAATGATGGCGCCCTGCTCAGCCTCAACGTCGCCGGCGTGACCCTGCGTCTGCCGCTGCGTATCAATGAAGAGCTGGGTTCGGGTCTGGTGGCATTGCCTGCAGGGCTTGCCGGTATCCCGCCTGCGATCTTTGGCCTTACCGTTGACGGTTTGCAGGAGGCAGCCCAATGACCTGGTTTACGCCTGAAGTGATCGACGTGATTATCTCGGTGCTCAAAGCCGTGGTGATCCTGCTCGCCGTAGTCGTTTGCGGCGCGCTGCTCAGCTGGGTAGAGCGTCGCCTGCTGGCCTTGTGGCAAGACCGTTACGGTCCGAACCGCGTTGGCCCGTTCGGCGCGTTCCAGATCGCAGCCGACATGATCAAGATGTTCTTCAAGGAAGACTGGACGCCACCGTTTGCCGACAAGGTGATCTTCACCCTGGCACCGGTTGTGGCCATGAGCGCCTTGCTAATCGCCTTCGCGATTATCCCGATCACCCCGACCTGGGGCGTGGCGGATCTGAACGTCGGTATCCTGTTCTTCTTCGCCATGGCCGGTCTGTCGGTCTATGCGGTGTTGTTTGCAGGCTGGTCGAGCAACAACAAGTTCGCGCTGCTGGGTGCCTTGCGTGCCTCGGCACAGACGGTTTCCTACGAAGTGTTCATGGGCCTGGCGCTGATGGGCATCGTGGTGCAGGTTGGCTCGTTCAACATGCGCGACATCGTTGAGTACCAGGCGCAGAACCTGTGGTTCATCATTCCGCAGATCTTCGGTTTCCTGACCTTCTTCATCGCAGGCGTGGCCGTGACTCACCGTCACCCCTTCGACCAGCCAGAAGCAGAACAGGAACTGGCCGATGGTTACCACATTGAATACGCCGGCATGAAGTGGGGCATGTTCTTCGTTGGTGAGTACATCGGGATCGTGTTGATCTCGGCGTTGCTGGTGACTTTGTTCTTCGGTGGCTGGCACGGGCCTTTCGGCATTCTGCCGCAGATCCCGTTTATCTGGTTCGCCCTGAAGACCGCGTTTTTCATCATGATCTTCATCCTGCTGCGCGCTTCTATTCCGCGCCCACGGTATGACCAAGTGATGGACTTCAGCTGGAAGTTCTGCCTGCCGCTGACCCTGATCAATTTGCTGGTGACCGCCGCAGTCGTGTTGTTGAACACGCCCGCCGGCGCGGTTCAGTGAGGATAGAGACCCATGTTCAAGTACCTGTTTGACATCGTGCATGGCACCTACACCCAGCTTCGCAGCTTGGTGATGGTGTTTGGCCATGCCTTCCGCAAGCGTGACACGCTGCAATACCCGGAAGAACCGGTCTACCTGCCACCACGCTACCGTGGCCGGATTGTCCTGACCCGCGACCCGGACGGCGAAGAGCGTTGTGTAGCCTGTAACCTGTGCGCCGTAGCGTGCCCGGTAGGCTGCATCTCGCTGCAAAAAGCCGAAACCGAAGATGGTCGCTGGTACCCGGAGTTCTTCCGCATCAACTTCTCACGCTGCATTTTTTGCGGTCTGTGTGAGGAAGCCTGCCCGACCACCGCGATCCAGCTGACACCGGATTTCGAGATGGCCGAGTTCAAACGTCAGGATCTGGTGTACGAGAAAGAAGATCTGCTGATCTCCGGTCCCGGTAAGAACCCTGATTACAACTTCTATCGTGTTGCGGGTATGGCCGTTGAAGGCAAGCCGAAAGGCGCTGCCCAGAACGAAGCCGAGCCGATCAACGTGAAGAGCTTGCTGCCTTAAGGAAGAACGATGGAATTCGCTTTCTATTTCGCATCGGGTGTCGCTGTCGTGTCCACGCTACGCGTGATCACCAACACCAACCCTGTGCACGCCCTGCTCTACCTGATTATTTCGCTGATTGCCGTGGCGATGACGTTCTTTAGCCTGGGCGCACCCTTTGCCGGTGTGCTCGAAGTGATCGCTTACGCCGGTGCCATCATGGTGCTGTTTGTGTTCGTGGTGATGATGCTCAACCAGGGCCCAGCCTCGGTGACGCAAGAACGCCATTGGCTAAAACCGGGCATCTGGATCGGGCCGAGCATTTTGTCGGCCATCCTGCTGGCCCAATTGCTGTACGTGCTGTTCGCTCACCAGAGCGGTGCTGCAATCGGCCAAACCACTATTGATGCAAAAGCCGTGGGCATCAGCCTGTTCGGCCCGTATCTGCTGGTGGTCGAACTCGCCTCGATGCTGCTGCTTGCTGCAGCGGTGACGGCGTTCCACTTGGGCCGCACTGAGGCGAAGGAGCAATAACATGCCAGGAATACCTCTCGAACATGGTCTCGCGGTAGCGGGCATCCTGTTCTGCCTCGGTCTGGTTGGCCTGATGGTACGTCGCAACATTCTCTTCGTATTGATGAGTCTGGAAATCATGATGAACGCCGCTGCACTGGCCTTCATCGTTGCCGGTGCACGCTGGGCGCAGCCGGATGGACAAGTGATGTTCATCCTGGTGATCACCCTGGCAGCCGCTGAGGCCAGTATTGGCCTGGCGATCCTGCTGCAGCTGTATCGCCGCTTCCATACGCTTGATATCGATGCTGCCAGTGAGATGCGCGGATGAACCTTCTCTTTCTGACTTTCGTATTCCCCCTGATCGGCTTTTTGCTGCTGTCGTTCTCCCGTGGACGCTTCAGCGAAAACCTCTCGGCCGTGATCGGCGTTGGCTCCATTGGCCTGTCGGCCATCGTGGCCGCGTATGTGATCTGGCAATTCAACGTCGCACCGCCGCCAGGTGGTGAGTACACGCAAGTGCTGTGGCAGTGGATGTCGGTGGAAGGCTTCAAGCCCAACTTCGCCCTGCACCTGGACGGCCTGTCGGTCACCATGCTCGGTGTGGTGGTTGGTGTTGGCTTCCTGATCCACGTGTTTGCCTCGTGGTACATGCGCGGTGAAGACGGCTACTCGCGCTTCTTCGCCTATACCAACCTGTTTATCGCCAGCATGCTGTTCCTGATCCTGGCCGATAACCTGTTGTTCGTGTACTTCGGCTGGGAAGGCGTGGGCCTGTGCTCGTACCTGTTGATCGGTTTCTACTACAGCAACCGCAACAACGGCAACGCCGCACTCAAAGCCTTTATCGTGACCCGCGTCGGCGACGTGTTCCTGGCCATCGGCCTGTTCATCCTGTTCCAGCAACTGGGCACGCTGAACATTCAGGAACTGCTGGTTCTGGCACCTCAGAAGTTCCAGGCCGGTGATTTCTGGATCGTGCTGGCAACCCTGATGCTGCTGGGCGGCGCTGTCGGTAAATCTGCGCAACTGCCGCTGCAAACCTGGCTGGCAGACGCGATGGCCGGTCCTACCCCGGTTTCGGCACTGATCCACGCCGCAACCATGGTTACCGCTGGTGTTTACCTGATTGCACGTACCCACGGCCTGTTCACTCTGGCGCCTGACGTGCTGCACCTGGTCGGCATCGTCGGCGGTGTGACCCTGGTGCTGGCCGGTTTCGCGGCACTGGTCCAAACCGACATCAAACGTATCCTTGCCTACTCGACCATGAGCCAGATCGGCTACATGTTCCTGGCATTGGGCGTAGGTGCCTGGGACGGCGCGATCTTCCACCTGATGACACACGCGTTCTTCAAAGCGCTGTTGTTCCTTGCATCGGGTGCGGTAATCGTTGCCTGCCACCACGAGCAGAACATCTTCAAGATGGGCGGCCTGTGGAAAAAACTGCCATTGGCCTACGCCAGCTTTATCGTCGGTGGCGCGGCGCTCTCTGCCTTGCCATTGCTGACGGCCGGTTTCTATTCCAAGGACGAAATTCTTTGGGAAGCCTTCGCCAGCGGTAACAACGAACTGCTGTATGCCGGTCTGGTCGGTGCGTTCATGACCTCGCTGTACACCTTCCGCCTGATCTTCGTCACGTTCCACGGCGAAGCCAAGACTGAAGCCCACGCGGGCCACGGCGTTACCTACTGGCTGCCATTGAGCGTGCTGATCGTACTGTCGACGTTTATCGGCGCAATGATCACCCCGCCACTGGCCGGTGTACTGCCACAAAGCGTTGGCCATGCTGGCGGTGAAGCCAAGCACAGCCTGGAAATCGCCTCGGGTGCCATCGCCCTGGCCGGTATCCTGCTCGCCGCCCTGCTGTACCTGGGCAAGCGTCGCTTTGTAACCGCAGTCGCCAACAGCGGCATCGGTCGCTTCCTGTCGGCCTGGTGGTTCGCTGCCTGGGGCTTCGACTGGCTGTACGACAAACTGTTCGTCAAACCGTACCTGTTGATCTGCCGCTTGCTGGCCAAAGATCCTCTGGACCAGACCCTTGGTCTGATCCCGAAGATGGCCAAGGCCGGGCATAACGCCCTCAGCCGCAGCGAAACCGGTCAACTGCGTTGGTACGCTGCATCCATGGCCGCCGGTGCTGTACTGGTCATGGGCGCCATCGTGTTGGTAGCGGTCTGATATGAACCTTCGACTTTGCGAAAGGAATTGAGCCCGTCATGATTCTGCCTTGGCTAATCCTGATCCCCTTTATCGGCGGCCTCCTGTGCTGGCTGGGTGAGCGTTTCGGCTCCACCCTGCCCCGCTGGATTGCATTGCTGACCATGTCCCTTGAGCTTGCCCTCGGCCTTTGGCTGTGGTCCCAGGGGAACTACTCATTTGCACCGGCGCCTGGCGCCGATCCGACCTGGGCCCTTGAGTTCCAGCACACCTGGATCGCACGCTTCGGTATCAGCGTGCACCTGGCGCTGGACGGCCTGTCGCTGCTGATGATCCTGCTGACCGGCTTGCTCGGTGTGCTGTCGGTTCTGTGTTCCTGGAAAGAAATTCAGCGTCACGTGGGCTTCTTCCACCTGAACCTGATGTGGATCCTGGGCGGTGTGGTTGGCGTGTTCCTGGCCATCGACCTGTTCATGTTCTTCTTCTTCTGGGAAATGATGCTGGTGCCGATGTACTTCCTCATCGCGCTCTGGGGTCACAGCTCATCGGACGGCAAGAAAACCCGTATCTACGCCGCCACCAAGTTCTTCATCTTCACTCAGGCTTCCGGCCTGATCATGCTGGTGGCGATCCTGGGTCTGGTGCTGGTCAACTTCAACAACACTGGCGTGATTACCTTCAGCTACGCCGAGTTGCTGAAAACCAAGATGTCGCTCACCACTGAGTACATCCTGATGCTGGGCTTCTTCATTGCGTTTGCCGTGAAGCTGCCAGTTGTACCGTTCCACTCCTGGTTGCCGGATGCTCACGCACAGGCGCCAACAGCAGGTTCGGTCGATCTGGCCGGTATCCTGTTGAAGACTGCTGCGTATGGTCTGCTGCGTTTCGCCTTGCCGCTGTTCCCGAATGCCTCGGCCGAGTTTGCGCCGATTGCCATGGCCCTGGGCCTGATCGGGATTTTCTACGGTGCTTTCCTGGCCTTCGCACAAACCGATATCAAGCGTCTGATCGCGTTCTCCAGCGTTTCGCACATGGGCTTCGTACTGATCGGTATCTACTCCGGCAGCCAGCTTGCCCTGCAAGGCGCAGTGATCCAGATGCTGGCTCACGGTGTTTCGGCAGCGGCGCTGTTTATCCTCAGCGGCCAACTGTACGAGCGTCTGCATACCCGTGACATGCGTGAGATGGGTGGCTTGTGGTCGAAGATCGCTTACCTGCCGGCCATCAGCCTGTTCTTCGCGGCCGCGTCCCTGGGCTTGCCGGGTACCGGTAACTTTGTCGGTGAGTTCCTGATCCTGATTGGCTCGTTCGCCAGCTTCCCATGGATCACGGCCATTGCAACAACCGGTCTGGTGTTTGGTTCGGTCTACTCGCTGATCATGATTCACCGTGCCTATTTCGGCCCATCCAAGTCGGACGCTGTACTGGCCGGCATGGACGCACGTGAACTGATCATGGTGCTCGGTCTGGCGGTACTGCTGGTGTTCATCGGCGTGTACCCACAACCGTTCCTCGATACCTCGGCTGCCACCATGCATGGCGTGCAGCAATGGCTCGGCACCGCCTTCACTCAACTCGCTTCGGCCCGGTAAGAGCGCTATGGAATTCACGATCCAACACTTTATCGCGCTTGCTCCACTGCTGATTACCAGCCTCACCGTTGTTGTGGTGATGCTGGCAATCGCGTGGCGCCGCAACCACTCACAGACCTTCCTGCTTTCAGTGGCGGGTCTTAACCTGGCCCTGCTGTCGATCTTCCCGGCGTTGAAAGTTGCTCCACTGGCTGTCACCCCGCTGTTGATGATGGACAACTTCGCCTTTCTGTACATCGGGCTGATCCTGGCCGCGACCCTGGCCTGCGTCACCCTGGCTCACGCCTATCTGGGCGAAGGCGGCACGGGCTACCCGGGCAACCGAGAAGAGCTTTACCTGCTGATGCTGCTGGCTGCGACCGGCGGTATCGTGCTGGTCAGCGCACAACACCTGGCCGGTTTGTTTATTGGTCTGGAGCTGCTCTCGGTACCGGTTTACGGCCTGGTGGCGTACGCCTTCTTCAACAAGCGTTCGCTGGAAGCCGGCATCAAGTACATGGTGCTGTCGGCAGCCGGTTCCGCGTTCCTGTTGTTCGGCATGGCCTTGCTGTACGCCGAAGCCGGCAGCCTGAGCTTCAGCGGCATTGGTCTGGCCCTGGCAGCCACTGGCGTACCTGCGCCGCTGGCACAACTGGGCCTGGGCATGATGCTGGTGGGTCTGGCGTTCAAACTGTCGCTGGTACCTTTCCACCTCTGGACTCCGGACGTGTACGAAGGTGCTCCGGCACCGGTTGCTGCGTTCCTGGCTACCGCGTCCAAGGTGGCTGTGTTTGCGGTGATGGTGCGTCTGTTCCAGATCACGCCTTCGGCCACTACCGGGGTGATGAGCGATGTACTGACCGTGATCGCGATTGCCTCGATCCTGTTCGGTAACTTGCTGGCCCTGACCCAGAACAACCTCAAGCGTCTGCTGGGTTACTCGTCCATCGCTCACTTTGGCTACCTGCTGATCGCCCTGGTGGCGAGCAAGGGCATGGCCATGGAAGCGATCGGTGTTTACCTGATCACCTACGTGCTGACCAGCCTGGGTGCATTCGGTGTGATCACCCTGATGTCCTCGCCCTACAAAGGCCGTGACGCCGACGCACTGTACGAGTACCGCGGCCTGTTCTGGCGTCGTCCGTACCTGACGGCCGTGATGACCGTGATGATGCTGTCGCTGGCGGGTATCCCGCTGACCGCCGGCTTTATCGGCAAGTTCTACATCATTGCCACGGGCGTTGAAGCTCACCAATGGTGGCTGGTCGGTTCCCTGATCCTGGGTAGCGCCATCGGCGTGTTCTACTACCTGCGAGTGATGGTGACCCTGTACCTGGTTGAGCCGAAACTGCATCGCCACGATGCTCCGCTGAACTGGGAACAAAAAGCCGGCGGCGTCATGCTACTGGCGGTTTCGGTCATGGTGTTCTTCCTGGGTGTGTACCCGCAGCCAATGCTGGAACTGGTGCAACACGCCGCGCTGAGCTTTGCTGGCTAAGCGTTAAGCGCTGTACCCGAAACCCCGTGAAGGCCCGGCCTTCACGGGGTTTTTTGTTGGATTTGTAGCCGCTGGCTACGGGTCGTCAACACGGACACAGGCTGCATCGACGCGCATTGCTTTTGATGTGTGCGCACCGTCGAAAGGCCCAGGGTGGCCAGCAGAACCAGAAACAGAACTGATGAGAAGCCATCGCAGAGATGACATAGTCGGCAATAACGCAAATGGAGTTGGCCCCCCAATGAAGAAATACTTCCTCTATCCGCTCATGGCGTTGCTCGCAGGATGCAGCACGGGGCCCTATCTGTATCCGGAATCCGCAACGGGTAAAAACGCCGTGCTTCATCGCACCTGCCCTGGTCCGAAAGCAGCAATGAGCTTTGCCCCCCTCTCGGAAGAACTCAATTGGGTGCATGTACTGGTCTATGTAGCGCCGCCGGGCACATCGAGCTGGCCGGGTAACCTGCGCTCAGTTGATACCGAGCTTCGCCTATTTGGCCGACTCTATATACCTCCACGCTTGCGCAACCTGAACACCCCCGATCAACGCCGAGCAGCCTACAAACAAACCGACCCGCCTCTGTGGGTGGGTGCCGCCTCCCCCATGGTGAGCGTAACGCTGGCGACGGGGGAAACCTATCAAGTCAGTATCGATCAATTGAAAACCGGCTTTGACCCTCAGGAACAAACCAGCAGCAGCCGTAAGGGAACGCCACTGGGCAAGGGCGATATGGATGACTTCACCCTCACCTTCCCGGATATCTACGTAAATGATGAAAAAGTGCCCATGGCACCCATCCACTTAAAAAAACGTGAAGAACGCTATGCGCCAGTATTCAACTGCTGAGTAAAAACCTGCCACACCCGAACAGCGGTAATGCTGTTCGACTGGCACCTGCGCATGTCTTACCGAATAACTGCCTGCCAAATGGAGTCATGCCATGGAACGCGAGAAAATTGATGCAGCATTGAAAGAACATGTTGTCCCGGTGCTTCGCAGCATGGGGTTTAAGGGATCTTTTCCTCACTTTCGCCGTAACACGGGACAGCAAATTGACCTGCTAACGTTTCAGTTTGATAAACATGGAGGCGGTTTCGTTGTTGAAGTAGCTGTCAGTCCGACTGAGGGAGTAACCCTGCATTGGGGCGAGCGGATCCCCGCGGCAAAAGTGGTCGCCACGCACCTGCATCCCAATAAACGCATTCGGTTGGGCGCGGCCATGGAAGGAGACCACTGGTTCAGATATGACAATAAAGGCACCCACACTACCCGATTCGAAGATACGGCCCGGGAGGTACTGCCTTACCTGAGCGCTGAAGCGACTGACCATTGGACCAAAGGCCCTCTCTGGGACAACTCAACCTCGTAAGCCCCTTTGACCCGGGATGAGTTTCTCAGACGTGACTTGCGGTGATACACAGGGAAAGCCTTTTGGGTGACTTTTTCGGCGTCTGGAAAAATGATCCGCCATAAGGGCGAAACCGATATCCCCGTTAAACGCGAATGCCAGATATGTACCCAACGTATCGGCTAAACAAGCGATATCAAGCAGGCCCGCCGGCAGTCAAGAGCATCGCGAGCAGGCGCAGCGTCCTGCCGCGCCACCCCCATAACAGCACCTGTGTTCGCCCTTCGATGATGGGCATTCGTGGCATTCATACAGCAAAGGCAAAGGAGCCTTACGCAGAACCCTGTAGCCGCTGACGAGGAACGAAGGCTGCGTCCGGTTGCGAAGCGACCGTAAAACCTGAGTCCGGGATTTACCTGAACGACCGCGGTGTCCGGTTTTACGACTTCTACGCAGTCGAACGCAGCCTTCGTTCCTCGTCAGCGGCTACAGGAAATTGAGCGCGCGCTTACACCAAACAGGCCGGCCGGTCGGTCGCCTCGGCGCGCAATGCTTTTGATCTCCCCGCCCGTTCGGGAGGCCGAGTGGAGGTTCTGCGCAGTGGGCCTCCCGGCATGGATGCCGGGAGGGCCGTGATGGGCCATGGATGGCCCAAACGCGAATGCCGGATATGTACCCAACGCATCAGTTAAACAAGCGATATCAAGCAGGCCCGCCGGCAGTCAAGAGCTTCGCGAGCAGGCTCGCTCCCACAACTGGATTGCAGTCCATGACAGTTGCGAGTGATTCCGGGCTTGTATAGGCTGGCGCGCCGCCCGCCCATCGACCTGGAAGCTCCATTAATGCGCCCTGCTCTTTCTTCACTTTTACCCTTGGCGCTGATCTGCGCCGCCCCCGCCTACGGCAAGACCCTGGAGCTGGGTGAAGTACAGGTGCGCAGCGAAGAAAGCAGCGAGCTGGAAGCCGCCCAGAACGCGCTCAATGAAATCCCCGGCGCCAGCAACCTGATCGACATGACCCGGGTCGAAAACGGCCGCACTGCCAGCAATGCCGATGTGCTGGCCTATCAACCGGGGATCTATGCGCAATCAGCGGGCAATGACGGGGCCAAGGTCTCGGTACGCGGCTCGGGTATCAACCGCGCCCCCAGCGCCCACGGTTCTGGCCTGTATGTGATGTTCGACGGTTTGCCCTTAACGGGCCCCGGCGGCACCCCTTACGAGTTGTTCGAACCCTTGTGGCTAAGCCGCGCCGAAGTGCTGCGCGGCGCCAACGGTTTCGAGACCGGTTCACTGGCCCTGGGCGGGTCGATCAACTACGTCACCCATACCGGCTACGATGCGGCCCCATTGCAGGTGCGTTACGAAGCGGGCAGCTATGGCTATCAGAAACGTCAGATCAGTTCCGGGCAGGTACTGGGCGATCTCGACTACTACGTGTCGTTGACCGACTCCAACACCGATGGCTATCAGGACCACACCCAGGGCAGCAGCAAAGGGATTGCCGCCAACGTCGGTTATCGATTCAGCCCGCAACTGGAAACCCGCTTCTACCTGCGCTATCGCGAAACCGATAACGAACTGGCCGGGCGCGTGACCAAAGACAGCATCAAGCATCATCCCCGCGCAGCCAACCCGGCCTATGTCAGCGGCGACTACACCCGCCCGCAACCCGGCAGTACCTGGCTGGGCAACAAAACCACGATGTATCTGGATGACGATTCGCAACTGGAAGTGGGCCTGGTCTATCACGACTACCCGATGGATCTGCGCGAAGGCCCCAACCGCCTCAAAGTTGCCTACACCGATGTCAGCGGCACGCTGAACTACAAGCGCCGCGACACCCTGTTCGGACTTGAAAGCAAAACCACTGTGGGGCTGCGCACTACCAAGCACCTGCCAAACAGCGGCGCGTCGGAATATGTGCGTATCCCACGGGGCAACACCGCCACTTACGCACCCGGCACCAAGATGCGTGACTTCAGCTATCAGGGTTCGGACACCGTGCTGCACGCCAGCAACGATCTGGAGCTGATCCCTGACCTGTGGCTGACCACTGGCATGGCGCTGATCTATACCCGCCGTGAAAGCGACGTGAGCTACCCCGAGAGCGGCGGCAAGGTCAGCCAGCATGACTGGGACTACGCCCCCCGTATCGGCCTGCGTTATGAGTTCAACCCGAACCTGCAGGTGTACGGCAACCTGAGCCGCTCGGTTGAACCACCGCACCCTTGGTCGATGATCTGGAGTTCACCGTTTGTGTTCCCAGTCGGCAGCGGTGCAGCCACCGGACGCCAAAGCACGCCTATTGCCCTGAATAACCAGACGGCCACAACGCTGGAGCTGGGCACCCGTGGCGAATCATGGATCGGACAATGGGATCTGGCCTGGTATTACTCGGCCATCCGCCATGAGCTGTTGACCGTTGAACTGCAAGCAGCCACGCAAAACCTGGGGCCGATTGTGGGTGAGTCAAACGCCAGCCCGACCGTACATCAAGGGTTCGAAGCCGGGCTAAACAGCTTGCTGTGGCAGGGCGAGGCTGCAGGCAAGGTGTCCCTGCGTCAGGCCTACACCTTCAGCGACTTCCATTACCGTGATGATTCGCGTTTTGGTGACAACAAACTGCCCGGGATCCCGCAGCACTACTATCAAGCCGAGGTCCGATACGACCATCCGCAAGGCTTCTACGCCGGGGTAAACACCCAGGTGGCCTCGCGCATGGCGGTGGATTACGCCAACTCGTATTACGCCTCGTCCTACATGCTGTTTGGTGCAACCCTGGGGTACAACTCCCCCAAGCAGGACTGGCAAACCTGGCTCGACCTGCGCAACCTCACGGGCGAACGCTACGCTGCCACCATTACCCCCGGTTACGACGACAAAGGGCTGGATGCCGCACGCTCAACGCCCGGCGAAGGCATGGGCGCCTACCTCGGGGTGTCATACAGCTTTCGTTAATCCCTTGGCGCGATGTCGGCGGGCAGGCGCATTTTTTTGCGCCGGGTGCCGCTGAAAAGCCCCCAGCTGGACAGGAACATGGCGGCGATCAGCGGGCCGATCACGAAGCCGTTCAGGCCGAAAATCGCCATGCCGCCCAGGGTCGAGATCAAAATCAGGAAGTCCGGCATTTTCGTGTCCTTGCCCACCATGAGCGGGCGCAGCACGTTGTCCACCATGCCGATCACAAACACCCCGTACAACGCCAGCACCACCCCCTCCCAGACCATGCCCGTGATCAGGAAGTAAACCGCCACCGGCGCCCAGACGATACCGGCACCCACCGCCGGCAACAGCGACAGGAACATCATCAACACCGCCCAGAACAGCGCACTATGGATGCCCAGCAGCCAGAAGATCAGCCCGCCCAGAGCGCCCTGAGTGACCGCCACCGCCAGGTTGCCCTTGACCGAAGCCCTGACCACACGCCGCAGTGTGATTTGCAGCAGACGCTTGTGCTGCTCGGCCATCGGTACGGCATTGCGGATCATGCGCACCATCGCCTGGCCGTCCCGGATAAAGAAGTACAGCAGGTAGAGCATGATGCAAAAGCTCACCACCAGCTCAAAGGTGCTCTGCCCGAAGCTGAACACCTGGGTGGCGAAGAACTGGCTGCCCTCCAGTGCACCTTTGGCAATTTTGTCGCTCAGCCCGTCGATACTGCTCAAACCGAAGCGGTCGAGCCATTCCTTCAAATGAGACGGCAGGATATTTTCGAACTGCATGACGTAACTGGCGACGTTGATCTTGCCGCTCTGCACATCGCTGTAGAGCATCGCCACCTCTTGCACCAGCAAGGCGGTGGTCAGGATCACCGGCAAAATCGCAATCAGCGTACACACCCCCAGGGTGGTGAACGTAGCCAGATTGCGCCGCCCCTTGAATCTGAACACCAGCTTGCGCTGCAAAGGTGCAAACAGTATTCCCAGCGCCACGGCCCAAAAAATCGCGCCATAAAACGGCAGCAAAATCCAGACGAAGGCAATCGTGACCGCGGCCAGCAACAAGAGCAGGGTTTTACGTTGAAGACTGGTTTCGTTCATGTGCCATCCATGTCAGTAAGGCGCGAGTGCTTCTGGTGGTCGCAGTGTAGCCGCTGGCATTGACAACTCTCCATACACGCTGTAAATAATCTGCCCTTGTTGTACGACAACAGATAACAAAAATAATAATATTCAAGGAGCTCTACGGATGATCACACCTACCTGCGCCCCCTCCCTTCTTGCACGTTCCAAACATGCTCAAAGCACTCGATCCCTGGTTCTGCTCGGGCTCGGCAGCATGGGGCTGGCCTTGCCGTTAACGGCCATGGCCGAAGGCTTTGTGGATGACACCAAAGCGACGCTGACCTTGCGCAACGCCTATATCAACCGCAACTACACCAACCCCGACTACCCGCAAAGCAAAGCCGAAGAATGGACACAAAACTTCATTCTCGACGTCAAGTCCGGGTTTACCCAAGGTACCGTCGGTTTCGGGGTGGACGTGCTGGGCCTCTACTCGCAGAAGCTCGACGGCGGCAAAGGTACGGCCGGCACACAGCTGCTGCCGACCCATAGCGATGGCGAACCGGCCGATAACTTTGGCCGCCTGGGGGTCGCCGCCAAGGCCAAACTCTCCAACACCGAACTGAAGATCGGCGAGTGGATGCCGGTACTGCCGATCTTGCGCTCGGACGATGGTCGCTCCCTGCCGCAGACCTTCCGTGGTGGCCAGATCACCTCCAAAGAAATCGCTGGCCTGAACCTCTACGGCGGTCAGTTCCGCGCCAACAGCCCGCGTAACGATGCGAGCATGGAAGACATGTCGCTCAACGGCAAAGGCGCCTTCACCTCCGACCGTTTCAACTTTGCCGGCGGTGACTACAGCTTCAATGAAAAACGCACGCAAGTCGGGGTGTGGTACGCCCAGCTGGAAGACATCTACCAGCAGCAATTCCTTAACGTGCTGCACAGCCAGCCGATTGGCGATGTGACTCTGGGCGCGAACCTGGGTTACTTCTGGGGCAAGGAAGACGGCAACAAACTGGCCGGCGATCTGGACAACAAAACCGCCTACGCCCTGCTTTCGGCCAAATACAAAGGCAACACCCTGTATGTCGGCCTGCAGAAAATCAGCGGCGACGATGGCTGGTTCCGCGTCAACGGCACCAGCGGCGGCACACTGGCCAACGACAGCTACAACTCCAGCTACGACAACGCCAAGGAGCGCTCCTGGCAACTGCGCCACGACCTGGATTTTGCAGTGCTTGGGGTACCGGGCCTGACGATGATGAACCGCTATATCAGCGGCGATAACATCCACACCGCCAGCACCACTGACGGCAAGGAGTGGGGCCGCGAATCGGAACTGGCCTACACCGTACAAAGCGGCACATTCAAGGACCTGAACATGCGCTGGCGCAACGCGAGCATCCGTCGCGATTACAGCGCCCACGAGTTCGACGAAAACCGCATCTTTATCAGCTATCCACTGTCGTTGTTGTAAGCGCCCGCCCCAACAACTTGTGGGAGCTAGCCTGCTGGCGATGGCATCACTGCGACTTGCCAGACAAACCGCGGCGCCAGCATCGCGAGCAGGCTCGCTCCCACAACAGCAAGACTATTGTTCACCCCAACAGATTTGCGGCGGTTACAAGTACGGATTCGGCATTGACAACCACCACAATGGCTGTGAATAATCCGAGCCAAGTCATACGACAACAGATGACAATAACAAGAAAGACAGGGATCTTTGATGACAACCACACACACTGTCCAAACCCCCTTCAATCGCCTTCTTCTCACCGGCGCGGCTGGCGGTCTGGGGAAGGTACTGCGCGAAAGCCTCAAGCCCTACGCCAAGGTTTTGCGACTCTCTGATATTGCCCAAATGGCCCCTGCTGCCGGCAACCATGAAGAAGTGCTCCTCTGCGATCTGTCTGATAAACACGCGGTTCACCAGATGGTCGAGGGTGTAGACGCCATCCTGCACTTTGGCGGTGTTTCGGTAGAACGCCCGTTCGAAGAAATTCTCGGCCCCAACATCAGCGGGATTTTCCATATTTACGAAGCAGCACGCCGTCATGGCGTCAAGCGCGTGATCTTCGCCAGCTCCAACCATGTCATCGGGTTCTACACGCAGGACCAGACCCTGGATGCCCGCTCCCCACGGCGCCCGGACGGCTATTACGGGTTGTCCAAGTCCTACGGCGAAGACATTGCCACCTTCTACTTCGATCGCTATGGCATCGAGACCGTCAGCATCCGCATCGGCTCCTCATTTCCCGAACCGCAAAACCGCCGGATGATGAGCACCTGGCTGAGCTTTGACGACCTTACGCAGCTGATCGAACGTTCGCTGTACACGCCCGATGTCGGCCACACCGTGGTCTATGGCGCCTCAAACAATCTGAATGTGTGGTGGGACAACCGTTTTGCCGCGCACCTGGGCTTTGAGCCCAAGGACAGCTCAGAAGTATTCCGAAGCAAAGTCGAGGCCCAGCCAATGCCAGCGGCCAACGACCCGAGCATGATTTACCAGGGCGGTGCCTTCGTTGCTGCCGGCCCGTTTGGCGACGAGTAAATACGCGCTCCCAACAAGAACAAGATCAACAGAGGTCAAGGCGTCATGACTGCTGAACTGATTCTCGATGCACGTAACGCCACGGGCGAAAGCCCGGTCTGGAGCACCGCCGAGCAGGCACTTTACTGGGTGGATATCCCGGCTAAACGCTTGCACCGCTGGAGCCCCGCCGATGGCAAAAACCAAAGCTGGCAGGCTTCGCAAATGCTCGCGTGCATTGCTCAGGCAGGGAATGGCAGCTGGATCGCCGGCATGGAGAACGGCCTGTTCGCTATCACGCCCCACGCGGATGGCAGCCTCGACAGCCGCCTGCTGGCCAGCGTGACCCACGCCCTGCCAGGGATGCGCTTTAACGACGGCCGCTGCGACCGCCAAGGGCGTTTCTGGGCGGGCACCATGCTGATGAACATGGCCGCAGGGGCACCGGTGGGCGCGATGTATCGCTATGACGCGGGCCAGGAAGGACCGCTCAAGGCGCAACTTGAGGGGCTGACTGTGCCCAACGGCCTGGCGTTCAGCCCGGACGGCAAAACCATGTACCTCTCGGACTCACACCCCGATGTGCAAAAAATCTGGGCTTTCGACTACGACACCGACACAGGCACCCCCCATGACCGCCGCCTGTTCGTGGACATGGCCGGGCATGCGGGACGCCCCGATGGCGCCGCCGTCGATGCCGATGGCTGCTACTGGATTTGCGGCAATGATGCCGGCCAGATCCATCGCTTCACGCCCGAAGGCAAGCTGGACCGATCACTGACCGTACCGGTAAAAAAACCCGCGATGTGCGCCTTCGGTGGCGCAGATCTGGACACCCTGTTTGTCACCTCGATTCGTCCTGCGGGTGATCTCGGCGACCAGCCGCTGGCCGGGGGCGTGTTCGCCCTCAGGCCCGGGGTCAAGGGACTGGCTGAACCCGCGTTCAACAACTGACTGCCTTGCCGACACTGCTGATCCCACACCTTGATATAAAAAAAACAATATTTGGAGTGACCCATGGATTTCAAACGCACCCTGCTTGTCGCTGCACTCCCGCTGGCTTTCTGCCTCTCAGGCATGGCCCAGGCCGAAATCAAAATCAAATTCGCTGAAGTTCACCCCACCGGGTATCCGCCAGTAGTCGCTGAGCAGGAAATGGGCAAGAAGCTCCAGGCCCAGAGTAACGGTGATATCTCCTTCAAGATGTTTGCCGGTGGCGTGCTGGGTTCCGAGAAAGAAGTGGTCGAGCAACTCCAGTCCGGCGCCGTGCAGATGACCCGCGTCAGCCTCGGCATCCTGGGCCCGGTCGTGCCGGAAACCAATGCGTTCAACCTGCCGTTTGTGTTCCGCGACCAGGCCCACATGCGCAAAATCATCGACGGTGAAATAGGCCAGGAGATGCTGGATAAAATCACCAACTCCGACTTCAACATGGTCGCGCTGGCGTGGATGGATGGTGGCACCCGCAACCTGTACACCAAAAAACCCGTGCGCGAGATCGCCGACCTCAAGGGCATGAAGATCCGCGTGCAAGGCAACCCTGTGTTTATCGACACCATCAACGATATGGGCGGCAACGGCATCGGCATGGCGACCGGCGAAATCTTCAGCGCCTTGCAGACAGGCGTCATCGATGGCGCAGAAAACAACCCGCCTACCTTTCTTGAACACAACCACTTCCAGAACGCCAAATACTTCACCTGGACCGATCACCTGATCCTGCCCGAGCCGATCGTGATCGCCAAATCCACGTGGGCAAAGCTGACCCCGGAGCAGCAAGCCCTGGTGCAGAAACTGGCCCGGGATGCGCAGTTTGAAGAACGTGTGCTGTGGGACAAAAAATCCGCCGAGAGCATCACCAAGCTCAAGGCCGGTGGTGTTGAGTTCATCACCCTCTCTCCAGAACAGAAAAAAGCCTTCTATGACGCTACTCAGCCAGTGCGTGACAAATATGGTGCGAACTACAAAGACCTGATCTCCCGTATTGAAGCCGTTCAATAAGTCAGTCCGATAATGCCGCGGTGACGGGCTCCAGCCCGTTCTCCGCCGCAGTGGTGAGCCCCATGAAAAATACCGTGCTGCGCTTTAACGACATGTTGTACCGGGTGTGTATCGGGATTGCCGGCCTCTCGGTACTGACCATGACCCTGATCATTCCATGGGGCATTTTTGCCCGCTACGTGCTGGGGACCGGCTCCAGTTGGCCCGAGCCTACCGCCATTTTGTTGATGGTGGTATTTACCTTCTTCGGTGCTGCCGCCAGTTACCGCGCCGGGGCCCACATGGCCGTAGCGATGGCCGTGGAGCGCATGCCCTCACACATCCGCTCCAAAGTTGCCGTGCTGGTGCAAATACTGATGGTGATCGTCTGCCTGTTCATGACCGTGAAGGGTTTTAAATTGTGTGCGACCACCTGGAATCAATTCATCGGTGAGATGCCGTCCATAAGGGTAGGCATCTCTTATTTACCGATCCCTATAGGCGGTCTGATCACCCTTTGCTTCGTCCTGGAAAAACTCTTCCTGGGTGACCAAAGCCACCGCCGCGCCGTGCGGTTCGACATCGTTGAAGCCAGCGAAGAGGCCGTATAAATGGACGCTTTTGTACTGTTGGGCAGCTTTATCGCCTTGATTCTTATCGGCATGCCGGTCGCCTATGCGCTGGGCCTGTCGGCATTGATCGGCGCCTGGTGGATCGATATCCCGTTTGATGCCCTGATGATTCAGGTCGCCGGCGGCGTCAACAAATTCTCCCTGCTGGCGATCCCGTTCTTCGTACTGGCAGGTGCGATCATGGCCGAGGGTGGCATGTCGCGCAGGCTGGTGGCCTTCGCCGGGGTACTGGTGGGCTTTGTTCGCGGCGGCCTGTCGCTGGTGAATATCGTGGCCTCGACCTTCTTTGGCGCGATCTCCGGCTCTTCCGTGGCCGACACCGCGTCAGTGGGCTCGGTACTGATCCCGGAAATGGAACGCGCAGGCTACCCCCGTGACTTCTCCACGGCGGTCACGGTCAGCGGTTCGGTACAGGCTTTGCTCACACCGCCGAGCCACAACTCGGTCTTGTACTCACTCGCGGCTGGCGGCACGGTGTCGATCGCCTCGCTGTTTATTGCCGGGATCATGCCGGGGCTGTTGCTCAGTGCGGTGATGATGGGCCTGTGCATGATCTTTGCGCGCAAGCGCAATTACCCCAAGGGTGAAGTGATCCCGCTGCGCCAGGCGCTGAAAATCGCCGGTGACGCCATGTGGGGCCTGATGGCCATGGTCATCATCCTCGGCGGCATCCTGTCGGGCATTTTCACCGCCACCGAGTCGGCCGCCATCGCCGTGCTCTGGTCGTTCTTCGTCACCATGTTTATCTACCGCGACTACAAATGGCGCGACCTGCCCAAGCTGATGCACCGGGCGGTCCGCACCATTTCCATCGTGATGATCCTGATCGGTTTCGCCGCCAGCTTCGGTTACATCCTGACGCTGATGGAAATCCCGATGAAGATCACGACAGCGTTCCTGACGCTGTCGGATAACCGTTACGTGATCCTGATGTGCATCAACGTCATGTTGCTGCTGCTGGGCACCGTGATGGACATGGCGCCGCTGATTCTGATCCTGACGCCGATCCTGCTGCCCGTGATCATCGGCATCGGTGTCGACCCGGTGCACTTCGGCATGATCATGCTCGTTAACCTGGGGATCGGCCTGATTACACCGCCGGTGGGCGCGGTGCTGTTCGTGGGGGCTGCCGTGGGCAAGGTGTCCATCGAAAGCACCGTCAAGGCGCTGCTGCCGTTCTATCTGGCGTTGTTTATGGTGCTGATGCTGGTGACCTACGTTCCGGCCATCTCGCTGTGGCTGCCAAGCCTGGTGTTGTAACCCTCCAAGAAACCTGTAGCCGCTGCCGAAGGCTGCGAAAAGGGCCGAAGGACCTTCGCTTTTATTCATCAAAAGCGGGGTCGCTTCGCAACCCATCGCAGCCTGCGGCAGCGGCTACAGATTTATCGGTCTTATTTCCAGCCAAGGAGGCTGGTTGCTTATGTCTGCTCCTGCTCTATTCCCCCGCCATATCGCCGTACTGGTGCTGGTGCTGCTGGCCTGCGCTTTTGCAGGCAATCACATCGCCGCCCGTATTGCCTTCGACCACGACACCGGCCTGCTGCTGGCGATTCTATGCCGCGCCGGCGTGACCTTGCTGGTGTTGACCAGCCTGGTGCTGTGGCAGCGGGAACGGCCTCGCTTGACCCCTGCCAACTGGCGCTGGCAACTGCTGCTGGGGCTGCTGATCGCGGCACAGAGTTTCTTTATTTATTCGGCAGTGGCTCGCATTCCCGTTGCGCTGGCGCTGCTGATTGCCAATGTGGCGCCGATCCTGCTGGTGCTGCTGACCTGGGCCCTGGGCGGTGCGGCGCCAACACGGCGGGCGGCGCTGCTGATGGGGTTGATCATGTGCGGCCTGGTCTTTGCCCTGGACGTGCCAGAGCGCCTGTCCGGTCAGGGCAGCACAGAAGCGCAGTGGCTTGAAGGCATTCTCTTCGGCTTTGCCGCCGCCTCGGTGTTCGCCTGTGCGCTGTGGATCACCGATCACAAGCTGTCGAGCGTGCGCGGCACGGTGCGCAGCATGTTGACCATGCTGATAGTGTTTTGCGCAGCCGCCGTGGCCGGAGTGAGCGGCGTGCTGCCGGGCGGCGTGTCGCTTCCGGGCTCGTCCACCGGCTGGACAGCCCTGGCCTGCCTGGTGGCGCTGTATGGCCTGGGGTTCTGCCTGCTGTTCATCTGCATGACGCGGTTGAACATGGCCCGCAATGCACCGGTGATGAACGTTGAGCCCGTGGCGAGCCTGCTGTTTGGCTGGCTGATCCTCGACCAACTGCTCAGCAGCGGACAAATTATCGGCGGTCTGATCGTGGTCGCAGGTATTGTGATGCTCACCTGGCGCCGTGCCGCCGATTGACCTGTCATTCCTTAACGGTAGAGCCCCATGCCCCCTGAGATATTGACACTTGAAGATGGCCTGACCCGACTGACCCTGGCACCGCAAGTGGGTGGCAGCATCCTGGACTGGAGCATCATCTCCAGTGGCCAGCCCTTGTTTCGCCCAAGTGCCACCGACGCCCTGGACAGCAACTCGGCCAATCAGCTGGCATGTTACCCACTGGTGCCCTGGTCGAACCGGATAGGCAACGGTGGCTTCGACGGCCCCAGCCACTGGTTCGCCCTGCAGGCCAACAATCCTCCCGGTCCCCTGCCCATTCACGGCAGCGCCTGGCAGCAAGCCTGGAGCGTGACCGAGCACAGCCCGCGCCATGCCTGCCTGCAACTCGACAGCACCACCCCTTTTGCGTACCGCGCCCAGTTGCGCTACACCTTGAGCGACGGCCAACTGCGCATAGACCTGAACGTCACCCATCAGGACGAACGCGCCGCCTGGCACGGGCTGGGGCTGCACCCGTATCTGCCGCGCACCGCCAACACCCGATTGCAGGCCAAGGCCGCTCAGGTCTGGCTGTGTGATGATCAGGGCCTGCCCACGGAGCTAGCGCCCCTGCCTGCCGAGTGGGACTTCAACACAGGCAACGCCTTGCCGACTACCCGGCTCGACAACTGCTTTACCGAATGGGATGGCAGCGCACTGATCAGCCAACCGGATCTGGGCTATACGCTCGAATGCCAGGCTACAGGCAGCCAGTACTGTCTGGTCTACTGCCCGCCCGGGGAGGAGTATTTCTGCTTCGAGCCCGTCAGCCACCCGGTCAATGCCCATCACCTGCCCGGCCATCCGGGCCTGCAACTGCTGCATCAGGGGCAGTCGACCAGCATGAGTGTCAGCTTCAAGCTCAACCCATAGACCCAGGTCAATAGCCCCGCATCAAGGCTCGACTACCATCGCGCCTTTTTGCGAATGGCCTGACTATGCTCCTTGCACCACCCGAACTCCTCGCCCCTGCCGGCACCCTGAAAAACATGCGTTACGCCTTTGCATATGGCGCTGACGCGGTTTATGCAGGGCAGCCGCGCTACAGCTTGCGAGTGCGCAACAACGAATTCGACCATGCCAACCTGGCCATTGGCATCGCCGAGGCCCAGGCCCAGGGCAAGCGCTTCTACGTGGTGGTCAACATTGCCCCGCACAACGCCAAGCTGCGGACCTTCCTCAAGGACCTGGAGCCGGTCATTGCCATGGGCCCGGATGCGCTGATCATGTCTGACCCGGGGCTGATCATGCTGGTGCGCAAAAACTTCCCCCACGTGCCGATTCACTTGTCGGTACAGGCCAATACCGTGAACTGGGCCAGTGTCGAGTTCTGGCGTCAGCAGGGGTTGAGCCGGATCATCCTGTCCCGCGAGCTGTCGCTGGAAGAGATCGAAGAGATTCGCCAGCAAGTCCCGGACATGGAACTGGAGATTTTCGTCCATGGCGCGTTGTGCATGGCCTACTCCGGGCGATGCCTGTTGTCCGGCTACATGAACAAGCGCGACGCCAATCAGGGCAGCTGCACCAATGCCTGCCGCTGGAAGTACGACACCAAGCCGGCCACCGAAAACGAACTGGGCAATATCGTCAATGTGGTTGAACCGACCCTGGGCGTGGGCGCCCCCACCGACGAAGTGTTCGTGCTGCACGAGTCCCAGCGCCCGGACCAGCCGATGACCGCGTTCGAAGACGAGCACGGCACTTACATCATGAACTCCAAAGACCTGCGCGCCGTGCAGCACGTGGCACGGCTGACCGAGATGGGCGTGCATTCGCTGAAAATCGAAGGCCGGACCAAGTCGCACTTCTACTGCGCGCGGGCCACGCAGGTGTATCGCAAGGCGATTGATGATGCGGTGGCCGGCCGTGAGTTTGACCGCAGCCTGATGACCGATCTGGAGTCATTGGCCCAGCGCGGCTATACCGAGGGCTTTTTGCGCCGTCACGTGCACGATGAATATCAAAACTACCTGCATGGCAGTTCGTTATCGCACCGCCAGCAGTTTGTCGGGGAGTTGACCGGCGAGCGGCGCAATGGCCTGGCCGAGGTCAAGGTCAAAAACCGCTTTGCCCTGGGCGACCATCTGGAGCTGATGACCCCCCACGGCAACTACCACTTCGATCTGGACCAGTTGCACAACAGTGCAGGCTTGCCGACCCAGGTCGCACCGGGTGACGGCCACACGGTGTACCTGCCGATTCCAGAGCAGGTGGACTTGAAATATGCGTTGCTGATGCGGGATTTGACGGTAAGCGAAGTTATGGATCGCTCGGCATAAGCAACCCCTAGAACCTGTAGCCGCTGCCGCAGGCTGCGACAAGGACCGCAGGGCCTTCAACAACAGGGTCGCTACGCAACCCATCGCAGCCTCGTACCTCGTCAGCGGCTACAGAGCTTCGTCATGCCGCACTGACAAATTCAATCGCGGAACACTTCATCCAGCAGATTGTGCATGGCGGTAAAGGCACGATGCGCGGTTTTGGCGTCGTACATCATCTTGCCCGGCACGTTGGCGTGAGGGTCGGTGAAGGAATGCACCGCACCCCCGTAACTGGTCAACTGCCAGTCCACGCCCGCCGCATTCATCTCCTCTTCAAATGCCGGCAACTGCTCCTTGCCCACCAAGGGGTCCGAAGCGCCGTGCAGCACCAGCACTGAACCGGTGATGCTTTTTGCGTCTACCGGGTTAGGGGTGTCAAGCGTGCCATGAAAGGACACTGCGGCCTTGAGCGGCGCACCGCCACGGGCCAGCTCCAGCGAGCAGCAACCGCCAAAGCAGAAACCAAAGGTCGCCAGCTTGCTGCTGTCGACCACGGCCAGGCCCTGGTTTTTCAGCACGTCATACGCGGCCCACATCCGCTTGCGCAGCAGGGCACGATCATTCTTGAGCGGCATCATCGCAGCGCCCGCCTCGTCCCCATTAGTTGGGCGCACGGCCTGGCCGTACAGGTCAGCAATCAACACCACATAGCCTTGCTCGGCCACAGACTTGGCAATCTCTTCGGCGCCTGCGCTGATGCCCATCCAGTTAGGTGCCATCAACAAACCCGGCAATGGATCTTCGCGGCTCGGGTCAAACGCGAGGCGGCCTTCATAGGGTTGGCCGTCGATTTGATAGGCCACGGAACTGACCGTAATTGATTTCATTAAAAACTCCTGAATTCAAAACAAAAAAAACCCGCCGAAGCGGGTTTTTATAGCGCGGTTAGACCGACAACTCTACTAACAATTTGTTTAGTCGACGGACATAAGCCGCCGGGTCTTTCAAGCTGTCACCAGCTGCCAAAGCCGCCTGATCGAAGAGGATGTGCGACAGGTCGCCAAAACGCTCTTCGCTCTGTTCCGCATCCAGTTTCTCGATCAGCGGGTGAGCCGGGTTGAATTCGAAGATTGGCTTCGACTCAGGCACTTTCTGACCGCTGGCTTCCAGGATCTGACGCATTTGCATGCCCAGGTCCTGCTCACCAATGGCCAAAATAGCCGGGGAATCGGTCAGACGGTGCGATACACGCACTTCGCTGACGCTTTCGCCCAAGGCGGCCTTGATGCGTTCAACCAGACCTTCTTTGGCCTTGGCCACTTCTTCTGCGGCTTTTTTGTCCTCTTCGGAGTCCAGGTTGCCCAGATCGAGGTCGCCACGTGCCACGTCGACAAAGCTCTTGCCGTCGAAATCGCTGAGGTAGCTCATCAGCCACTCGTCGATGCGATCGGTCAGCAGCAGCACTTCGATGCCTTTTTTGCGGAAGACTTCAAGGTGCGGGCTGTTCTTGACCTGTGCGTAAGTCTCGCCGGTCAGGTAGTAGATCTTGTCCTGACCTTCTTTGGCGCGGGCCAGGTAGTCGGTCAGGGCAACATTTTGCTCGCCGTCGTCACCGTGGGTCGAAGCAAAGCGCAGCAAGCCGGCGATTTTTTCCTTGTTGGCGAAATCTTCAGCAGGGCCTTCTTTCATGACCTGACCGAAGTTTTTCCAGAAACCCTGGTATTTCTCAGGGTCGTTCTTCGCCAGTTTTTCCAGCATGTCGAGCACGCGCTTGGTCAGCGCCGTCTTCATCGAATCGATGATCGGGTCTTTTTGCAGGATTTCCCGCGACACGTTCAACGACAGGTCATTGGAGTCGATCACGCCCTTGATGAAGCGCAGGTACAGCGGCAGGAACGACTCGGCCTGATCCATGACAAACACGCGCTGCACATACAGCTTCAGGCCCTTGGGCGCTTCACGCTGGTAAAGGTCGAACGGAGCACGGGCCGGCACGTAGAGCAGCGAGCTGTATTCGAGCTTGCCTTCAACCTTGTTGTGGCTCCAGGCCAGCGGGTTCTCGAAGTCATGGGCAATGTGCTTGTAGAACTCCTGGTATTCCTCGTCTTTTACTTCAGTACGAGGGCGGGTCCACAGGGCGCTGGCGCGGTTAACGGTTTCCCATTCCAGTGCTGGAGCCTCTTCGCCCTCGGCAGCGGCCTGCTCTTTAGGCAGTTCGATCGGCAAAGCGATGTGGTCGGAGTACTTTTTGATGATGTTGCGCAGGCGCCAGCCGTCAGCGAACTCGGATTCGCCGGGCTTCAGGTGCAGCACGATTTTGGTACCGCGCTCAGCCTTCTCGACGGTGGCCACTTCAAACTCGCCCTCGCCCTTGGAGGACCAGTGCACGCCTTCGCTTGCTGGGGTACCGGCACGGCGGCTGTACACGTCAACCTTGTCGGCGACGATAAAGGCCGAGTAGAAGCCCACACCGAACTGACCGATCAGGTGCGAATCTTTTTTCTGGTCGCCAGACAGGTTTTTCATGAAGTCGGCAGTACCGGACTTCGCAATCGTGCCCAAGTGGGTGATTACGTCATCACGGTTCATGCCGATACCGTTGTCTTCGAGCGTGACGGTGTTGGCGTCCTTGTCGAAGCTCACACGGATTTTAAGATCAGCGCCGCCTTCCAGAAGCTCAGGCTTGGACAGCGCTTCAAAACGTAATTTATCGACAGCATCAGAGGCGTTCGAGATCAATTCGCGAAGGAAGATTTCCTTGTTGGAGTACAGCGAATGGATCATGAGGTGCAGCAGTTGCTTGACCTCGGTCTGGAAGCCCAGGGTTTCTTTTTGAGTTTCCACGCTCATTGTTATCAAACTCCGATTAGATGGCATGAGCCACGCCCGAGAGGGTTGGCGGCGGGATGTCATCAAAGTTGGGGGCTAAGGTTGAGATTTCAAGGCCTGTTGGAGCCACATCGGTTTTTTACCAATAGTTTCAACGGACGATGCTTTACTTATATATGTGTACGAGCATGGAACTTAAGCATTCGGACAATGCTCAAACGCCCCGTAGATCTACTCATAAGGAGAAACACCCCATGCGTAATACTTTTGCTGTTGCCTTGATGCTGGCTGCCACCCTTGGTCTTGCTGCGTGCGACAAGAAGTCTGAAGATAAAGCCCAGGACGCCACTCAGCACGCTGAGCAAGCTCAAGAAAAAATGTCTGAAGCTCAGGACAAAGTGAACGACGCGGCGAAAGAAAACGCCGAAGCTGCCAAAGCTCAGGCCGAGTCCAACAAAGCCGCCGCTGAAGAAGCAGCTCCAGCTGTCCCTGCTGCTCCAGTGGCAACTCCAGAAAGCAAGTAATACGGCTTTTTGCGATGTAAAAACGAAGCCCGCCCCGTGCGGGCTTTGTTGTGTTTGAGCCCGGCCTTGAACACACGGCCATAAAAAAAGCCCTGCATCCGTTAGATGCAGGGCTTTTTATTTATCCGGTGATGCTTTTGGCGATCCGGATATTACGCGAGTGCTTCTTGACGCTTGCCCAGCACGCGGTCGCAGACAACTGCGCCCAGCAGGGTCACAAGGCACGGCACCAGCCACGCCAGGCCCTGGTTGCTGAATGGCATGTTCGCCAGTTGGGTCGGAATCCAGTCACCCAGGCCCGCACCTTTAAGCGCGTCGATCGAACCGAAGAGGAACGAGACCAGCATTACCGGACCAACGATCCGCGTCTGCGCATGCCACAGCCCTTTGCAGAAGCTCAAGGCCACCAGCACGATGCACGGCGGATATATCGCCGTCAGCAGCGGGATGGAGAACGCGATCAACTGCGTCAACCCAAGGTTCGACACGGCCAGCGAGAACACGGCAAGGATAATCACCAGCGTCTTGTAAGACAGTGGCAATACCGTACTGAAGTATTCTGCGCAGGCACACGTCAGGCCTACAGCCGTCACCAAGCAGGCCAAAGCGATAAGTACCGCCAGGAAACCGCTGCCCAGCGAACCGAAAGTGTGCTGAACGTAGGCGTGCAGTACTGCCGCGCCATTGGTTGCACCCGCCGCCACTTCATGGCTGCCCGCCCCAAGGCGGAACAGGCTGATGTACACCAGTGCCAGACCGACACCGGCGATCAGGCCAGCAATGATTGCGTAGCGGGTGATCAGCTTCGGCGATTCAACGCCTCGGGAGCGAATGGCGTTCACGATAACGATGCCGAACACCAGTGCGCCCAGGGTATCCATGGTCAGGTAACCATTGATGAAGCCTTGGGAGAACGGAGCGGCAACGTATTCAGGGGTCGCGACGCCTATATCACCGGCAGGCAAGGCAACAGCAGCAATACCGAGAATAGCCAGCGCGATGATTTTCAACGGAGCGAGAAAACGCCCTACCGTGTCCAGCAGACGACCTGGATACAGCGAAACGAAGAACACGATCAGGAAGTACACCGAGCTGTACAGAAACAGCGCCAGCGGGCTTTCGCCGGTCAACGGCGCCAGGCCGACTTCAAAGGATACGGTTGCAGTACGCGGGGTCGCGAACAACGGACCAACAGCCAGATAGGCCACAGCCGCCAGCAAGCCACCCGCGATTTTACCGATCGGGCTGCTCAGTGCATCCATACCGCCGCCAACCTTGGCCAGCGCAATAACAGTGACCACCGGCAAACCCACTGCGGTGATCAGGAAGCCCAGTGCGGCCATCCAGACATTCGGTCCAGCCTGCAGGCCAACGATTGGCGGGAAAATGATGTTGCCAGCCCCAACGAACAGGGCAAAAGTCATAAACCCAAGTGCCAGGATGTCCTGGCCTTTCAATACTTTCATTACGGAAATACCACACTACTGAATCGGAATTTAGAGGGGAATTTCCCGTGCGGATGTGGGAAATGCTGTCGGTCTGTATAAGTCCGACCCGTCTAGCGCGCGGCTTCCTTTTGGGATGCACACGCAGAAATGCAGAATGGCGGCAAGATTACCGAGTTTTTTCCTACAACGCACTGTTAGAGGGCGGACTGTCCGATGAACGAACGCAGTTGTCGCCTGAATGACATCGAAAATTGATTTGGTGTGATTTTGCCTGCAGTCCGAAGCCGGGGAAGCTTGGGGGAGAGTTCCGATTCTTTTCTCCAGAATGCACAAAGGCCACCCTAAGGTGGCCTTTGTCTGGTGTAGCTATCAGCTAAGCGCGTGGCTTATTTGACGGCCCAGCCAGTCAGCTCGGACAGAGCCTTGCCGATGTCTGCCAGCGAACGCACGGTTTTAACGCCTGCGTCTTCCAGAGCAGCAAACTTCTCGTCTGCAGTGCCCTTGCCGCCAGAGATGATTGCGCCAGCATGGCCCATGCGCTTGCCAGCAGGGGCAGTCACACCAGCGATGTAGGAAACAACTGGCTTGGTCACGTGTGCCTTGATGTAGGCAGCCGCTTCTTCTTCAGCCGAACCGCCGATCTCACCGATCATTACGATCGCTTCGGTCTTCGGGTCTTCCTGGAACAACTTCAGGATGTCGATGAAGTTGGAACCAGGGATCGGGTCACCACCGATGCCTACGCAAGTCGACTGACCGAAACCGGCGTCAGTAGTCTGCTTAACAGCTTCGTAAGTCAGGGTGCCGGAACGCGACACGATGCCTACTTTGCCTGGCAAGTGAATGTGACCTGGCATGATGCCGATCTTGCATTCGCCTGGAGTGATAACGCCTGGGCAGTTAGGGCCGATCAGGATTACACCCAGCTCGTCGCACTTAACTTTAGCGTCCAGCATGTCCAGGGTAGGAATGCCTTCAGTGATGCAAACGATCAGCTTGATGCCGCCGAAAGCTGCTTCAAGGATGGAGTCCTTGCAGAAAGGAGCCGGTACGTAGATAACGCTGGCGGTTGCGCCAGTGGCAGCTACGGCTTCTTTCACGGTGTTGAAAACAGGCAGGTCCAGGTGAGTGGTGCCGCCTTTGCCCGGAGTAACGCCACCAACCATCTTGGTGCCGTATTCAATGGCTTGCTGGGTGTGGAAGCTACCCTGCGAACCAGTGATGCCCTGGCAGATAACTTTGGTGTCTTTATTGATCAGGACGCTCATTACTTGCCCTCCGCAGCTTTAACAACTTGTTGAGCAGCGTCGGTCAAGCTGGTAGCAGCGATGATGTTCAAGCCGCTTTCTGCCAGTACTTTAGCGCCCAGTTCAGCGTTGTTGCCTTCAAGGCGAACAACCACCGGGATTTTCACGCCGACTTCTTTCACTGCACCGATGATGCCTTCGGCAATCATGTCGCAACGAACGATGCCGCCGAAGATGTTGACCAATACTGCAGCGACATTGCTGTCGGACAGGATGATCTTGAACGCTTCGGTAACGCGTTCTTTGGTAGCACCGCCGCCAACGTCGAGGAAGTTGGCTGGCTTGCCGCCATGCAGGTTAACGATGTCCATGGTGCCCATCGCCAGACCAGCGCCGTTTACCATGCAGCCGATGTTGCCTTCCAGCGCTACGTAGTTCAGTTCGAACTTGGCAGCGTGCGCTTCGCGCGGATCGTCTTGCGACGGATCGTGGAAAGTTTTCAGCTTGGCCTGACGGTACATGGCGTTTGCGTCGATGTTGATTTTTGCATCGAGGCAGTGCAGATCGCCGTCAGTCTTGATAACCAGCGGGTTCACTTCCAGCAGGGCCAGATCGTGATCCTTGAACAGTTTGGCCAGACCTACGAAGATCTTGGCGAACTGAGTAACTTGCTTGCCTTCCAGACCCAACTGGAAAGCCAACTCGCGACCCTGGAATGGCTGAGCGCCAACCAGTGGATCGATAGTTGCTTTCAGAATTTTTTCTGGAGTGTCGTGTGCGATCTTCTCGATGTCCACGCCACCTTCGGTGGAAGCCATGAACACGATACGACGGCTGGAACGGTCAACGACAGCGCCCAGGTACAGCTCTTTAGCGATATCAGTGCACGATTCAACCAGGATCTTGGTGACCGGCTGACCATTGGCATCAGTCTGGTAAGTCACCAGACGCTTGCCCAACCACTGTTGTGCGAATGCTTTAGCGTCTTCTTTGCTGCGAACCAGCTTAACGCCGCCCGCTTTACCGCGACCACCTGCGTGAACCTGGGCTTTGACAACCCATTCAGTCCCGCCGATTTTGTCGCAAGCTTCTGCGGCTGCTTCCGGGGTATCTACTGCATAACCCTTGGATACTGGCAGGCCGTATTCAGCGAACAGCTGCTTACCCTGATACTCGTGAAGATTCATGCTTTTTACCGTCTTCGTTAGGTACTGCGCATTCGGCGCTGCACTTTTATTAGTGCCGCACCACCTGTGACTGCTGCTTGTGCTGCCTGTTCAAGCCCGACATCCGCGTGAGCGGAGTCGGACCCGAGTAAAACAAGACAAGACTGCGTCCGGCGGAAGTTCCGCGGTGAGGCTTGCTAGCAAGGCTCACGACGGGCAAACCGCCGTGGTTTCTTATTGTCTGGTATTAACGTTTTTTGCGGTTGGCGATGTGGATGGCGCCGCCATTCACTGCCAGTGCTGCTTCGTGCAAGGCTTCAGACAGGGTTGGATGGGAGAAAACCATCATGCCCAGATCTTCAGCGCTGGTGCCGAATTCCATACCGATCGCGCCCTGCTGTACCAGCTCTGCTGCGCTCGGGCCAATCACGTGGACGCCCAGTACGCGGTCAGTTTTGGCATCAGCAATGACTTTAACAAAGCCACCGGTGTCGTTTGCTGCCATGGCACGGCCACTGGCTGCGAACGGGAAGGTGCCGACGTTAACTTCAACGCCTTCAGCTTTCAAGGCCTGTTCGGTTTTACCGACCCACGCGATCTCCGGGTGAGTGTAAATAACCGATGGAATCAGGTCGTAGTTCATCTCGGTCTTGTGACCTTTGATGCGTTCAACAACCATGATGCCTTCTTCGGAAGCCTTGTGTGCCAGCATCATGCCACGTACCACGTCACCGATGGCGAAAACGCCCGGTACGCTGGTCGCGCAATGATCGTCAACAAACACGAAACCGCGCTCGTCGATGGTCACGCCGCTGTCAGCTGCCAGCAGCTCGGCAGTCACCGGACGGCGACCAACGGCTACGATCAGCTTGTCGAACGTGATGGTCTGTTCGCCGTTGGCGTCGGTGTAGGTCACAACGACTTCTTCGCCGTTAACCTTGGAACCGGTAACGCGAGCGCCCAGCTTGATGTCCAGACCTTGTTTGGTCAGGGTTTTGTAGGCTTCTTTGGATACGGCAGCGTCTGCAGCCATCAGGAACGTGTCCAGAGCTTCCAGAACAGTTACCTCAGCACCCAGACGGGACCATACCGAACCCAGTTCCAGACCGATAACACCAGCGCCGATGACGCCCAGACGCTTGGGTACGGACTGGAATTCCAGTGCGCCGGTCGAATCAACGATAACGTTGTTGTCAACTGGAGCAGGTGGAATGTCGATTGGGCGCGAGCCCGAAGCCAGGATCACGTTCTCGGCTTCGATGATTTCAACGGTGCCGTCTGGCTTGGTCAGTTCAACGCGCTTGCCGGCCAGCAGTTTGCCGTGGCCTTGCAGGGAAGTAACGCCGTTAGCCTTGAACAGGGTTGCAACGCCGGAAGTCAGACCTTTAACGATGTTGGCTTTACGGCCAACCATCGCTGCAACGTCCATCTTCACTTCACCGGTGGTGATGCCGTGGATGGCAAATGCATCCTTGGCTTCGTGATACTTCCAGGAGCTGTCCAGCAGCGCCTTGGATGGAATGCAGCCAACGTTCAGGCAAGTACCGCCCAGCGCCAGTTTGCCTTCCTTGTCGGTGTATTTTTCGATGCAAGCAGTCGAAAGGCCCAGTTGAGCAGCCTTGATGGCAGCAACGTAGCCGCCAGGGCCCGCACCAATCACTACAACGTCAAATTTCTGAGACATGTAAAAAAGTCCTCTTTAGCTACAAGCTTCAAGCTGCAAGCTACAAGGCCAAACCACAATTGCTTGCAGCTTCACACTTGCAGCTCATAGCTGTTTCCTATGATACGAGCCTCATGCCGTGCGCTTTAACGTGGGGCATGAAGCTCGCAGCTGCTTCTATCAGATATCCAGCAGCAGACGAGCCGGGTCTTCCAGCAGGTTTTTGATTGCTACCAGGAAACTTACAGCTTCTTTGCCGTCGATCAAGCGGTGATCGTAAGACAGAGCCAAATACATCATCGGGCGGATTACGACCTGACCGTTGATTGCCATTGGACGCTGAAGGATGTTGTGCATGCCCAGGATCGCGGCTTGCGGCGGGTTAACGATCGGGGTCGACATCATCGAACCGAAAGTACCACCGTTGGTGATCGTGAAGGTACCGCCGGTCATTTCGTCGATCGACAGTTTACCGTCACGGGCTTTTTTACCGTAAGCAGCGATGCCGCCTTCGATTTCAGCCAGGCTCATCAGTTCGGCGTTACGCAGAACCGGAACCACCAGACCACGGTCGCTGGATACAGCAACACCGATGTCGGCGAAGCCGTGGTAAACGATGTCGGAACCGTCGATCGAGGCGTTGACAGCCGGGAAGCGTTTCAGCGACTCGGTAGCAGCCTTGACGAAGAACGACATGAAGCCCAGGCGTACGCCGTTGTGGGCCTTCTCGAACTGGTCCTTGTACTTCGAACGCAGTGCCATGATTTCAGTCATGTCCACTTCGTTGAAAGTGGTCAGCATCGCCATGTTCGACTGAGCTTCAACCAGACGCTTGGCCACGGTGGCACGAACGCGGGTCATCGGAACGCGTTTTTCTACGCGGTC
This sequence comes from Pseudomonas deceptionensis, assembly GCF_900106095.1. NCBI lineage: Bacteria > Pseudomonadati > Pseudomonadota > Gammaproteobacteria > Pseudomonadales > Pseudomonadaceae > Pseudomonas > Pseudomonas deceptionensis. The sequence goes on along the minus strand of NZ_FNUD01000002.1, from coordinate 2,506,633 downwards.
GCCAGCAGCGAATACCGGAGCAGCAGCGGCAGGAGCGGCAGCCTTGGCAGGCGCAGCAGCAGGAGCGGCCTTTTTGGCAGCAACAGCAGCAACGACGTCTTCCTTGGTCACACGACCGCCTTTGCCAGTACCGGCAACGGAAGCAATGTTGATACCGTTTTCTTCAGCGATCTTGCGAGCAGCAGGAGCCGCCACTGGATCGTCTTCGCCTTCGCCAGCTGGAGCAGCAGCCTGAGCGGCCGGTGCAGCAGCGGCTGGAGCAGCAGCAACGCCGCCTTCAACGATGGAGCCCAGAACTTCGTCGGACAGAACGGTGTCGCCTTCGTTCTTGACGATAGCGCCCAGAACGCCGTCAGCTGTAGCCAGTACTTCCAGCACAACCTTGTCGGTTTCGATGTCAACAATCAGGTCGTCGCGCTTTACAGCGTCGCCCGGTTGCTTGTGCCAGGTGGCAACGGTGCCATCGGCAACCGATTCCGGAAATGTTGGGGCTTTGATCTCGATAGCCATGTTCTTTGGTTCCTTAAATTCGGTTTCAGTGCGCGAAGGCGTTAAACAGTGAACGCGTCTTGCAACAGTTTTGCCTGTTGCTCAGCGTGCATCGATGCGTAACCACAAGCAGGTGCAGCAGAAGCGTCACGGCCCGCGTACTCAAGTACGAGAGATTTATCGTGACCGCTGATGATGCGGCGCATGTGGTGCTGGCTGCAGTACCAGGCACCCTGGTTCATCGGCTCTTCCTGACACCAGACAATATGTTTGGCGTTTTTGTACGGAGCCAGGACTTCAATCAAGTCGTCCTCAGGGAACGGGTACAGCTGCTCAAGACGCACGATGGCGATGTCATCACGACCTTCGGCACGGCGTTTTTCCAGCAGGTCGTAGTAGACCTTGCCGCTACACAGCACGATGCGGCCGACTTTCGCCGGATCTTGTGCATCGATTTCCGGAATAACGGTCTGGAACGAACCTTCGGCCAGATCTTCCAGTGTCGAGATTGCCAGTTTGTGACGCAGCAACGACTTCGGTGTCAGAACGACCAGCGGCTTGCGCAGCGGACGGATAACCTGACGGCGCAGCAGATGGTAGATCTGTGCAGGAGTTGTTGGTACGCACACCTGAATGTTGTGCTCAGCACACAGCTGCAGGTAGCGCTCAAGACGTGCAGAGGAGTGCTCCGGGCCCTGACCTTCATAACCGTGTGGCAGCAACATGGTCAGACCGCACAGACGGCCCCACTTGTGCTCACCGCTGGTGATGAACTGGTCGATTACAACCTGAGCGCCGTTGGCGAAGTCGCCGAACTGGGCTTCCCAGACAACCAGCGCATTAGGCGTGGTGGTCGAGTAACCGTATTCGAACGCCAATACTGCTTCTTCGGACAGCAACGAGTCGTACAGGTCAAAGCGTGGCTGACCTTCAAACAGGTGCTTCAGAGGAATGTAAGTGCCAGCATCTTTCTGGTTGTGCAACACGGCGTGACGGTGCGAGAACGTACCGCGGCCAATGTCCTGACCGGTCATGCGGATCGGGTGACCTTCGAACTGCAGGGTTGCGTATGCCATTGTTTCGGCATAACCCCAGTTGATCGGCAGGCCGCCGGCTTGCATTTTTTGACGGTCTTCGTAGATCTTCGCAACCTGGCGCTGAACCACGAAGCCTTCCGGAATTTCCAGCAGCTTGGCGGACAGTTCTTGCAGGGTTTTGAGATCAAAACGCGTGTCGTGACGTGCAGTCCAGGCGTGACCCAGGTATGGGCGCCAGTCTACGAACAGCTCTTTGTTAGGCTCTTTGACCAGACTTTTCACAACATGCAGACCGTTGTCCAGCGCGTTGCGGTATTCGTCGATCTTGGCCTGAACGCGTTCTGCGTCTACCACTTTTTCTTGCGTCAGACGTTCGGCATACAGTTCACGGGTAGTGCGCTGTTTGGCGATCTGCTGATACATCAGCGGCTGAGTACCGTTTGGCTCGTCGGCCTCGTTGTGACCGCGACGGCGGTAGCAGAACAGGTCGATCACGACATCACGCTTGAACTGCATGCGGTAGTCGATAGCCAGCTGGGTTACGAACAGAACGGCTTCCGGATCATCACCATTTACATGAAGGATCGGTGCCTGAATCATTTTCGCAACATCCGTGCAGTACTCGGTGGAGCGCGAGTCTTCCGGATTGCTGATGGTGAAGCCTACCTGGTTGTTGATGACCAGATGAATGGTGCCGCCCGTCTTGAAGCCGCGAGTCTGCGACATCTGGAAGGTTTCCATGACCACGCCCTGACCTGCGAAAGCAGCATCACCGTGGATGGAAATTGGCAGTACCTTTTCGCCGGTGCTGTCGTTGCGACGGTCCTGGCGAGCACGTACAGACCCTTCAACCACAGGAGAAACGATCTCCAGGTGGGACGGGTTAAACGCCATTGCCAGGTGGACTTCGCCGCCCGAGGTCATGACGTTGGAGGAGAAGCCCTGGTGATATTTAACGTCACCGGAACCCAACTCGATTTTTTTCTTGCCTTCGAACTCGTCGAACAATTCGCGCGGGTTTTTGCCGAAGGTGTTCACCAATACGTTCAGACGGCCACGGTGGGCCATACCGATAACGATTTCTTTGGTGCCGTAGTTGCCCGAACGCTGGATCAGCTCGTCCAGCAAAGGAATCAGGCTTTCGCCGCCTTCCAGGCCGAAACGCTTGGTGCCCGGGTATTTTGTACCCAGGTACTTTTCCAGACCTTCAGCAGCAGTGATGCGCTCAAGCAAATGGCCTTTGACATCAGCAGAATACGTCGGGCGGCCGCGTACGCTTTCGAGGCGCTGTTCAAACCAGTGGCGCTGCTCGGAATCGACGATGTGCGTGAACTCTGCGCCGATGGTGCGGCAATATGTCTGCTGCAACGACTCGAGAATTTCGCGTAGGCTCGCTTCCTCTTTGCCGATATACAGGTCGCCGGCACGGAAGGTCGTATCAAGATCGGCATTGGTCAAGCCGTAATGATTGATCGACAGGTCTGCAGGTGCAGGACGCTGCCACAGCCCCAGCGGATCAAGCTGGGCTGCCTGGTGGCCGCGCATCCGATAGGCCTGGATCAATCGCAGCACTTCAACCTGCTTCTTCTCGTGCTCACTGCTCACGCTCCCGGCAGAAACCGGTTGGGCGCGGCGCTGGTTCTTTGCCAGCAGCACGAAATGATCGCGGATTGTGGAGTGCGAAACATCGTTGGCAGAGTTGCCATCATTCGGCAACGTCTGAAATTTGGTGCGCCATTCTTCTGGCACAGCGTTAGGGTCGTGCAGGTAGAGCTCATAGAGCTCTTCCACATAGGCAGCGTTACCACCTGAAAGATAGCCGCTGTTCCACATGCGCTGCATCACGCTTTCTTGCATGCTTGGTCACCCTCGGTTAGGGGACACCATCGACGAGAACACCAGAGCACGCTTGAGAAAGTCCGAATACAGCGACTAAAACAAGCCACTTAGGATCACGCTGATAGTCCGGGTACCAGCCCGGATGCCCCTGCTGGTCTCATTTCTTCAAAATAAGAGCCGCAACTTCATGAGCTGCTGCTCAGGTTAAAACTACGGCGCCGGTTGAAGCCTGCGCCGTAGCATCTACGGTTACAACGGTGCTGCGATACAGCCTTTGATCACACGCCGCTTTGCAGCAGCATGCTACGCACGTGACCGATGGCCTTAGTCGGGTTCAAGCCCTTCGGACACACGTTTACGCAGTTCATGATCCCGCGGCAGCGGAATACGCTGAACGGGTCATCCAGCGAAGCCAGACGCTCGGTGGTCTTGGTGTCACGGCTGTCAGCCAGGAAACGATAGGCTTGCAACAGTGCAGCAGGGCCCAGGAACTTGTCCGGGTTCCACCAGAAGGACGGGCACGAGGTCGAGCAGCAAGCGCACAGGATGCACTCGTACAGACCGTCGAGCTTTTCACGCTCTTCTGGCGATTGCAGACGCTCAATGGCCGGAGCCGGAGTATCGTTCTGCAGGAACGGCTTAACTTTTTCGTATTGCTTGTAGAAGATGCTCATATCGACGACCAGGTCACGGATAACCGGCAAACCTGGCAATGGACGAACAATCAGCTTGTTGCCTTTAACGACAGCAGACAGCGGCGTTACACACGCCAAGGCGTTTTTGCCGTTGATGTTCATGCCGTCGGAGCCGCAAACGCCCTCACGGCAAGAGCGACGATAGGAGAAACCTTCGTCCTGCTCTTTGACCAGCGCCAGCACGTCCAGCACCATCAGGTCTTTACCGTTGGTATTGACCTGAAATTCCTGCATGAACGGCGCGGCGTCTTGATCCGGGTTGTAGCGATAAACACTGACTTTCAACATATCGGCCACCCTTAGTAAGTCCGAATCATGGGTTCAAAGGTCGGAACGGTTTTCGGCGAGAAGTTCACCGCACGCTTGGCTACGCGCTTGTCACCCGGGAAGTACAGGGTGTGGCACAGCCAGTTAACGTCGTCACGATCTTCGAAGTCTTCACGGGCGTGAGCACCGCGCGATTCTTTACGGACTTCAGCAGCGATTGCAGTCGCTTCAGCCACTTCGAGCAGGTTTTGCAGCTCAAGGGCTTCGATACGGGCCGTGTTGAACGCCTGGCTCTTATCGTTGATTTTCACGTTGGCGATACGCTTACGCAGATCAGCGAGCTGGGCAATACCCTTCTGCATGTATTCGCCGGTACGGAATACACCGAAGTAGTTCTGCATGCAGCTTTGCAGCTCTTTACGCAGGGTTGCTACGTCTTCGCCATCAGTACGCGAGTTCAGGCCGTCCAGACGTGCCAGGGCAGCGTCGATATCGGACTGACGTGGACGGGCGTAATCAACGCCTTCTTTCAGGGTCTGCTCAAGGAACAGGCCTGCGGCACGACCGAATACCACCAGATCGAGCAGCGAGTTGCCGCCCAGACGGTTGGCACCGTGTACCGATACGCATGCCACTTCACCCACTGCGAACAGGCCAGGGATGATCTGGTCAGCGCCGTCGGCATCCTGAGTGATCGCCTGGCCATGAATGTTGGTGGCAACGCCGCCCATCATATAGTGGCAAGTAGGTACTACCGGGATCGGCGCTACGGCAGGGTCGACGTGAGCGAAAGTCTTGGACAGCTCCATGATGCCTGGCAGACGGCTGTGCAGAACTTCTTCACCCAGGTGATCGAGTTTCAGCATTACGTGGTCGCCATCCGGACCGCAACCGTTGCCCGCGATGATTTCCTTAACCATCGAGCGAGCTACTACGTCACGACCAGCAAGGTCTTTGGCGTTCGGAGCATAACGCTCCATGAAACGCTCGCCGTGCTTGTTGATCAGGTATCCACCTTCACCACGGCAACCTTCTGTAACCAGTACACCGGCGCCGGCAATACCGGTCGGGTGGAACTGCCACATTTCGATGTCTTGTACCGGCACGCCAGCACGCAGTGCCATGCCAATACCGTCACCGGTGTTGATCAGGGCGTTGGTGGTGGACGAGTAGATACGGCCTGCACCGCCAGTCGCCAATACGGTGGCGTTAGCGCGAACGTAAGAGGTTTCGCCTGTTTCGATGCAGATAACGATCATGCCGACAAAGTCGCCAGCCTCGTTCTTCACCAGATCGACACCGTAGTATTCGTTCAGGAATACAGTGCCGGCCTTCAGGTTGGCCTGGTACAGGGTGTGCAACAGCGCGTGACCGGTACGGTCGGCTGCAGCGCAGGTACGGGCAGCCTGGCCGCCTTTACCGAAGTCCTTGGACTGACCGCCGAACGGACGCTGGTAGATGCGGCCCTGTTCAGTACGGGAGAACGGCATACCCATGTGTTCGAGTTCGTACACGGCTTCCGGACCTACGGAACACATGTATTCGATAGCGTCCTGGTCACCGATGTAGTCGGAACCCTTGACGGTATCGTACATGTGCCAGCGCCAGTCATCGTTCGGATCTGCAGAAGCGATCGCGCAGGTGATGCCACCCTGAGCCGATACGGTGTGCGAACGAGTCGGGAAAACCTTGGTGATTACGGCAGTCTTGTGACCGCCTTGTGCCAGCTGCAGAGCAGCGCGCATGCCAGCACCGCCGCCGCCAATAATAATGGCGTCGAACGAAAGTGTATTAACTGTGTTAGCCATGAATCAGATACCCCAAAGAATCTGCACACCCCAGACGAAGTAAGCGAACATTGCAACGCCGCAGACTGCCTGGAAGAGGAAACGTACTGCTGTCGCGGACTTGCCCAGCGCCATCGGCGTCAGGTAGTCGGTCGCGATGGTCCACATGCCTACCCAGGCGTGTGCGCCCAGAGCAACAAGGGCCAGCAGGCTGAAGATACGCATCCAGTTGCTTGCGAACAGCTCATGCCATTGGGCGTAGCCAATGCCTGGGTTCGCAACGAGGTATCCGATCAGGAAAATGAAGTAAGCCGCTAGAACAACCGCAGACACACGTTGTGCCATCCAGTCATAGAGGCCCGAACGCGACAGGTTCGTAACGCTGGTTACCATATCCAAACTCCCGCCAGAACAATCATCACCACAGAAATGACGATTACGATTTTCGAGCCCAGTCGGCCGCCTTCAAGCGTCTCACCGATGCCCATGTCCATGATCAAGTGGCGCACACCGGCAACCAGGTGATACAGCAAGGCAGAGAGCAGGCCCCACGCAACGAATTTGGCCAGAGGACTGGTCAAGCATGCCTTCACCTCGGCAAAACCTTCTTCGGAACCCAGGGATTTGCTCAATGCATAAAGCATGATGCCCAGGCCGAGAAAAAGAATAATGCCCGATACACGGTGCAGAAATGACGTAACGCCGGTGATGGGGAGTTTGATGGTCCTTAGGTCTAGGTTTACAGGTCGTTGGCTATTCACGGCTTTTTTCACACTGAAGAGCCCCTAACAATCAGGGCAAGTTTGTTGGGATGCGCACTGGTCAGGTACCCACCACCCGGGAGTGACGACCCCCATCTAAACAGGCCCAAAAGCCCCTGGCGGTCGGCTGCCGAGTATAGACAGTTAGGTCACTAATGACAACGCAAACACCTCCCCCTAATAGCGCATTGCGCTCGGGCTATAAAAGGCGTAAACGGCAGGGATAATCGCTAAAAAACCCAGCTCAAAGCCTTGTACAGCAAGACTTTAGGCAAATTGACATTCAAATTTATCTCACTATAGTGGTGCGGGCCCTGCGTGGGGGGTCTGTCTGATGATTTCAAGCATAAATAGGAGGCCACATGGCTGACAAAAAAGCGCAGTTGATCATCGAGGGCGCAGCCCCCGTCGAGCTGCCCATTTTAACTGGCACCGTGGGTCCCGATGTAATCGATGTGCGCGGCCTAACGGCAACGGGCCGATTCACATTTGACCCGGGCTTCATGTCGACTGCATCTTGCGAGTCGAAGATCACCTATATTGATGGTGACAACGGTATCCTGCTGCACCGCGGCTACCCGATCGAACAGCTGGCTGAACACTCTGACTACCTTGAGACCGCTTATCTGCTGCTGAACGGCGAACTGCCGACTGCAGAGCAGAAGGCTCAATTCGTCAGCACCGTGAAGAACCACACCATGGTTCATGAGCAGTTGAAGACTTTCTTCAACGGCTTCCGTCGTGACGCCCACCCGATGGCGGTCATGTGCGGTGTAGTCGGCGCCCTTTCGGCCTTCTACCACGACTCTCTGGACATCAATAACCCGCAGCATCGCGAAATTTCCGCGATCCGCCTGGTTGCCAAGATGCCAACCCTGGCAGCGATGGTTTACAAGTACTCCATGGGTCAACCCATGATGTACCCGCGTAACGACCTGACCTACGCCGAAAACTTCCTGCACATGATGTTCAACACGCCGTGCGAGATCAAACCGATCAGCCCGGTACTGGCCAAGGCAATGGATAAGATCTTTATCCTGCACGCTGACCACGAACAGAATGCCTCGACGTCCACCGTACGCCTGGCAGGCTCTTCGGGTGCCAACCCGTTCGCCTGTATTGCTGCCGGTATCGCTGCACTGTGGGGCCCTGCCCACGGCGGTGCAAACGAAGCCGTTCTGACCATGCTCGACGAAATTGGCGATGTTTCAAACATCGACACGTTCATCGCCAAGGCCAAGGACAAAAACGATCCTTTCAAACTGATGGGCTTTGGTCACCGGGTTTACAAAAACCGCGACCCTCGCGCCACCGTGATGAAAAAGACCTGCGACGAAGTGCTTAAAGAGCTGGGCATTCAGAACGATCCGCAACTCGAACTGGCCATGCGCCTGGAAGAGATCGCCCTGACCGACCCGTACTTCATCGAACGCTCGCTGTACCCGAACGTCGACTTCTACTCGGGGATTATCCTCAAGGCGATCGGCATTCCAACCAGCATGTTCACCGTGATCTTCGCCCTGTCGCGCACAGTTGGCTGGATTTCGCACTGGAAAGAAATGCTCTCCAGCCCGTACAAGATTGGCCGTCCGCGCCAGCTGTACACCGGCTACGAGCAGCGTGACCTGACCAAGCTGGAAGACCGCAAGTAAGGCCTGTCCCACGACAGTATCCCGATTGCAGCGAATACGGCCTCTATCTACATAGAGGCCGTATTTTTTTGTCCGTCATTTAACCCATGCACACGCTGGGTGCTGGCTGGCCAGCGATGATGGTCAGGGCAATAGGGTCGCCCGCACCCCTGACAAGCCAGCCCCCACAGTGATATCCCCAGCCAGAGGAGGCATTGGCACTCACCGCCACCCCATAAAAAAGCCCCCCTGCCTTACGACAGGGGGGCGGCTTTACACATAACGTTTAGAGCGGATTAATGATCCACCGCCCCGCTCGCCCCCAAGCCAGTCTGCGAACGCACAAACTGAGGGAAGAACAAGGCGCGCTCTTTCTCCGCAGCCTTGGACTTGTCCGTGATGGAGAAGAACCAGATACCCACGAACGCAATGATCATGGAGAACAGTGCCGGGTACTCGTAAGGGAAGATGGCTTTTTCGTGATGCAGGATCTGCACCCAAATGGTCGGACCCAGAACCATCAAGCCCACCGCGCTGATCAAGCCCAGCCAGCCGCCAATCATGGCGCCACGGGTGGTCAGGTTTTTCCAGTACATGGAAAGCAGCAGTACCGGGAAGTTGCAGCTCGCCGCGATGGAGAACGCCAGGCCCACCATGAATGCGATGTTCTGGCTTTCGAACAGGATGCCCAAGCCAATCGCCAGTACCGCCAAGGCGATAGTGGTGATCTTCGAAACGCGGATCTCATCCTTGTCGTTGGCTTTGCCCTTCTTGATCACACTGGCGTACAGGTCGTGGGACACCGCCGAAGCACCGGCCAGAGTCAGCCCGGCAACTACCGCAAGGATAGTGGCGAAGGCTACGGCCGAGATAAAGCCCAGGAACATACTGCCGCCAACCGCATCAGCCAGATGCACGGCCGCCATGTTGTTACCGCCCAGCAAGGCGCCAGCAGCGTCTTTGAATGCAGGGTTGGTGCTTACCAGGATGATTGCGCCAAAACCGATGATAAAGGTCAGGATATAGAAGTAACCGATGAAGCCCGTTGCGTAGAACACGCTTTTACGCGCTTCTTTGGCATCGCTCACGGTGAAGAAGCGCATCAGGATATGAGGCAGGCCGGCGGTACCAAACATCAGCGCCAGACCGAGGGAGAAGGCCGAAATCGGATCTTTCACCAGGCCGCCCGGGCTCATGATCGCTTCACCTTTAGGGTGAATCTTCACGGCTTCGGCAAACAACGCATTGAAGTCAAAGTTGACATGCTTCATTACCATCACGGCCATGAACGTCGCACCCGACAACAACATTACCGCTTTGATGATCTGTACCCAGGTAGTTGCCAGCATGCCGCCGAACAACACGTACATGCACATCAGAATACCTACCAGAACTACCGCAACGTGGTAGTCCAGACCGAACAGCAACTGAATCAGCTTGCCGGCACCGACCATCTGCGCAATCAGGTAGAACGCCACCACCACCAGCGAACCGCAAGCCGACAGCGAGCGGATCTGGGTTTGACCCAAACGGTACGAGGCAACGTCAGCAAAGGTGTACTTGCCCAGGTTACGCAGACGCTCTGCGATCAGGAACAGAATGATGGGCCAACCCACCAGAAAGCCGATCGAATAGATCAGGCCATCGTAGCCAGAGGTATAAACCAGCGCGGAAATACCCAGGAAAGAGGCTGCAGACATATAGTCGCCTGCAATCGCCAGACCGTTCTGGAAACCGGTGATTTTACCGCCAGCGGCATAGTAGTCGGCAGCAGACTTGTTACGCTTTGACGCCCAATAAGTGATGCACAGGGTCGCGCCAACAAACACGACGAACATGATGATCGCCGAGATATTAAGCGGTTGTTTCTGCACTTCGCCGGTCAGGGCCTCTCCCGCCCAGACCGCTGGTGCAAGGGCTGCAACGCCCAGTGTTGCCAATAGGCGCCCGATCATTGCCCTGCCTCCTTGAGAATTGCATTGTTCAACTCATCGAACTCGCCATTGGCCCGGCGCACATAGATACCGGTCAGAATGAAGGCCGAAAGAATCAACCCCACACCAATTGGAATACCCCAGGTAATAGACGAATCGGGAGTCAACTTGGCCCCCATGATGTGTGACCCATAAGCAATCAACAGGATAAAGGCGGCATATAGACCGAGCATGATTGCCGAGAGAATCCAGGCGAACCGCTCTCTTTTTTTAACCAGCTCCTTGAAGCGCGGGCTGTTTTGAATCGAGAGGTAAATGCTGTCGTTCATTATTTTTGTCCTCGCAGCACAGATGAGATGGAACGTTTTCACTATTAGGGCGCCGCACATTCAATTCCAGACGACTTTAGTAGTAGAGCCCAAAATCTGCTGCAGCCCGCGTTTTCTCTAGCCTGCAAGGACGATGCACTTAAGCGGGTAACTGTAAAAAAGCAAAAACCGCTTGATGTAAACACCAAGCGGTCTTGTGTACTGCGAGCTAGACGCTTCGCGATTATTTAGCGGTCCACTCGGCAACACGCTCCGGGTGTTTGGCAACCCACTCTTTGGCCGCAGCCTCGGGCTTGGTACCCTCTTGAATAGCCAGCATTACCTCACCAATTTCATCTTTTGAGTTCCAGGAAAATTTCTCCAGAAACGCGACAACTTCAGGCGCTTTCTTGCCCAGCTCTTTGCTGCCGATACTGTTTACCGTTTCTGCAGCGCCATATACGCCTTTAGGGTCATCCAAAAAGCGCAGTTTCCACTTGGCAAACATCCAGTGCGGCACCCAACCCGTCACGGCGACGGGTTCATTCTTGGCATAGGCGCGCCCCAACTCCGACGTCATGGCCGCCCCCGAACTGGCTTGCAACTTATAGCCCTTGAGATCGTAGTCCTTGATTGCCTCATCGGTTTTGAGCATGACGCCCGATCCGGCATCAATACCGACAATCTTGTTCTTAAATTCGTCACTGCCCTTCAAGTCCGCGATGGACTTGGCTTTTACATACTCAGGAACGATCAGGCCGATTTTTGCATCTTTGAAGTTAGGCCCATAATCCACGACCTTGTCTTTATTCTTGGTCCAGTACTCGCCATGAGTCACCGGCAACCAGGCGGACAGCATGGCGTCCAGTTTGCCCGTGGCCACGCCTTGCCACATGATGCCCGTCGCCACCGGCATCAACTTGACGTCATAACCCAGCTTCTGCTTTATCACTTCGGCCGCTACATGGGTGGTCGCCACGCTGTCGGACCAACCGTCCACATAACCGATATTCAGGGTCGGCTTGCTCTGGGCACTTGCCAGGCCCGCACTCATCGCCAGCACCAAGGCAGCTCCCGCGCTCAAAATTCGTCGCTTCTTCATCTTTGATTCCCCACAGTGCCGGGCCCGACGAGTGCCGGACCCCATCTGGATTCACTCAGTGCTCTCACACCTTGTTTAACCGCGCACTGATCATCAACCGCGACTGCCGGCAGCCCTGCTCTGACCACGACGCCCAGGCAACTACAAGCGACATGGCGCTCACACAGGTCTTTGCCGGGCGGGCCTGCCGAACTTTACGTGTCAAAATCATACGCAGGCGCTTAGGCCGCTCAATTGCAGGTAAGATGCGCGGCTTTGCTCCCATACGGCCTGACCATGTCCGCGACTGCCCGATTCCCCGTGCTGCCTTACCTCTTTGCCTGTTTACTGGGCGTTTTTGCCATTACCGGCTTCTGGTACGGCCTTGGCCAGCCGGTGATATTGCCCGATGCGGCTACACCGACCCATAAATTGCAATGCGCGTCTTACACACCGTTCGACAAGGATCAGTCACCGTTCGACCAGCCTTTCGTACCACGGGTTGAGCGCATGGATGCGGACCTGGCTCTGCTGGCCACGCGCTTTCAATGCATCCGGACCTATTCGCAGGCCGGCCTCGAAGCCCTGCCGGATCTCGCACGCAAGCACGGCCTGAAACTGATGATCGGTGCCTGGGTCAGCAGCGACCCTGTCGCAACGGAACAGGAAGTCGACGCCCTGATCGCCTCGGCCAATGCCAACCCGGACGTGGTCAGCGCAGTGATCGTAGGCAATGAAGCCTTGCTGCGCAAAGAAGTGACCGCCCCGCAACTGGTCAAGTTGATCGCAAAGGTTAAAAGCCAGGTCAAGCAACCCGTGACCTATGCCGATGTCTGGGAGTTCTGGCTGCAACACCCGGAAATCGCACCGGCAGTAGACTTTTTGACCATTCACCTGCTGCCTTACTGGGAAGATGACCCAGCAGGCATTGACCAGGCCGTGAACCATGTCGCACAAATCCGTCAGGTGTTCGGCAACAAATTCGCACCCAAAGACATCCTGATCGGTGAGACCGGCTGGCCCAGCGAAGGTCGCCAGCGTGAAACCGCACTGCCAAGCCGGGTCAACGAAGCGAAATTCATTCGTGGCTTTGTCACTCTGGCCGAGCAAAACGGCTGGAAATACAACCTGATCGAAGCGTTCGACCAACCCTGGAAGCGCGGCAGTGAAGGTGCTGTAGGCGGTTACTGGGGTTTGTTTGACGCCGATCGCCAGGAAAAAGGCATCCTGGCAGGCCCCGTATCCAACCTGCCGCACTGGCCAGCCTGGCTGGGCCTGGGTGCAGCACTGTTTCTGAGCACTCTGATCATCGGCGGGCGCGTTCGCTCGACACGCGCCGCACTGCTACTGCCGGCACTGGGAGCTGTGACGGGATGCTCTGTCGTGGCATGGGCTGAACTGGCGTCAGTCACCAGCCGCTTTGCGGGCGAGTGGGTATGGGCGGGCTTGCTGGTTGGCCTGAACCTGATCGTATTGAGCCATGCTGCGTTGGCGCTTGGCCAAAAAGAGGGCTGGCGCGAACGCCTGTTCAATGTGCTGGAACGCCATGCAGGCTGGTGGCTGGCGGCAGCCGGGTTTGCCGGTGCAGTGATGATGCTGGGGCTGGTGTTTGAACCACGCTATCGCAGCTTCCCGAGCGCAGCACTGATACTGCCTGCACTGGTTTATCTGCTGCGTCCGGTACGTGGCCCACGCCGCGAGTTCGGCCTGCTGGCATTGATCATTGGCGCGGGCATACCGGTGCAGTTGTACCGCGAAGGCCTGATCAATGAACAGGCCTGGGGCTGGGCGCTGGTGAGCGTACTGATGGTGATCGCGTTATGGCGCAGCCTGCGCCAGCGCGCATAACCATTGCGGGGGCGGGCTTGCCCGCTCCCGCAGTGATCCTTGGCAGCAGGTAATCAGCGCACTGCCTTACTTCGCTTTGCGCACCAACCGCAGCCCTGCAATCACCACCGCAAACACGGCCAGGCTGGCGTTATACAGCGCCAGCGCAGGCAAGCCGAACAGCAAGGCCAGCACCGCCAACGCACGGCCGACTCGCCCGCGTACAAAGAACGCGACAATCGACAGCACCAGCGCAACCCACCCCAGCACCCTGAAATGAATCAACAGCCCCAGGTTTGAACGCAGCTGGCATTCCCAGCGCGCAGCCTCTGCAACACACGTCCCTACCCACTGCGGGTCTTCCATCAAGCCGTAACGCAGCCCATAACTGGCAACCAGCCACACAGGCAGGGCGATAAGCAGCAAGATCAACGGCAAACGAGGTCGCATAAAAACTCCGATAGACAAAAGCGGCGCCCAGCTTAATCCCCATCCCTGCCTATGCAAGCCTTGCAATCAGATATCTGTTAACTAAAGTCATTCAACGTGTATCTTGGGGTAGCTTTTTGCGTGCCCGTTACTCTCTGGGGATTTATTTAGTGTCGCCTTATGGCACTTCAGCACTAGCCCTGTGGTCATAGCCTGCGAATCTTTTGCGCACCTTTTTAGGGATAGTCTCCATGCTTCGTTCTCTGCCCTTCGCTGCCTTGTTAGGCGGCCTTATCTTGAGTGCGTCCGCACAGGCGGTCGATGTCGATCCCGCAACCTATGGCTACCCGATCACCAATCCGTTTGAAGCCACGATTGCCACCACTCCGCCGGAGATGCGCCCGCATCTGCCCGACGAAGAAGACATCAACCAATCGGACTACACCCTCAGCCTGCGCCCCGAGCGCGAGTTCACGCTGCCCGCCAACTTTTGGGCCGTAAAAAAACTGACCTACCGCATGGCGACACAGGACCATCCTGCGCCGCTGATGTTCCTGATTGCCGGCACCGGCGCGGCCTACGACAGCAGCCTCAACGAGTACCTGAAAAAACTCTTCTATAAAGAGGGTTATCACGTTGTGCAGCTGTCATCACCGACCAGTTATGACTTCATGAGTGCGGCCTCGCGCCTGGCCACACCGGGCATCAGCCAGTACGACGCCGAGGACCTGTATCACGTGATGCAGGCCGTACGCGCCCAGCAAGCAAGCGTTCCGGTGACCGACTACTACCTGGCGGGTTACAGCCTGGGCGCGCTGGATGCAGCGTTCGTCAGCCACCTGGATGAAACCCGTAAAAGCTTCAATTTCAAAAAAGTGTTGATGCTCAACCCCCCGGTCAACCTATACACCTCCATCAGCAACCTCGACAAAATGGTGCAGACAGAGGTTAAAGGCATCAACAACACCACCACGTTCTATGAGCTGGTACTGGGCAAGTTGACCCGCTACTTCCAGGACAAAGGCCGGGTGGACCTGAACGCGGCCCTGGTTTATGACCTGCAAAACTCCAAGGAGCGCCTGACCAACGAGCAGATGGCAATGCTGATCGGCACCGTCTTCCGTTTCTCGTCGGCCGATATCGTGTTCACCTCGGACCTGATCAACCGCCGCGGCCTTATCACGCCGCCGAACTACCCGATCACCGAAGGCACCAGCCTCACACCGTTCCTCAAGCGCTCACTGCTGTGTGATTTTGACTGCTACCTCACGGAGCAAGTGATCCCGATGTGGCGCGCTAAAACCGACGGCGGCAGCCTGTTGCAACTGATTGACCAGGTCAGCCTTTACGCACTGCAGGACTACCTGAAAAACAGCCCCAAGATTGCAGTCATGCATAACGCTGACGACATCATCCTTGGCCCTGGCGACCTTGGATTTCTGCGCAAGACTTTCGGCAACCGCCTGACGGTCTACCCGTATGGCGGCCACTGCGGCAACCTCAATTACCGAGTCAACGCTGACGATATGCTGGAGTTTTTCCGTGGCTAAACAACTATTGCTTATTGCCACCCTGCTCAGCGCAGGCTTTGCCCACGCGGATAACAGCAAGGCTCACACAGAGCGCACGCCAGATATCGACGGCTTTACCCAGCCGTTGAAACTGCTGAAGTTCAATCCGGGCCTGGATCAGCGTGAATTTGAACGCGCCACCATGAACGCGCTTAATGTGTATGACCCGCTGGAGTCGCTCAACCGCCGCATCTACCATTTCAACTACCGCTTCGACCAGTGGGTATTCCTGCCGGTTGTAGACGGTTATCGCTACGTCACACCGAGCTTTCTGCGTACTGGCGTGAGTAACTTCTTTAACAACCTGGGCGATGTTCCGAACCTGTTCAACAGCCTGCTGCAGCTCAAGGGCCACCGCTCGCTGGAGACCACCGGGCGCCTGCTGCTGAACACGACACTGGGTGTTGGCGGCCTGTGGGACCCGGCCACCTCGATGGGTCTGCCCCGTCAGAGCGAAGACTTCGGGCAAACCCTGGGCTTTTATGGTGTACCGGGCGGCGCTTACCTGATGCTGCCGATACTCGGCCCATCCAACCTGCGCGACACCACCGGCCTGGTGGTCGACTATGGCGCCAGCCAGGAAATCAACTTCCTCAACGTGCCGCACGAAAGCACACGCCATCCGGAAATCTGGGTACTGGGTGCGATCGACAAGCGCTATAACACCAGCTTCCGCTATGGCCAGTTCGACTCGCCGTTTGAGTACGACAAGCTGCGCTACATCTACACCGAAGCCCGCAAACTGCAGATTGCGGAGTAACCACTCGGACAAAAACCTGTAGCCGCTGCCGCAGGCTGCGATGGGCTGCGCAGCAGCCCCTCATTTTGACTGACGGCGAAGGTCCTGCGGCCCTTATCGCAGCCTTCGGCAGCGGCTACAAATATCGAGTGGACTACACACGCAAAAATTCGCACAGCGCATCGTGCTTGGTCATCGCATCACGACGCCCAAGCTCGATCAGCTCCCGGCAATAGCCCGACTCAAACAGCAAGTAACTCAGCACCCCTGCGCCACTGGTTTTGGTGGCTCCCGGGCCCCGCAAAAACATGCGCAATGCAGCAGGCAGTTCATGCCGATGACGGGCGGCAATTTCGTCGATAGGCTGGCTGGGGGCAATCACCAGTACTTCCACGGGTGAGAGGCCCAGGTTGTCCGTTTGCCGGGGCAGCAGGCGGCTGAAGTGATTCAAGCGCTCCAACAGCTCGATATCGCTCTCCAGACTGTCGATAAACGTACTGTTGAGCATATGCCCGCCAATTTGTGCCAGGGTCGGTTGCGCGGCGTTGTAGTAACGCGGCTGATCGTCCTGCAAAGCCGGCCCTCGCGGGTTACCGCTCACCCCCACTACCAGCACCCGATTGGCCCCCAGGTGCAGCGCAGGACTGATGGGCGCCGATTGACGCACAGCGCCATCGCCGAAGTACTCTTCGCCAATCTTGACCGGGGCAAACAGCAGCGGAATGGCCGAGCTGGCCAACAAGTGTTCCACCGTCAATGCGGCGGGCAAACCGATGCGCCGATGGCGCAACCAGCCATGGATCGTGCCCCGGCCTTGATAAAAGGTCACCGCCTGGCTGGACGAGTAGCCAAATGCCGTGACCGCAACCGCACGCAGGTGTCGCTCTGCAATCGCCTGCTCGATACCCGCAAAATTGATTTTGTCGTGAAGCAAATAGCGCAAGGGCGAACTGTCGAGCAGCGCCACCGGCACCTGGGAGCCCAGCCCGAGCAGGCTGTGGCCTACAAAGCGACTCGCTTGATGCAGCACCCCCGGCCAGTCACTGCGCAATACACGATGGCTTTCAAAGCCCTGCCAGAATGCGGTCAGGTGCTCGACCGCACGGGTGAAATCCATCGCACCGCTGGCCAGGCTGACCGCGTTGATCGCCCCCGCCGAAGTACCGACGATGACCGGGAACGGGTTTGGCGCGCCAGCTGGCAGCAACTCGGCAATCGCGGCCAGCACGCCGACCTGATAGGCCGCTCGCGCGCCACCGCCAGAAAGGATCAGGCCTGTGACAGGTTCGGCTGGGCTCACTGCCAACCGCCCTTGCCGCGCCCCGTATCAGCGACGCTTGTCGTACAGCTTGGGCTCGCCCGGCGGGCGGGTCTTGAAGCGGCGGTGGGCCCACAAATATTGCTCGGGGCATTCGCGCACGGCCCGCTCGACCCATTGATTGATTCGCAGGCAATCGGCCTCATCGCTTTCTCCGGGGAAATCCCTCAGGGGAGGATGAATGACCAACTTGTAACCACTGCCGTCGGCCAGTCGTTGTTGAGTAAAGGGCACAACCTGCGCTTTGCCCAGTCTGGCAAATTTGCTGGTGGCGGTAACCGTGGCCGCCTCAATACCGAACAACGGTACGAAGATGCTTTGCTTGGCGCCGTAGTCCTGGTCGGGTGCATACCAGATCGCCCGCCCGGAGCGCAGCAACTTGAGCATGCCGCGCACGTCATCGCGTTCAACCGCCAGCGAGTCCACGTTGTGCCGCTCACGCCCCCGACGCTGGATAAAGTCGAACAGCTGGTTTTTGTGCTCGCGATACATGCCATCGATGGTGTGCTGCTGACCGAGCAAGGCTGCACCAATCTCCAGCGTGGTGAAGTGAAACGCCATCAAGATAACGCCCTTGCCTTCCAGCTGGGCCTGCTTGAGGTGCTCCAGCCCTTCGATATGAGCCAATTTGGCCAGACGGGGCCTGGACCACCACCAGCTCATGGCCATTTCAAAAAAGGCGATACCGGTCGAGGCGAAGTTGTCCTTGAGCAACTGCTTGCGCTCGGCAGCGGACTTTTCAGGGAAGCACAGCTCAAGGTTGCGCGTCGCAATGCGCCGGCGATCACCGGCCACCCGGTACATGAGCGCACCCAACCCCCGGCCGATACACAGTTGAACTTTATAAGGCAGTTGAACCACCAGCCACAGCACGCCTAACCCAAGCCATAGCAGCCAGTAACGCGGATGAAAAAAAGCAGCACGAAAATGCGGGCGATCCATTAATGATTCCGGACAGACACAAGGATCGGGCATTCTACATCGTTCGACCCGGCTTGCGGCTTGCGGGCGTTCTCGTTATAAGTCTCAGCACTTTAAGTGACAAGTCGCGTTAAGCAACCATGAGCCAAACCGAATCGCTAGACCAAGCCCCTGTGTTCCAGCTAAAGGGCAGTATGCTCGCCATTACGGTGCTGGAACTGGCGCACAACGACCTTGAAGCCCTTGACCGTCAGCTGGCGGCCAAAGTGGCCCAGGCTCCGAATTTTTTCAGCAACACCCCGCTGGTACTGGCGCTAGACAAGCTGCCCGCCGGCGAAGGGGCTATCGATTTGCCCGGGCTGATGCGCGTGTGCCGCCAGCATGGCCTGCGCACCCTGGCCCTGCGCGCCAATCGCATCGAAGACATCGCCGCCGCCATTGCCATCGACCTGCCCGTGCTGCCGCCTTCAGGCGCTCGTGAGCGACCGATCGACCCTGTCGAAGTCGTCGCACCGAAAAAGCCCGAAAAGCCGCCCGAGCCCGCCATCAAGCCGACCAAAATCATCACCAGCCCGGTACGTGGCGGCCAGACGGTGTATGCCGAGGGCTGTGATCTGGTGGTTATTGCTTCAGTCAGCCCCGGTGCGGAACTTATGGCCGATGGCAACATCCATGTGTACGGGCCTATGCGTGGCCGGGCACTCGCCGGGCACAAGGGCAACACCAAGGCACGGATTTTCTGCCAGCAACTGAGCGCCGAGCTGGTGTCGATTGCAGGCAAGTACAAGGTATCTGAAGACTTGCGCCGAGACCCGCTGTGGGGCACAGGCGTTCAAATCAGTCTGTCAAGTGACATGTTGAACATCACCCGTCTTTAACGGATACTCTCGCCATTTTCCAAGCATCTCAATTTCGTAGAGAAAACAGATTTCACCTTGTAGGCAATCAACACCCAAACAGCGTTTACGCTCTCGGATGATGACCCGCCAAGGCTGTTTGCCTGCAGTCGTTTATAGAGATGTTATTCAGGGGCTAAAAAGTCCTTTTTCCTTAGGGGTGAAACACCTTGGCCAAGATTCTAGTGGTTACATCCGGCAAGGGTGGTGTGGGTAAGACCACCACCAGCGCCGCTATCGGTACCGGCCTCGCTCTGCGCGGCCACAAGACAGTGATCGTCGACTTCGACGTTGGCCTGCGTAATCTCGACCTGATCATGGGTTGCGAGCGACGTGTGGTGTATGACTTCGTTAACGTGGTAAACGGCGAAGCCAACCTGCAACAGGCCCTGATCAAAGACAAGCGTCTGGAAAACCTGTACGTGCTGGCCGCCAGCCAGACCCGTGACAAGGATGCCCTGACCAAGGAAGGCGTCGAAAAAGTTCTGATGGAACTTAAAGAGACCTTCGAATTTGTGGTCTGCGACTCTCCGGCCGGTATCGAAACCGGTGCTCACCTTGCCATGTACTTCGCCGATGAAGCGATCGTCGTGACTAACCCGGAAGTGTCTTCGGTACGTGACTCCGACCGTATGCTGGGCCTTCTGGCCAGCAAATCGCGTCGCGCCGAGAAGGGTGAAGACCCTATCAAGGAGCACCTGCTGCTGACCCGCTACAACCCGGACCGCGTTTCCAAGGGCGAAATGCTCGGCGTTGAAGACGTCAAGGAAATCCTGGCTGTAGCCTTGCTGGGCGTGATTCCTGAGTCCCAGGCCGTCTTGAAAGCATCCAACCAGGGCGTGCCCGTGATCCTTGATGATCAGAGCGACGCCGGTCAGGCCTACAGCGATGCGGTTGATCGCCTCTTGGGCAAAACCGTGGAGCATCGGTTCCTTGATGTACAGAAGAAGGGATTCTTCGAGCGCCTGTTTGGAGGCAACTAAACAATGAACATTTTTGACTTCTTTCGTACCCGCAAAACGCCATCCACCGCGTCGGTCGCGAAAGAGCGTCTACAAATTATCGTGGCGCACGAACGCGGCCAACGCAGCACCCCGGACTACCTGCCTGCCCTGCAAAAAGAGCTGGTCGAGGTGATTCGCAAGTACGTGAACATCGGCGATGATCAAGTACAGATCGCCCTGGAAAACGAGGGTAGCTGCTCGATTCTGGAACTCAACATCACGCTGCCTGATCGTTAATCGATCCGGCTGACACCGCGGCGACTTGGGCGCCTTCCCTGCGGGGAAGGTTCCCTCGTCGCCGTTGGTGTTTGTTAAGAGGCTGTTTTAATGCCGTTGTCCAACATCCACATCATCCATCAGGACGCTGGCGTTCTGGTGGTCAACAAGCCGACGCTGCTGCTTTCGGTGCCGGGCCGGGCCGAAGACAACAAGGACTGCCTGATTACCCGTCTGCAAGAAAACGGCTACCCCGAGGCGCGCATTGTCCATCGGCTGGATTGGGAAACCTCCGGGATCATTCTGTTGGCACGGGATGCGGATACCCATCGCGAACTGTCGCGTCAGTTCCATGATCGCGAAACCGAAAAAGCCTACACCGCACTGGCTTGGGGTCAACCCGAGCTGGACAGTGGCAGCATCGACTTGCCCCTGCGTTACGACCCGCCGACCAAACCCCGGCATGTGGTCGACCACGAATTCGGCAAAAACGCCCTGACCTTCTGGAAGGTGCTGGAACGTTGTGGCGATTACTGCCGCGTCGAGTTAACGCCCATTACCGGTCGCTCGCACCAGTTGCGCGTACACATGCTGTCTATCGGTCATCCGCTGCTGGGCGACGGCCTTTACGCACACCCCCAGGCCCTGGCCGCCTGGCCGCGCTTGTGTCTGCACGCGAGCATGCTGAGCTTCACCCATCCGCAAACCGGTGAGCGCTTGCGCTTTGAGTGCCCGGCACCGTTCTGATGAGCCATCACCTGTAGCCGCTGCCGCAGGCTGCGACAAGATCCGAAGGATCTTGCTGCGAATTCAAAAGCGCGACCGCTTCGCGCTCGATCGCAGCCTGCACCCGCGGCTACAGGTGATTTCGACGACTCCAGCCCCAGTAACAAATCCTGCGATCAATGCGCTAAACTCGCGGCCTTGCTGTCTGGAGTAACTTATGCGCGAAGAGTTGAACCAAGGCCTGATCGACTTTCTCAAGGCCTCCCCTACCCCCTTTCATGCCACTGCCAGTCTTGTTCAGCGCCTGGAGGCTGCCGGTTATCAGCGCCTCGACGAGCGCGAAACCTGGTTCACCGAAGCCAATGGCCGCTATTACGTCACCCGTAATGACTCCTCCATTGTGGCCTTCAAGCTGGGTCGCCACTCCGCGCTGCAAGGCGGCATCCGCATGGTCGGCGCCCACACAGACAGCCCGTGCCTGCGCGTCAAGCCACAGCCGGAACTGCAACGTCAGGGCTTCTGGCAACTGGGCGTTGAAGTCTACGGCGGTGCCTTGCTGGCGCCCTGGTTCGACCGCGACCTCTCCCTGGCCGGACGCGTCACCTTCCGCCGCGACGGCCAGGTCGAAAGCCAGCTGATCGATTTCAAGGCGCCGATCGCGACCATCCCCAACCTGGCGATCCACCTCAATCGCACGGCGAACGAAGGCTGGGCGATCAACCCGCAAACCGAGCTGCCGCCGATCCTGGCCCAGGTGGCCGGTGACGAGCGCGTGGACTTCCGCGCCCTGCTCGCCGACCAGCTGGCACGCGAACACGGCCTCAATGCCGACGTGGTGCTCGATTACGAGCTGAGCTTCTACGACACCCAGAGTGCCGCCGTCATCGGCCTTAACGGTGACTTCATCGCCGGTGCGCGCCTGGACAACCTGCTGTCGTGCTACGCCGGCCTGCAAGCCCTGCTCAATACCGAGACCGAAGAAACCTGCCTGTTTGTGGCCAACGACCATGAAGAAGTGGGTTCCTGTTCAGCCTGCGGCGCTGACGGCCCGATGCTGGAGCAGATCCTGCAACGCTTGCTGCCGGAAGGTGACGAGTACGTACGCACAATCCAGAAATCGCTGCTGGTGTCGGCAGACAACGCCCACGGCGTTCACCCCAACTACGCCGAGAAGCACGATGCCAACCACGGCCCCAAGCTCAATGCGGGGCCGGTGATCAAGGTCAACAGCAACCAGCGCTACGCCACCAACAGCGAAACGGCCGGGTTTTTCCGCCACCTGTGCATGGCCGTAGAAGTGCCAGTGCAAAGCTTTGTGGTGCGAAGCGACATGGGCTGTGGCTCGACAATTGGCCCGATCACCGCCAGCCACTTGGGTGTGCGCACCGTGGATATCGGCCTGCCGACATTCGCCATGCACTCGATTCGCGAACTGGCAGGCAGCCATGACCTGGCGCACCTGGTCAAAGTACTGAGTGCGTTCTACGCCAGCAACCAGTTGCCGTAGACACAACCCCCCTCCTGTGGGAGCGAGCCTGCTCGCGACTGGAGCACCGCAGTTTGACTGCTGCCAGCCCCCGTCGCCTGCATCGCGAGCAGGCTCACTCCCACTGTCGCGTACAAGCCATCTGCTCTGACTGATTCATTTTTGATACACATCAGCACACATCTTCGCAAACCGACCTAGACTTGAAGTATTCATTTGCTCAGGTCCATCACCATGTTCGAAACGGCTGCGTTCCACTCCATGATGATTCCGATTGTTTGCGGCATGTTGCTGCTGACCATTGGCTTCAACTTTCGCGAACGCAGTAGCGGCGTTGGCGTGCTGATGATCTGGTGCGGCATGCTGCTGATTTTCGGCACCATCATTTTCAAGATCCTCGCCAAACTGAACGAATAGGCGCTCTGGTTTTTTGCCCCTGAATCCGCGACCAGTCATTTATGTGTGACAAGAAATGAATGATCGCGGGCCCTAGCGTACACTCGGCCAATTCGCACCCCTCGAGGTTGATCGCCCAGTGTTTCTTCGTCTTTTCGCCTTGCCCTATTTTCTGCTGGTTTGCCTGCTGACGCTGTTGCCCGTGACTTCGGCCCAGGCCGTTGGTTTGCCCGGCCTGCTCGGCAGTTCGGATAAAACCCAGGCGCAACCGACAGAGCCGCTCGGCCAATCGCTGGACGAGGTGATCAAGAACCTCGAAAACGATCAGCAGCGCAGCAAGTTACTGGCCGACCTTAAAAAGCTGCGCGACGCCACAAAGAAAGCCCAGCCTGAAGCCGAAATCGGCGTCTTGGGCCTGATCGGCAGCACCCTGTCCGACCTCGAAAAGCAGTTCTCCGGGGCTGACAGCCCAACCTCTCGCTGGTCCAAGGAAATATCCCAGGCCAAAGACGAAATGGGAGCCTTGATGCTCCCGGCAAGAGAGTGGCTGCCGATTATTTTTGGCTTTGCACTGATCATCATGATCTGGAGCCTGCTGGCCGCACTGCTGATCTGGGTCAGCCACCGTGTTCGCGTGCGCTTCGGCCTGAGCGAAGAATTGCCCCAGCACCCCAAGGCCGTCGACATGCTGCGCTTTGCCCTGCGCAAGCTGGGGCCGTGGATGGTCGCATTGATGATTACGGTGTACATGAGCTACGCCTTGCCGTCGTCGCTGGGTAAAGACCTGGCGATGGTGCTGGCCTATGCGCTGGTGATCGGTACCTGTTTCTCGGCAATTTGCGTGATTCTGTTCTCCTTGCTCGATGGCCCCCATCGCCACCGCGCCCTGCATATCCTGCGGCACCAGGCGTTTAGACCGCTGTGGTGGATCGGCAGCTTCGCGGCCTTTGGCGAAGCGCTGAGTGACCCGCGACTGGTCGCCACCCTCGGCGTACATCTGGCCCATACGGCTGCCACCTTTGCCAATGTGATGGCTGCGCTGTCCACCGGGCTGTTTATCATCCGGTTCCGCCGCCCCATCGCCCACCTGATCCGCAACCAGCCATTGTCCCGGCGCCTGACCCGCCGCGCTTTGAGCGACAGCATCGAGATCCTCGGTACCTACTGGTATGTGGCGGCCCTGATTCTGGTGGGCATTTCGCTGGTGGCTACTTTCATCTCGGCCGGTGACACCAGCACCGCGTTGCGCCAGTCGCTGATCTGTACCGTGCTGGTGGTGTTGTGCATGGTGATCAACGGGCTGGTACGCCGTCATGCGCAAAAACCGCAACGCGGGCACAAACGTCACGCACTGTATTCCGAGCGCCTGAAAAGCTTTCTCTACACCCTGGCGCACCTGGTGGTGTGGCTGGTGTTCATCGAGCTGGGGCTGCGGGTCTGGGGCCTGTCGCTGATCAGCTTCACCGAAGGCGATGGCCATGAGATCAGCGTCAAGCTGTTCAGCCTTGCCGGTACCCTGCTGTTTGCCTGGCTGATCTGGATACTGTCCGACACCGCCGTGCACCACGCGTTGACCCGCTCGCGCAAAGGCCTGGCCAATGCCCGCGCCCAGACCATGATGCCGCTGATCCGCAACATCCTGTTTGTGGCGATTTTCATCATTGCGCTGATCGTTGCCCTGGCAAACATGGGCATGAACGTGACCCCCCTGCTGGCCGGTGCCGGTGTGATCGGTCTGGCCATTGGCTTTGGTGCGCAGTCCCTGGTAGCCGACCTGATTACGGGTCTGTTCATCATCATTGAAGACTCCCTGGCCATCGACGACTACGTCGATGTAGGCGGCCACCTGGGAACGGTAGAAGGCTTGACGATTCGCACCGTGCGCCTGCGGGACATCGACGGCATCGTGCACACCATCCCGTTCAGCGAAATCAAGAGCATCAAGAACTACTCCCGCGAGTTCGGCTACGCCATCTTCCGCGTCGCGATCCCCTACAACATGGAAATCGACGACGCGATCAAACTGATGCGCGAAGTCGGGCAAAAAATGCGCACCGACCCGCTGCAACGGCGCAATATCTGGTCGCCGCTGGAGATTCAGGGGGTGGAAAGTTTTGAATCCGGCAGCGCAATCCTGCGAGCCCGCTTCAAGACTGCGCCGATCAAGCAATGGGAAGTCTCGCGGGCGTTCAACCTGTCACTCAAGCGTCATCTGGATGAAGCCGGACTGGACCTGGCCACACCGCGCCTGAGTGTGCAAGTCGTGACGGCGGGCAGTGGTATGTTGCAAAAGGACTGATCTTTGATGTTCGCTCACGCCTTGTGGGAGCGAGCCTGCTCGCGATGATATCAGCCCGACTCTCCTGACAGACCGCGCTGCATGCATCGCGAGCAGGCTCGCTCCCACAAAAGCAGGTTTGTTCAACGCTCCTGCACATCCACCCCGACATGAATCGCATCATGTCGCCAATATTCCAGATCGCAGTCGATCAGCCGTTCGTGCTGGTCGTAATTGACCCGGGCAATTCTCAAACCCGGGCTCCCCGTAGATAGCTTGAGCGTGGCCGCTGCTTCGATCGGGAGCGCTGTGGGCACGATCTCAAAACGCACGCGACCGTAATGCAAATCGTAATGCCGGGCATACAGCTCGGTAATCGACTGCGTGAGATCAAGCTCCAGAATCCGCGGAAAGTATTGCGGGTTCAGGTAGTGCTCGACGTAGAGCACAAGCCGCCCGTCAATGCGCCGGCCACGGCAGATCTGGATCACACTGGACAGCGCCGGCAACTGCAACCGCTCGCACACCGCCGCCGTGGCTGGCAGCAGGCGCGCCGAAATCACTTCAGTGGTGGGGACGCGCCCCTGGGCCGTGACCATGGCATGGAAGTGACTGCGCTGCATCAGGTTGTAAGCCAGTCGCGGCGGCGAAATAAACCAGCCCCGGCGCTCCTCGCGATACACCAGCCCCTGGGCTTCCAGTTGCAGCAGTGCCTCGCGCACCGTGACGCGGGTCGTGGCAAACAACTCGCTGAGTTTGCGCTCAGCCGGCAACTGACTGCCGCACGCCAACAGGCCGTGCTCAATTTGCTCTTGTAGCGTGCGACTGATTGCCGTCACCGCCTTGGGTGCACCTTCTCGCATCAACGTTACCTGACTGGACTAGTCCAGCACCAAATATGGGCAGGCATGACCGAAAAACAGTCATCCCTAGAGCCTGCCAGCCTAGGCAGAACATATGACTGTTCGATGACAGCAACCGCGCCGCATGCCGCTCAAAAACAGCCAAAGGCCTTACGGTGCGGGGCCTGCGCGATGGTCTACGCTTATCTGAAATCCTCACGCTGGCCCGCGATATCCCCTGCATAAGTAATGCCGACATTAAAGTGTCATCTGCCGGGCTTAAATTGGCTCAGGTATTGCTGACCTAGACCAACCCACCGCAAAAAAGCAATAAAACCCAGCGTTGAAAACGCCCAAGGAGCTTCGGATGAAACAGTTTTTCCTCGCATCACTGTTAGGTTCAAGCATTGCCCTGTGCACATCGGCCATGGCCGCCGATGTCGATTTAAAAGCCCTGGAAGCCGCAGCCAGGGCTGAAGGCGCGGTCAACAGTGTCGGCATGCCCGATGACTGGGCCAACTGGAAAGGCACCTGGGCTGACCTGAACAAGCTCTACGGCCTCAAACACATCGATACCGACATGAGCTCGGCGCAAGAAGTGGCCAAGTTTGCCGCTGAAAAAGACAACGCCAGTGCCGACATCGGTGACGTGGGCGCAGCCTTCGGCCCGATTGCCGTCGCCAAGGGCGTGACCCAGCCGTACAAGCCAACAACCTGGGACCAGATCCCTGACTGGGCCAAGGACAAGGACGGTAACTGGGCGCTGGCCTACACCGGCACCATCGCGTTTATCGTCAACAAGAAGCTGCTGCATGGCTCTGAAGTTCCGACCAAGTGGGCTGATCTGAAGTCCGGCAAATACAAGGTTTCCATCGGTGACGTGAGCACCGCCGCACAGGCTACCAATGGTGTGCTGGCAGCAGCTCTGGCCAATGGCGGCAACGAAAAGAACGTCCAGCCTGCCCTGTTGATGTTTGCCGACATCGCCAAGCAAGGTCGTTTGTCACTGGCCAACCCGACGATCGCCACCATGGAGAAAGGTGAAGTGGAAGTCGGCGTTGTCTGGGACTTCAACGGCCTGAGCTACAAAGCAAAAATGGTCAACCCGGATGACTACGTGGTGCTGATCCCGTCCGACGGTTCGGTGATCTCGGGCTACACCACCATCATCAACAAATACGCCAAGCACCCGAACGCCGCCAAACTGACCCGTGAATACATCTTCAGCGATGCCGGGCAAACCAACCTGGCGCGAGGCAATGCACGGCCGATTCGTGCTGAGCACTTGAAGCTGCCGGATGACGTTCAAGCCAAGCTGCTCTCCAATGACCAGTACAAAAATGTAACCCCGATCAAAGACGCCGACGCCTGGGAAAAAACCTCCAAGGCCTTGCCACAGCTGTGGCAGGAAGAAGTCATCATCAATATGCAGTAACCCGCTGAACCGATGTCTGTAGTCGCTGCCGAGGAACGAAGGCTGCGAGCTTTTGATTGCTAAAAGCTTGCAGCTCTCGTTCCTCGGCAGCGATTACGGGTGTTGGCTTGCTACTTCTGTTTGCGGAGTCACCGTACATGAAACACAACGTCATTCTGGTCGTACTCGACGGGCTCAACTACGAGGTGGCCCGTCATGCCATGGGGCATTTGCAGGCCTATGTCGGGGCTGAGCGCGCCGCGCTGTACAAGCTCACCTGTGAGTTGCCGGCGCTGTCGCGCCCGCTCTACGAATGCATCCTCACCGGCGTACCGCCGATTGAAAGCGGCATCGTGCACAACAATGTTTCGCGCCTGTCCAACCAGCGCAGCGTGTTCCATTACGCCCGAGATGGCGGGCTGAGCACCGCAGCAGCGGCCTATCACTGGGTCAGCGAACTGTATAACCGCTCACCGTTTATAATCCCCCGTGACCGCCACACCCTGGCGCCAGACCTGCCTATTCAATACGGGCATTTCTACTGGAACGATCACTACCCGGATTCCCACCTGTTCGCCGATGCAGAAAGCCTGCGCCTGGCGCACGCACCCGATTTTTTACTGGTCCACCCCATGAACATCGACGATGCCGGGCACAAGCACGGCCTCGACACCCCGCAATACCGCAACAGTGCACGCTCGGCTGACATCATCCTGGCCGACTACCTGCAAGGCTGGCTGGACGCCGGCTATCAAGTGATAGTGACGGCCGACCACGGCATGAACAATGATCGCTCGCACAATGGCCTGCTGCCCGAAGAACGTGAAGTCCCGCTGTTTGTCCTGGGCGAGGCCTTCAGCCTCAACCCGGATGTCACGCCCAAACAGACAGAACTGTGTGGCACCATCTGCGAGCTGCTCGGTGTGGCCCATGACAAACCGCTGTGCCGCGACCTGTTAAGGCCTGCACCATGAGCCGTGGTAAATGGCTGGCACTGCTGTGCCTGGTGCCCTTCGCGGTATTTTTTATCGTGTTTCAGATCGCACCGCTGGTGTGGGTACTAATTCACAGCGTGCAATCCGAGGAAAGCGGCTGGGGCCTGGCCAACTTCATCAAGATCTTCAATTCGAAATTCTATTTGCAGGCGATCCAGCACAGCCTGGAGATCAGCTTCTGGTCCAGCCTGTTTGGCATCGTGATCGCCATCCTGGGCAGTTACTCACTGCGCAAGGTGGACTCGCGGCTGCGCAATTTTGTGAACGCGTTCGCCAACATGACCAGCAACTTCTCCGGGGTACCGCTGGCCTTTGCGTTCATCATTTTGCTGGGCTTCAACGGCAGCATCACGATCATGCTCAAACAGGCGGGGATCATTCAGGACTTCAACCTGTATTCCAAAACCGGCCTGATCATCCTGTACACCTACTTCCAGATTCCCCTTGGCGTACTGCTGCTTTACCCAGCCTTTGATGCCCTGCGCGAAGACTGGCGTGAGTCCGCCTCATTGCTGGGCGCTAACAGCTGGCAGTTCTGGCGCCATATCGGCATGCCGGTGCTCACCCCGGCTCTGCTCGGCACGTTCGTGATCCTGCTGGCCAACGCCCTGGGCGCCTACGCCACGGTGTATGCATTAACCACCGGCAACTTCAACGTACTGCCGATCCGTATCGCCGCGATGGTGTCGGGCGATATCAGCCTGGACCCGAACATGGCCAGCGCCCTGGCGGTGATTCTGGTGGGGCTGATGACCCTGGTCACCCTGGTGCATCAGTGGCTGTTAAAGAGGAGCTACCATGTCGCGCGCTGAATCCACGTCCGCCAGCGTTTACCACCGCAGCGTCGTCTGGCTGCTGTTTCTGATTTTGCTGCTGCCCCTGCTGGGCACACTGATTTACTCCATCTCCAGCAGTTGGTCAGCCACCATCCTGCCCAGCGGTTTCACCTTCAAGTGGTATAGCCAACTGTGGAACGACCCGCGTTTTCTGGCCGCTTTCGGTCAGTCGTTGCTGGTCTGCGTCGCCGCACTGGTGCTGTCGGTAATCCTGATTTTGCCGTTGCTGTTTGTGGTGCATTACCACTTCCCCAAGCTCGATGCGCTGATGAACATCCTGATCCTGCTGCCGTTCGCCGTGCCGCCGGTGGTGTCATCGGTAGGCCTGCTGCAGCTCTATGGTTCCGGCCCGCTGCAAATGGTCGGTACGCCATGGATTCTGATCGGCTGCTATTTCACCGTCGCGCTGCCCTTCATGTACCGGGCGATCACCAACAACTTGCAAGCCATCAACCTGCGCGACCTGATGGATGCCGCCCAACTGCTGGGTGCCAGCACCTGGCAGGCAGCGTTTCTGGTGGTGCTGCCCAATTTGCGTAAAGGCTTGATGGTTGCACTGCTGCTGTCTTTCTCGTTCCTGTTCGGCGAGTTTGTATTTGCCAATATTCTGGTGGGTACACGCTACGAAACCTTGCAGGTGTTCTTGAACAACATGCGCAACAGCAGCGGGCACTTCACCAGCGCGCTGGTCATTTCCTATTTCCTCTTTGTACTGGTGCTGACCTGGGTTGCCACCTTCCTGAACAAGGACAAAAGCCAATGAGCTTCGTCAGCGTTGAACACCTGCAAAAATCCTATTCCAGCACCCCGGTTTTCGGCGATATCAACTGCAGCATCGCCAAAGGTGAATTCGTCACCCTGCTCGGCCCGTCCGGCTGCGGCAAGTCCACCCTGCTGCGTTGCATCGCCGGGCTGACCTCGGTGGACGGCGGCAAGATCCTGCTCGATGGCCAGGACATCGTGCCCCTTAGCCCGCAAAAACGCGGCATCGGCATGGTGTTTCAAAGCTATGCCCTGTTCCCCAACATGACCGTCGAGCAAAACGTGGCCTTCGGCCTGCGCATGCAGAAGGTCAAAGCCGATGACAGCCACAAGCGTGTGACCGAGGTGTTGCAGCTGGTGGAGTTGAATGACTTTGCCAAGCGCTACCCGCATCAGCTGTCGGGCGGCCAATGCCAGCGTGTAGCCCTGGCGCGCTCGCTGGTGACACGCCCGCGCCTGTTGCTGCTGGACGAACCGCTGTCAGCGCTGGATGCCCGCATTCGCAAACACTTGCGCGAGCAAATCCGCACCATCCAGCGCGAGCTGGGCCTGACCACCATTTTCGTTACCCACGACCAGGAAGAAGCACTGGTCATGAGCGACCGTATTTTCCTGATGAACAAGGGCCACATTGTTCAAAGCGGCAATGCGCAAACCCTCTATGCCGCGCCGGTGGATGCATTTGCCGCAGGCTTTATCGGCAACTACAACCTGCTGGATGCCGACACTGCCAGCCGCCTGCTGCAACAACCGGTCAGCAGCCGCATCGCCATACGCCCCGAAACCCTGGGCTTGAGCCTGCAGGGCGAACTCGACGGGGTGATCCTCAGCCACAGCCTGCTGGGCAACGTGATCCGCTATCGGGTCGAGGTGCGAGGTGTGCAACTGATCGTCGACGTGCTCAACCGCGCGCCCGGCGATCTGTACCCCGACGGCCAGCGCGTGGCGCTGTCCATCGATTCGAGCACCCTTTGTGAGGTAGCCTGATGTTCTTGAATTTTATGAAGAGAGAGTTGCGCTGATGGCCCTGGCAATTTTTGATCTGGACGAAACCCTGATTCACGGCGACTGCGCCACCCTCTGGAGCGAGCAGATGGGCCGCCTGGGCTGGGTCGACCCGCAGTCGTTCATGCAACGCAACAACGAACTGATGACGGCTTACAGCCAGGGCAAGCTGGCCATGGAAGACTACATGGCCTTCAGCCTGGAGCCGCTGATCGGGCGCACACCCGAAGAAGTCGAGCATCTGGTCGGGCCGTGGGTTGAAGATTTCATCGAACCGATCATCTTCAGTGACGCCACCCGAACCATCGCGGCCCACCGCAAGGCAGGGGATCGCATTCTGGTGATTTCGGCCTCGGGCACACACCTGGTCAAACCCATTGCCGAGCGCCTGGGCATCGATGAAGTACTGGGCATTGAGCTGGAAGTTGCGCACGGTTTTTACACCGGCAACACCGTGGGTACACTGACTTACCGCGAAGGCAAGATCACGCGTCTGCTGCAATGGCTGGATGAGCAGGAAGAGAACCTCGAAGGCGCGAGTTTCTATTCAGACTCACGCAACGATCTGCCGCTGTTGCTCAAGGTCGATCACCCGCACGTGGTCAACCCGGACCCGGTCTTGCGTGAACAGGCTGAAAAGGCCGGCTGGCCGATCCATCACTGGAAGTAACACCTCACACCTGTAGATACTCTGTTGTAGGTCAAGCCCTATGTGGGAGCGAGCAGGCTCGCTCCCACAGTTGCCGTTTTCCTGTAGCCGCAGCCTTCGGCAGCGGCTACACGGTGTGCCTCCCTCTTAAAGGGTCAGCTCAGGCTGCTGTCTATCACCAGCACCAGCTTGCCCGACACCTGATTACTGGCCAGTTCGGCAAACGCCGCCTGCGCCTCTTCAATCGGGAAGGTTTTGGCCAGTTGCGGGCTCAAGCGGCCCTCAGTGAACAGCGGCCAAACCTGCTGGTTCAGATCACTGAGCAAGTCAGCCTTGAACTGATCGCTGCGGCTGCGCAGGGTCGAACCCAGCAACTGGATGCGTTTGCCCAGTACCAGGGCCAGGTCCAGCTCGGCCTTGCGCCCGCCCATCAGGCCGATCAACACCCAGCGCCCGTCCAGCGCCAGCAGCTTGAGGTTGGACTCGGCGTAGTTCGCACCCACCGGGTCCAGCACCACATCAAACGGCCCCAGCGCCTTGAGGCTGTCCAGCCCTTCAGTACGCAACGCCCCGCCTTGAGCACCCAACGCCTGGCAATACGCCAAACGCTCGGCCGTACCTACTGTCACCCAGCACGGGCTGCCAAACGCCTTGCACAGCTGAATGGCCGCTGAACCAACGCCACTTGCACCCGCGTGCAACAACACTTTTTCGCCCGGCTTCAGAGCGGCCAGCTGAAACAGGTTCAGCCACGCCGTGCTGTACACCTCAGGCAAGGCCGCCGCTTCAATCAGCGACAGACCTTCAGGCACGGGCAGCGCATGACGGGCATCGACCACCACCTCTTGCGCCATACCGCCGCCAGCCAGCAGGGCACACACCCGATCGCCGATTTTCCACGACGAACCGGGGCCAACTTCACTGACCACGCCCGAGCACTCCAGGCCCAATACCTGACTGGCTCCGGGCGGAGGAGGATACAGCCCGGCGCTCTGCAGCAGATCGGCCCGATTGAGCCCCGCAGCCGCCACACGAATCCGGATTTGGCCTACATCACAGGTGGGGCTTGGCTCTTCAACCCACTTCACTTGACCTTCAACGCCTTGCAATGCTTTCACAGTGCCTCCATAGTGAGTCTGGACTGAGCCCGGCGCTGTTGCACCGGGCTTCTTGCATTATGCGGTCGGTCCTTTACGGAACCGGCGACTTCAAAGACGGCCTAATATGCGTTATCAATTGCCCCCGCGTCGAATCAGCATGAAGCATTTATTCCCTAGCACCGCACTTGCCCTATTCATTGGCCTAGGCGTTTTGCCGTTTTCGGCCAATACGTTCGCCGCTAACAGTTGGGATAACCTTCAGCCCGATCGTGATGAGGTGATTGCCAGTCTTAACGTCGTTGAGCTGCTCAAACGCCATCATTACAGCAAGCCGCCACTGGATGACGCACGCTCTGCGATCATCTATGACAGCTACCTGAAGCTGCTCGACCCTTCGCGCAGTTACTTCCTGGCCAGCGATATTGCCGAATTCGACAAATGGAAATTCCAGTTTGACGACTTCCTCAAAAGCGGCGACCTGAACCCCGGCTTCGCCATCTACAAGCGCTACCTGGACCGCGTCAAATCGCGTCTGGACTTCGCCCTTGCAGAGCTGGAAAAAGGCCCTGACGCTTTCGACTTCACCGCCAAGGAGACCTTGCAGATCGATCGCAAGGACGCCCCGTGGCTCAAGAGTGAAGCCGAACTCAATGATCTGTGGCGCAAACGCATCAAGGACGAAGTCCTGCGCCTGAAAATCGCCGGCAAAGAGCCTGCGAAAATTCAGGAACTGCTGACCAAGCGCTACAAGAACCAATTGTCGCGTCTTGACCAGACCCGCAGCGAAGACATCTTCCAGGCCTACATCAACACCTTCGCCATGTCTTACGATCCGCACACCAACTATCTGTCACCAGATAATGCGGAAAACTTCGACATCAACATGAGCCTGTCGCTGGAAGGCATTGGCGCCGTGTTGCAGAGCGATAACGACCAGGTAAAAATCGTGCGGCTGGTGCCGGCAGGCCCTGCCGACAAGACCAAACAGGTCGCTCCGGCTGACAAGATCATCGGTGTCGCCCAAGGCGATAAAGAGATGGTCGACGTAATCGGCTGGCGTCTGGACGAAGTGGTCAAACTGATTCGTGGCCCTAAAGGCTCTGTGGTGCGCCTGGAAGTGATTCCAGCGAGCAACGCACCGAACGACCAGACCAGCAAGATCGTGTCCATTACCCGCGAAGCCGTGAAGCTTGAAGAGCAGGCCGCGAAAAAGTCGATCCTGAACCTGAAACAGAACGGCAAGGACTACAAGCTCGGCGTTATTGAAATCCCGGCTTTCTACCTGGACTTCAAGGCGTTCCGTGCCGGCGACCCGAACTACAAGAGCACCACTCGCGACGTCAAAAAACTGCTGACCGAGTTGCAGAAAGAAAAAGTCGATGGCGTGATCATCGACCTGCGCAACAACGGCGGCGGCTCGCTGCAGGAAGCCACCGAACTGACCAGCCTGTTTATCGACAAGGGTCCGACGGTACTGGTGCGTAACGCCGACGGCAAAGTCGACGTGCTTGAAGACGAAAACCCGGGTGCGTTCTACAAAGGCCCGATGGCGTTGCTGGTCAACCGCCTGTCGGCTTCGGCCTCGGAGATTTTTGCCGGCGCCATGCAGGACTACCACCGTGCGCTGATCATTGGCGGCCAGACGTTCGGCAAAGGGACGGTGCAAACCATCCAGCCGCTGAACCATGGCGAGCTGAAACTGACACTGGCCAAGTTCTACCGGGTTTCCGGCCAGAGCACCCAGCATCAGGGCGTACTGCCTGACGTTGCTTTCCCGTCGATTATCGACACCAAGGAAATCGGCGAAAGCGCACTGCCCGAAGCCATGCCATGGGACACCATCCGTCCGGCCATCAAGCCAGCGTCCGACCCGTTCAAGCCTTTCCTTGATCAGCTCAAGTCCGAGCATGAAGCCCGCGTCGCCAAAGATGCCGAATTCATGTTCATCCGCGACAAGCTGGCCCTGGCCGAGAAGCTGATGGCCGAGAAGACCGTCAGCCTGAACGAGGCCGAACGTCGTGCACAGCACGCCGACATCGATGCCAAGCAGCTGGTGATGGAAAACGCCCGCCGTCAGGCCAAAGGCGAAGCACCGCTCAAGGAAATGAAGAAAGAAGACGAAGATGCACTGCCGGTCGAGCCTGAAAAGACCAAACCGGAAGATGACGCCTACCTGAGTGAAACCGGG
This sequence comes from Pseudomonas deceptionensis, assembly GCF_900106095.1. NCBI lineage: Bacteria > Pseudomonadati > Pseudomonadota > Gammaproteobacteria > Pseudomonadales > Pseudomonadaceae > Pseudomonas > Pseudomonas deceptionensis. The sequence goes on along the minus strand of NZ_FNUD01000002.1, from coordinate 2,471,206 downwards.
CGAATTCTGCTGGACTACCTGAAGCTGAGCAATCAGGTCGCCAAGAAGTAAGGACTGTACAGCTGTAAAAAAGGGCGGGCCGCGTAATGCGGCCCGCCCTTTTTATTGGCGTGAAATCTAAGACTGGTAATGCCGGGCCAGTGCCGGATCAGCCTGCAACCCCGGGCCACCCTGCAAATACAGCGCCGACAGCTTGTTGGCGGCCAGCGGATGCCCGGCCTTTACTGCCATCGTCCACCAGCGGGCAGCCTCTGCCGCATCCGGGTTTTTACTGAGCGTACCTGCCAGGCAGAAAACGCCCACTTGGTAAGCCGCCTTGCCATCGCCGCTCAGCGCCGCCAGGCGCAACAAACGCACGCCCTCCTCCTTGGCGCCCAGCCCTTGACCGCGAAAGGCCAGGATGTGCCCGTAGAAGCTCTGAGCGCGGGTATCTCCCAGGTTGGCCATGCGTGCGAACTGCCCCTCCATCCAGCGCCAGATGCGCGGTTGACGCACGCACCAGGGCCGATGAAACAACTTGCGCGCCAGCCAGTAGCTCAGACGCGCCTTGAATCGCCAGAGCACTCAGGCTTCCTCGTGCTCATAAGCGAACTCAAACACCCGTACGACCTCAGAGGCATGCCATGAGGCAGCGGCAACACCATCCGGCGGGCCGGGGAAGCGGCCGAGCCGTTCCACACATTCAAAAAAGCCGGTACGTGGCAGGCGGCTTGCGCCCTGGCTGATCACCAGCGAACTGCGCAATGGCTGCTCGGCCTTGACGTCCATTGCAGCCAGATGTTCAAGCGCTGCCGTCAGGGTCAGCATGGCAGGGCTCGGCAACTGCAAACGCTCGAGCAACGCACGGTAAGTCAGCAAGTGGCGCTGTCGACGCGCCTGATCAAGCTCAGCCAGCAACCCATCCCAGTGTTGACGACTGATGCGAACGCTCATGATGCTTCCCTCCAGCCCGCGACACCCAGCTCCCAGGCCAGGCTGCGACGAATGGCTAGGTCAGGTAGACGCTCGCCGGTTTCAATCATGGTCAGATACGACGGGCTAATGCCGACCGTACGTGCCAATGCCTCAAGGGCCAGGCCCTTGTTCTCGCGCAAGCCACGCAACTGATCAAGCCCCGGGCGCTCCTGCTCGGGTGTCGGGGGCTGTCGGTCTGCCACAGGCGTAGTCACTTGTTCCTTGAGACCTGCAGCCTTGAGCAGTGCCTGATAGCTTTCCCATGAGAGAACCGCGTATTCAGGTTCACCATTGCGCTTGATGATTTGAAGATCCATTGCTAAACCCCGTCAGACTTTTAGATAAATCGAGTCGGAACTTTCCCTAGAAGCTTAATCCTAACAGCCTTCAAGGTCTCTGGAGTTTTCGCTTAGAAGTGAAATTTTTGTGAAAGCAGCCAAAAGTGCTGTGCAGAACACAAAATGTTATCCACACAAATTGTGGATAACCTTGTGAACAGAGCTGTTTTTTGACGCTGAAAGGCCCGTTCTATAAGGCCTGTACTCAGATCGGGCGTTTTTTACACACATAAAAAAACCCATAAATTCATTGACTTGGCAGTCAGCAACCACTAGCCAAGGGAAGTTATGGGTTTTTTTAAAACTTGTAGGACAAAACTCACAGGCACAGAGTCCGGACTACAGATACAACAACGCCCCGTCGAAACGGGGCGCTACCTGAACAGCAAGCTGCTTATTGCGCAGCATCTGCCTCTTGTTTTGCAGGGTCTTTGATGCCCAGCAGCTCAAGGTCAAACACCAGTACCGAATTGGCCGGGATCGACGGGCTTGGGCTTTGTGCGCCGTAAGCCAGCTCGCTAGGGATATACAGCTTGTATTTCTCACCAACGTGCATCAGTTGCAGACCTTCAACCCAACCCGGGATCACGCCGCTGACTGGCAGATCAATCGGGCTGCCGCGCTCTACCGAGCTGTCGAACACCTTGCCATCAATCAGCTTGCCTTCGTAGTGAACAGTCACCACGTCAGTGGCTTTAGGCTGAGGGCCATCGGCTTTCTTGATGACTTCGTACTGCAAGCCAGAAGCGGTAGTGACAACACCGGCTTTCTTGCCATTTTCTTCGAGGAATTTTTTGCCTGCTGTCGAGGCTTCTTCGCTCATTTTGGTCAGACGTTCTTCGGCACGCTTTTGCAGGGCGGCGAACGCTTCGATCAGTTCATCGTCTTTCAGTTTCTGCTCTTTCTTGCCAACGGCATCTTCGATGCCCTGGGCTACGGCCTTGGAATCCAGATCATCCATGCCTTCTTGAGCCAGGCTTTTACCCATGTTCAGGCCAATGCCGTACGAGGCTTTTTGCGCCGGGGTTTTCAGCTCTACGCTGGTCTGCGAATCACAACCCGCCAGTACCAGGCTTACCAGGGCCACAGCTGCCGCCAACCGATGCTGTTTCATGCTATTTCCTTGTTCATGCGCCAAATGGGCAATCGAGTAAAGCCGCGAGCTTATCAGGCGGCCGCGACCAATGGCTACCGGCATAGGAGAGGCAATTTGCGGATAAGTTCATGCATTAATAACAATTCATTCATGGCGCAACTTCTGTTCACACTTCTATAAACCCGGCAATGCAAAGCCCAGGTTGCTTGATGCCTGACGATACCTGAGGCATAAGGCTGTAAATATTTTTACAAGGAGCGTTACTGTGCGTCTGTTTTACCGTGTTCTGCTGGGGTTGCTAGTGGCTTTGGCCATGGGACTTGGCCTGGTGATCTACTTCATCGCCAACCCGAAACTGCCTGCCTACCAACCTCCGCAGCAGCTGCACTATCTTGATCAGTGGAGCCCTGCCGAGCGTCAAACCTATTACTACACGCCCCAGGGCACACAGGTTAAAGGTTTGCATTACGACTGGTTCAGCGCCCTTGAGCTGCCCTTTTCAAAGCAACCCTTCGCTGCGCCGGAGTATCTGGCCCGCTTCGGCTTTTTGGTTGACCCACAGCAGCAGGCCAGCGCCGCCAACCCGGCCAACTTGCCCGTAGGTTTTACCCGCCATCAAAACCCGGGCAGCAGCACGCAATACCTGGACATCACCTGCGCTGCCTGCCACACCGGCGAATTGCGTTTCAAAGGCCAGGCTGTGCGTATTGACGGCGCCCCGGCACAGCACGTATTGCCATCCAGCGTACCGACCTTGCGCGGCGGCAGCTTTGGCCAGGCGCTGGTAGCCAGCCTCGCCGCTACGTATTACAACCCATGGAAATTCGAGCGCTTTGCCCGCACCGTCCTGGGTGATCAGTACGAGGCACAGCACCAGCAACTGCGCAAAGATTTCAAGGCATCCCTGAACACGTTTCTGAGCGTGGCCTGGAACGACACCCATCGCGGCCTCTATCCGACCCTCGAAGGCCCGGGGCGCACCGATGCCTTCGGCCGGATCGCCAATGCCAGCTTCGGCGATGCAATTTCCCCCGACAATTACCGCGTGGCCAACGCTCCGGTGGACTACCCGCACCTGTGGGATATGTGGACGTTCGACTGGGTGCAGTGGAACGGCTCGGCCAAGCAGCCAATGGCGCGCAATATCGGTGAAGCCCTGGGCGTAGGCGCCACCCTGAACTTTTTCGACACCCACGGCCAACCCCTGCAAGGCGATGCCCGCTACCCTTCGAGTGTCCGGGTAAACGACTTGCACCTGATTGAAGAAACCCTGCAAAAGCTCAAGCCTCCTACCTGGCCCGAAGCGCTGTTCGGCAAGGTTGATCGCCCGCTCGCGGCCAAAGGCCGGGCGCTGTTCACTGAAAACTGCGCCGGCTGCCACGTACCGCCAGTGGTCGAAGAAAACGGGCGTTGGGTCAAGCAACTCAAAATGCTGCCTGTCGACGTGATCGGTACCGACCCCAATACTGCCAACAACATCGCCGACAATCGCTACGACCTGAGCGCGCTGCAATGGGACCCGGCCGAGCTGGCAACCATGAACGTGGACCTGTACCCGAAAAGCGACGTGCCTCTGGACATGAGCAAACTGTCGGTGGCAAAAGGCCTGGCGTATGTCACCGCCTTTGTTGAGAAGCATGCTTACCAGCAAGCCGGTATCGACCCGCAAGAACAGGCACGCCTCAATGGATTTGGCCTGCCGATCGGTGTCATGGAGTTGCGTGCCTACAAGGCACGACCGCTCGACGGGATATGGGCCACGGCGCCCTTCCTGCACAACGGCTCGGTACCTACGATCTACCAGTTGCTGTCGCCACAGGCTGAGCGCGACCAGACCTTCTATCGCGGCAGTTTTGAATACGACCCCCGCCACTTGGGCTACAGCACGCAGGCCTTTGACGGCGGTTTTGTGCTCGACACCCGCATCAGCGGCAACCATAACAGCGGCCACGAGTTCCGTGCCGGCCCCCGTGGCAATGGCGTGATTGGCCGCCAGCTGCAACCCGAAGAACGCTGGGCGTTGCTGGAGTACCTAAAAGTGCTCGGCGGCCCCCTGGAACAACAGTTGCCCAACGAATGAAGTGCCTTCAACGCACCGATGATTTTGCTAAAAGGATGTTTGCATGCTGACCACTTTCTGGCTTCGACTCGGCAAATGGCTGGGCAAGTTACTTTTGATATTGATTGCCCTGGGATTGCTAGGCTGGGCGCTGGCCACCGGCTGGTACGCCTGGCAGCACCGCGGCCCCGTCTCGGCCCAGGAGCAGATCCCGCCGGGTGAAGCCGACATGACCCGCGACACCATCCAGACCGCAATCAGGATTGTCGACCAGCACCGCGAAAACACACGCTATCTGCGCGATGCCCACGCCAAGGCCCATGGTTGCGTCAAGGCGCAAGTGCAGGTGCTGGACGATCTGGACCCTGCATTGCGCCAAGGGGTATTCGCCACTCCGGGCAAAACCTGGCAAGCGGTGATGCGTCTGTCCAACGGCAACGCGTACCCGCAATTCGACAGCATTCGCGATGCCCGCGGCATGGCGATCAAGTTGCAGGACGTGCCGGGGGCGCAGTTGCTACCAAGCCAACAGGGTCGTGGCGAACAGGACTTTGTGATGTTTAACCATCCCAACTTCTTCGTCAGTGACGTGGCCGAATACCGCCAGAACATTGCTGCCCAGGCCGATGGCAAAAAGATAACGGCGTTTTTCCCGTCATGGGACCCGCGCAGCTGGCAAGTCCGCCATTTGTTTATTGCCCTGGCCACCTTGTCGCCGGCACCGGCCAGCCCGACGCAAACCACCTACTTCTCGGTCTCGCCCTACAAGTTCGGCACCGCCAATGCCAAGTACCGTGTGGCACCGGACCCCGAAAGCTGCCCGGCCTACACCTTGGCGGAGCAAAACGAGGCGCTGCCCAACTTCTTGCGCAATGCCTTGAACCAGCAACTGTCCACGGACCGGGTGCCGGCCTGTTTTGTACTGCAGATTCAACGCCAGAACGCCAATCGCTTCATGCCGATCGAAGACACCAGCATCGAATGGAAAGAGTCTGAGGCCCCGTTCGAGACAGTGGCGCGGATCAAGGTTGCACCGCAGGACTTCGACACTCCAAGCCAGAACCTGACCTGCGACAACCTGTCGTTCAGCCCGTGGCATGGCATCGAAGAGCATCGGCCGATTGGCGGGATCAATCGTCTGCGCAAGGCAGTGTATGACGCGGTGAGCGAGTACCGGCATACGCGTAACGCGCAGCAGTAACCTCGAAATACATGTAGCCGCTGCCGCAGGCTGCGATAGGCAGCGCAGCGGCCCTGATTCTTAAAGGCCCTGCGGACCTTATCGCAGCCTGCGGCAGCGGCTACAGTCCAGAGTGGCGCACTCAATGCACCGGCAGTTCAACCCCTTCAAACAGCTCTTCGAGCTCTTGCTTGTTGTGGCAGGCAATCGCCTTGGCCATCACTTCACGTGTCAGGTGCGGGGCAAACTTTTCGATAAAGTCGCACATGAACCCGCGCAGGAAGGTGCCACGACGGAAACCGATCTTGGTGATGCTGGACTCAAACAGTTCGCTGGCATCCAGTACCACCAGGTCGTTGTCGAGCTTGGTATCCACGGCCATCTTGGCCACGATACCCACACCCAGACCCAGGCGCACATAGGTTTTGATCACGTCGGCATCGGCAGCGGTGAACACCACTTTAGGGGTCAGACCGCGATGGCTGAAGGCTTCGTCGAGCTTGGAACGGCCAGTGAAGCCGAACACGTAAGTCACAATCGGATATTCAGCCAGCGCTTCAAGGGTCAGCTTGGGCAGCTTGGTAAGCGGGTGGCCCTGCGGCACGACCACACAGCGGTTCCAGCGGTAGCACGGCATCATTACCAGGTCGCCGAACAGCTCCAGTGCTTCAGTCGCAATGGCAAAGTCGACGGTGCCGTCAGCGGCCATCTCGGCGATTTGCATCGGCGAACCCTGGTGCATATGCAGCGCAACATCAGGGTATTGCTTGATGAAAGTGCTGATCACCGGCGGCAAGGCATAACGTGCCTGGGTGTGGGTGGTGGCAATCGACAGCGTGCCCTTCTTCTCGTTGGAAAACTCTTGAGCGATCTGCTTGATGCTCTCGACCTTGCGCAAGATCTCGCCAGCGGTAGTGATAATGCGCTCGCCTGCGGGCGTGACACGGGTCAAATGCTTGCCGCTGCGGGCAAAAACCTCGACACCCAGCTCGTCTTCAAGCAGGCGGATCTGTTTGCTGATACCCGGCTGTGAGGTGTAAAGGCTCTGCGCGGTGGCCGAAACGTTGAGGTCGTGGTGCGCCACTTCCCAGATGTAGCGCAATTGTTGAAGCTTCATATGCATCCCTCAAAGCAGATAGACGCCAAGGGTATCGGCGGCGGTATATAACTATATGGAAGGTTAGAAGAATAAATCTAGAACTTTTTTATCGTTTTTATCGGTTCATCAGCCTTACACATCAGTGCTGCGCCGACGCTGCACCAGCGGCACCAGATACACCGGCATCTGCGCCAGCTCGATAACCCGTGCTGCCGTTCGCCCCAAATGCGATTCTCCGCCCGTGGGCTGGGCGTGACTGCCCAGAACCAACAGGTCAACGGCCAGCTTGTGCGACTGCTCCAGAATGACCTGGGAAGGCTCGCCCTGAATAACCTTGACCGAGCGAATCAATGCCAGTTCCTGTTCCCACCCTGCCAACTCCTCCCGAAGGCTCTCAAGCACACGCAACTCTATATTTGAAAGCATGGTGCTCATGCCTTGCCGGTGCAGCTCGCTCAACGCCTGTTCATCGAGGTAGCTCTGCAATACCGACTCGGCAAACAGCCCCATGGGCTCAACCACATGCACCACATACAACTCTGCGCGAAAGCTGCGAGCCAATCCCAACGCGTGCTGCATCACAACCGGCGCGTAAACACCGAGATCCGTGGCGTACAGAATTGAGCGAATCATTCGACCCCCTCGACAGCTTTAATGGGCGAGTTGGATTCAGCTTAGCAGCGCGCTGGCAAGTACGATGGCCCGCACAGCAACTTGTGCCCAGCCTTACTCTGTCGCCACCCCCCCGGATTCATTGCTGATGCCGTGAGGTACATGGCCGGTGGCGACAACCTGACGCGCCCTTTCGCAATGGCCGGCCTGATCATCAAAAAAGACATCGGCGGCAAAGGCTTCCAGAAACGCCGATTTATCCAGCCCGCCGAGAAACAGCGACTCATCCAGACGAATATCCCAATCGCGCAACGTGCGGATCACCCGCTCATGGGCAGGCGCCGAACGTGCGGTGACCAGCGCAGTGCGAATCGGGCACGCGTCGTCAGGAAACTCTCGCTGCAACAGGTTCAGCGCCTCCAAAAAACCCTTGAACGGTCCGCCTCGCAACGGGCTGCGCGCGGATTCGCGCTCAAGGGACTGAAAAGCCTCCAGCCCCCCGGACTGGAACACCCGCTCCGCCTCATCGGAAAACAGCACCGCATCACCGTCAAAGGCAATGCGCAGCTCGTTGCTCTCGGCACGCAGCGCCCCGCCCGAGAGGATCGTAGCCGCCGCAAAGCCTTCATTCAGAGCGCTGCGTACATCCTCGGCATGGGTCGACAAAAACAGGTCACAGCCAAACGCGCTGAGATACGGATGGGGGTTTCGCCCACCGGAAAAGGCGGCACGGGAAATGTTCAGGTCGTAATGCTGGATCGAATTGAACACCCGCAGCCCGGTGTCGGCGCTATTGCGTGACACCAGCACCACCTCAACCCGCTCACGTCCCAGGTGTGCGTTGAAACTGAGGAGCTTTTGGACCAGCGCGAAGGCATCCCCCGGCGCAAGGACTTCATCTTCATGTTCGATCTGGTATTGGCGATATGCCTCAATCCCCTGGGTCAGATACACCCGATGGCTATCATTCAGGTCAAACAGCGCCCGAGAAGAAATCGCCAGCACCAACTTGCCCTTTAAGCCTTTGCTCATGTCGCCCCCCACAGGTCCAAGCAGATTCAAACATGGGTTCAAGGTAGCTCGTCAGGCTCAAGCATCAAGGCGAGTCGAATATGGTGCGCCAACTCGCCCTCACTCAGGCGGGACTTTAACTCGCCATAAAACGCACCGTCACGGACCACAAACAGGGTGGGCAGATGGAAAATCCCGTACCGTTCGACCAGGCCGCCGTTGTCACCCGCGTCGATCCAGCACAGCCGCTCAATGGGCAACTGCATGTCAGGCAGCCTGCTGCGGGCCGTGCGGCACGCCGAACACCCCGCACCGGTGAAAATCACCAGCGAGGTTCCGGGCAACGCCAGCAGACGCTGATCGGCATCAAAGTCTGTCAGTTCCATTTCAATCACTATACTCAGAAGACAATATTAAATTAATGGCACTTGGAGTCAGCGTTCATGGGTCGTTTTTTACCTCACCCAGACGATATTCCCGTTGAGATAACGCTACGTAAACAACCTGCCCTTTCTCGCCAGAAGCTGCACTCTATCAGCCTGGGAGGCGTGTCATGCAACAGCGATAGAGGCTGGCGACGCGGCACTGCGGTCGACATGTGCATGCCCACCCTGGGCGAGAACGCCCGCTACCCGGGCTATATAGCCTGGTGCGAAAAACACCTTGAGGGTTACAGGATCGGGGTGGCCCTTACCGACGAACAAACCTTGTTTGGCGCGCGCATGGGCGAGCAGGTGTGCCAGATAGAGCATTACTCGCGTCTTCAGCTGCAACAGGGCCCCTACCCGCAAACGATGGAAGACCTGGCCCTGGAGTGGGTTACCCATCATGCCGCAGAGTTCTCCCAGGCCACACTGGATCACGCACTGGCGCAACCAGCACTGGATTAAAGCTGCGGCTGCCCATTGTCGACCAACCGGATAACGCGTTAAGGTTCGGCTCCCCGGTGCGCTCAATCAAGCTGTGCTCCGCCGCTCGGGGATCGCTGGCGGCCGGCACCCGTGACCTGACGAGTAACACGATGGCTGATTTACCGATCGACGACCTAAACGTTGCCTCCAACGAAACCCTGATCACACCTGAACAGCTCAAGCGCGAGATCCCTCTCAGCGAAGCAGCGCTGCAGACCGTGACCAAAGGGCGCGAGGTGATTCGCAACATCCTGGATGGTACCGACCATCGACTGTTCGTTGTCATCGGGCCTTGCTCGATCCACGATCTCAAGGCTGCCCATGAGTACGCAGAGCGCCTCAAGGTGCTCGCGGCTGAAGTCAGCGACACGCTGTATCTGGTCATGCGGGTCTATTTCGAAAAGCCACGCACCACTGTGGGCTGGAAAGGCCTGATCAACGACCCGTACCTGGACGACTCGTTCAAGATCCAGGACGGTCTGCACATTGGCCGCAAACTGCTGCTGGACCTGGCCGAAATGGGCCTGCCGACCGCAACAGAAGCCCTTGATCCGATTTCCCCGCAGTACCTGCAAGACCTGATCAGCTGGTCGGCCATCGGCGCGCGCACCACCGAGTCCCAGACGCACCGTGAAATGGCGTCCGGCCTGTCTTCGGCCGTGGGATTCAAGAACGGCACCGACGGCGGCCTGACGGTTGCCATCAATGCCCTGCAGTCGGTTTCGAGCCCGCATCGCTTTCTGGGTATCAACCAGGAAGGCGGCGTGTCGATCGTCACGACCAAGGGCAACGCCTACGGCCACGTGGTACTGCGCGGCGGCAACGGCAAGCCGAACTATGATTCCGTCAGCGTTGCGCTCTGCGAGCAGGCACTGACCAAGTCCAAGATCAGCCCGAACATCATGGTCGACTGCAGCCACGCCAACTCCAACAAAGACCCGGCCCTGCAGCCTCTGGTCATGGAGAACGTGGCCAATCAGATCGTCGAAGGCAACCAGTCGATTATCGGCCTGATGGTTGAAAGCCATCTGAACTGGGGCTGCCAGGCAATCCCTAAAAACCTCGAAGACCTGCAGTACGGCGTGTCTATTACCGATGCCTGCATTGATTGGACGGCCACCGAAAACACCTTGCGCAGCATGCATGCCAAGCTCAAGGACGTACTGCCAAAACGTGCACGCGGCTGATTAGCGTGTAGCCAGATACAAAAACGCCGGGGCATGCCCGGCGTTTTTTTGTGTCCTGCTTTCAGGTGTTGGCCTGAGGGCGCTTGTGACGCTCCATGTAGCGCTCTACATAAGAACATGACGGGATCACCTCGTACCCCATCTTGTCGGCATAATCGAGTGCCTGCTCCGTCAAGGCTGCCGCGATACCCCGACCACGCAGGGCATTGGGCACGAACGTGCGATAGATATCCAGAGTCTGCTTGCCCAAATCCATATAGGTCAGGTAAGCACGATGACCGTCGACAGTGGTCTCAAACTGGTGACCTGCCTGGTCATGGTGGATAGACAACGCCTCGCTCATCATTGCTCCTTCGCGGGTCTTGTATCGTGACCCCTACCTTACTGATGTTTTTCCGCCGAGGGAACTACTACGCCATCACGCGCACAGTGCGCCGACAGGCTGATAAAGAGTAGCCACTCTCAATGCAAATATTCAACTCACGCGGTCGGCTGTTGCGAGCAGAATAATCCTGCCCTGACGTTTCGTCAGCCCGACGGCCTGAAAGTAGCCCTGAACATTTTCCGGAAGGTTGAGCCTATGACGTACAACCGTATTTAAAGTCACGTTATGGTAAAACGGGCATGCCTGTGTTCATCGATCCAAACTGACTGTTTTTCAAGCACAATCTATTAAAGCTAGCCCATCAACAATGATTGCCAATTATTTTTTTTGGTTCTTGCGCTAGGTCATTTTACTTACTACAAGTAATGGGTACTATGTACGCCGGCTGTTTCCTCACTTTGAAGGAACAGCTTTAATTAGAAAGTCCTTGAAGGGGAACACGATGAACAACGTTCTGAAATTCTCTGCTCTGGCATTGGCCGCAGTTCTGGCTACCGGTTGCAGCAGCGTATCTAAAGAAACTGAAGCCCGTCTGACTGCAACTGAAGATGCAGCAGCTCGCTCCCAGGCTCGTGCTGACGAAGCCTACCGTAAAGCTGACGAAGCTCTGGCTGCTGCTCAAAAAGCACAACAGACTGCTGATGAAGCAAACGAGCGCGCTCTGCGCATGCTTGAGAAAGCAAGCCGCAAGTAATAGTCCTTCGGGATTGTTACCAAGCCGACCTATTTATAGGTCGGCTTTTTTATTGCCTGCCCGTCACCAAACGGGCAATAAAAAGCCGCCGGGGTATTAACCGCGGCGGCTTTTTTAGTACGGGCTTACTGCACGTAATCCAGTGACGGGCCAGCAGACACTGGCGTATTGGAAATGCCGATCTCTGCAGGTATACCGGTCTCGGCACCCACAACAGGGAACGCCTTGTCCTTGTCTATCGAGATCCTGTTTTCCAGGTCTTTGTGCTTGAGCAGGAAGTTGATGAAACCGGCGTACTTGTTCTGCAAGTCTTCAGGGGTCAAGTGGGACTTGTCGCTGACGGCCACCAGGGAACCATCTTTGACATTGAGGGGCTCATGCACCTCCAGCAATACCTTGCCGCCACTGACGCCGATCTTGTACGGCTCGTTAATGATTCGCACCGGCGTACCGACAGGCACCATCTGCGACATTTGCAGCACGTTCTTGTTGAGCATGCGGAAGCAGCCATGGCTGGTCCCTGTACCGATGCCGAATTTCGCGTTCGAGCCATGTATCAGGTAACCCGGCATGCCAAGAGTGAACTTGAACGGGCCCAGAGGGTTATCCGGACCGGCAGGCACTACGTTCGGCAGCGGATCACCGTTTTTGGCGTGCTCGGCCTTGATTGAAGCCGGCGGTGTCCAGGTCGGGTTAGGGGTTTTCGCAGTGATCCTGGTCTGCCCCAAAGGCGAGCCCCAGCCTTCGCGGCCAATGCCCAGCGGGAAGGTGTAGACCTTGTTCTGGTCTTTGGGGAAGTAGTACAACCGGTACTCCGCCAGGTTGATCACGATCCCTTCACGCTTGCCCGGCGGCAGGATGAACTGGGTAGGCAGCACGATATCGGTGTCGACTATGGTGCCATCCGGGTTTTTCTTGACCGGTAACCAGGCATCAATCCCCGGGTTGGCGGCAATCATTTCCGAATAGCCCAGTTCGTACGTGTTCCCCAAATCAGCAAAGGAATCTTCGTACTTGCCCTTGATGACCTGCACCTGGCCGACGACATCTTCGCCAGGTGGCGGCAGCGGGAACTCGAGCGCAACAGCTGGACCCGCAACACAAAGCGCGGCAACTGACAGGTAACGGGTGACTGCAGGTAGGCGCGACAACATCCGGAACATCCTTCGCATAATCAACGGGGGACCAAAAAGGGAGTGTACACCGCGCCCACGGGGAGCGTGAGCCGGCTGGGGCGTCAAACTAGTAACATCATGGTTCAAAGGCCAACGCTACAACTCAAAGCGCAGCTCTGGCCAGATAGGCTCGGTGCCACGGCGCTGCGACTCGATAATCGCCCGGCACAGCGGGCATAGCCGGTGGTCCTGGAAGACCTTGCGTGTGACATCCGACCAGCGCGGCTGTGCCGGCAGCAATGAGCCACACAACGTACGGTCAATGGTGCCTCCCAGCTCCAGTTGACGCGTCACCAGATGCACCCGTACCTCCTGGCAGGCGAACAAATCGAGCTGTTCATCGGGCTCGATCAGTTGATAGGCATATAAAGACCAGGCAGGACGCGACATCGGGGGCTCCAAATCGGGGGGGCGCCACCTTAGCCGAAACACTGCCGCTAGAGAAGCATCAAAGCAGGGGTTTTAGCGCCGGCCACACATTATCCAGCAAAAGCCCCTGCGCCCCGACCGCCGGGTGGATGCCATCGGCCTGCATCAACTCGGGCCTGCCCCCCGCGCCTTCGAGGAAAAACGGCACCAGCGCGACCTTTTTCTCCTGGCCCAGCTCGGCATAAACCGCTGCAAAAGCCCGGGTGTATCGCTCACCATAATTGGGCGGCAACTGCATCCCCAGCAGCAGTACCTTGGCACCCGCCTGCTGCGAGGCGTCAATCATGCCCGCAAGATTTTGTTTCAATTGCGCTGGCAACTGGCCACGCAGGCCATCATTGCCGCCCAACTCCACAATCACCACGTCAGGTTTATGCTCTGCAAGCAGCGCAGGCAGCCGCGCAAGCCCCCCGGCGCTGGTGTCACCGCTGATCGACGCGTTGACCACCTTGTCGTCGTATCCTTGCTCCCTGAGCCTTTGTTCGAGCAGCGACACCCATCCCAGACGGGTATCCAGGCCGAAAGCCGCGCTGATACTATCGCCAACGATCAAGATTGTTCCCGCCGTTGCCGTCTGCGCCATGCACATCAGGGCCAGAGCAGCACTTAAAAACCACACACGCATTGGATTCTCCATGGGCGAAAGTATTCTCACCGCGCAGAACCTTAGCAAAGTGGTTCCCAGCGCGGAAGGCGAGTTGACCATCCTCCACCCCCTGAGCCTTGAACTGAACAAGGGCGACAGCCTGGCGATCGTGGGCGCATCCGGCTCCGGCAAGTCAACGCTGCTGGGCTTGCTCGCAGGCCTGGACCTGCCCAGCCAGGGCGAAGTGATTCTGGCCGGCCGGGCCCTGAGCACCTTGGACGAAGACCAGCGCGCCCGGGTGCGGGCCGAACATGTGGGCTTTGTGTTCCAGTCGTTCCAGTTGCTCGACAGCCTCAACGCCCTGGAAAACGTCATGTTGCCGCTGGAGCTGGAGGGCCGCAAAGATGCCCGCGAACATGCCCGCCATCTGCTGGAGCGCGTCGGCCTGGGCCAGCGCCTTAGCCATTCACCGCGTCAGCTGTCCGGCGGCGAACAACAGCGGGTGGCCATTGCTCGGGCGTTTGCCGCCAACCCGGACGTGCTGTTTGCCGATGAACCCACCGGCAACCTGGACAGCCACACCGGTGAACGCATCACCGACCTGCTCTTCGAGTTGAACAAGGAACGCGGCACCACCCTGGTGCTGGTGACCCATGACGAACGCCTGGCCCATCGTTGCCGGCGCCTGATCCGTCTTGAAGCCGGCCATCTGGTCGGCCCTCTGGAGCCCTGATGGCACGCCTGCCGCTGTTGCGCCTGCTAAGCCTTGCCGTACGTCAATTGCTGCGCGATGCCCGCGCAGGCGAGTTGCGCGTGCTGTTCTTTGCCCTGCTGGTTGCCGTCGCAGCCAGCACCGCCATCGGCTACTTCGGTGCCCGCCTCAATGGTGCGATGCTGTTGCGCGCCACCGAGTTCCTGGGCGCCGATCTGGTGCTTGATGGCAGCTCCCCGGCCCGTGAAGAACAAATCAAGGTCGGTACCGATCTGGGACTCAAACACGCGCGCGTGGTCGAGTTTGCCAGCGTGATCGCGACCGACAACGGCATTCAGCTGTCCAGCATCAAGGCGGCAGACGATGCCTACCCGTTGCGCGGCGAACTCAAAAGCGCGCCCCAACCCTATGCCGAAGAACAACCCGGCGGCGGCCCCCGGCCCGGAGAGGCGTGGGCCGAAGCCCGATTGCTGACCGCGCTGAACCTCAAGGTCGGCGATGAAATCGATGTCGGTTCCAAAACCGTGCGCATCACCCGCGTTCTGACTTATGAACCGGACCGCGCCGGCAACTTGTACAGCCTCACGCCTCGGGTGCTGATCAACCTGGACGACCTGGCCGCTACCGGCATTGTGCAACCGGGCAGCCGCGTCACGTATCGCGAGCTGTGGCGCGGTGAAGCACCAGTCCTTGAAGCCTATCGCCAATCGATCAAACCCGGCCTGGACCCCAACCAGCGCCTGCTGGACGGCCGTGATGGCAACCGGCAAATCGGCGGTGCGCTGGGCAAGGCCGAGCGCTACTTGAACATGGCCAGCCTGGTGGCGGTGCTGCTGTCCGGCGTCGCAGTAGCCCTGTCAGCGACACGCTTTGCCAATCGACGCTTTGATGCCAGTGCCCTGCTGCGCTGCCTGGGCCTGTCGCGACGCGAAACCCTGTGGCTGTTCACTTTGCAACTGGCTGTACTCGGGTTGCTGGCCAGCCTTGCGGGTGCGCTGCTCGGCTGGCTGGCGCAGCTCGGGCTGTTCGCCCTGCTGCATGACTTGCTGCCTGCCGACGTGCCTCCCGGCGGCCTGATGCCTGCCATTGCAGGGATGGGCACCGGGCTGGTGGCGCTGGCTGGCTTCGCCCTGCCGCCATTGGCCGCGCTGGGTCGCGTACCGCCGCTGCGGGTATTGCGCCGCGACATGCTGCCCATCCCGGCCAGCACCTGGACCGTCTATGGCGCGGCCCTGCTGGCGCTTGGGCTGATCATGTGGCGCATGAGCCTTGATCTGGTGCTGACGTTCGCCCTGCTGGGGGGTGGCGTGATTGCCGCGCTGGTTCTGGGCGGCATCCTGCTGCTGGGCCTGCAAAGCCTGCGCCGCTTGCTGGCACGAGCCTCGTTGCCCTGGCGCCTGGGGTTGGGCCAATTACTGCGCCACCCGCTGGCAGCCGCGGGTCAGGCCCTGGCCTTCGGCCTGATCCTGCTGTCGATGGCCCTGATCGCACTGTTGCGCGGCGAGTTGCTCGACACCTGGCAAAACCAGCTGCCGAAAAATGCGCCCAACTACTTTGCCCTCAACATCCTGCCGGCCGACAAGGACGCTTTCGGTGCCCACCTGATGACCCTTCAGGCCCAGGCCGCGCCGCTGTACCCGGTAATCCCGGGGCGCCTGATCAGTATCAATGGCGAACCGGTGCAAGACATCGTCAGCAAGGACTCCAGCGGCGACAAGGCCATCCAGCGCGACCTGAGCCTGACCTGGGCCGCCAACCTGCCCGCCGGCAACGAACTGACCGCAGGTACCTGGTGGACCCAAGCGCCTGCCGGGGATGTGCCTGGCGTTTCGGTCGAAGCCAAAGTCGCCGAAAGCCTGAAGCTGAAACTCGGCGATCACCTGACCTTCACCGTTGCCGGGGTAAACCGCGAAGCCCGGGTCACCAGTTTGCGCAGCATCAACTGGGACAACTTCCAGCCCAACTTTTTCATGATTTTCCAACCGGGCACCTTGCAGGACTTGCCCGCCACCTACCTCACCAGCTTTTACCTGGCGCCTGGTCACGACAAGGAAATCATCGAGCTGTCGCGCAGCTTCCCGGCGGTGACCATCTTGCCTATCGAAGCGTTGCTTGAGCAGCTGCGCAGCATCCTTGCGCAAGTGACCATTGCCGTGGAGTACGTGCTGCTGTTTGTGTTGGCGGCGGGCATGGCAGTGCTGTTTTCCGGCCTGCAATCCACCCTGGACGAACGCATTCGCCAGGGTGCTCTGCTGCGGGCGCTGGGGGCCGAGCGCCAACTGCTGGTCAAGGCCCGGCGCATCGAGTTCGGTCTGCTGGGCGCCACCAGCGGCCTGCTCGCAGCACTGGGCGCCGAACTGGTCAGCCTCGTGCTGTATCGCTTCGCCTTTGACCTGCCGTGGAGCCCGCATCCGTGGCTGCTGCTGTTGCCTGTGCTGGGGGCTCTGATGGTCGGCGGTGCAGGTGTGTTCGGCACACGCCGGGCACTCAATGCCAGCCCGCTAACCGTGTTGCGCGAGGGCTGATAGACTCGCGCTCTTCACTGACAATGGATTGCCCATGAGCCGCTATCGCCCTCCCCGCCCTGCCGGCACCGCGCTGATCACCCCTGAAGGTGAGGCGCGCATGCGTGCCGAGTTGCACGAGTTGTGGCACGTTCGCAGGCCCCAGGTGACGCAGTCGGTCAGCGAAGCCGCAGCCCAGGGTGACCGCTCGGAAAACGCCGAATACACCTACGGCAAAAAAATGCTCCGCGAGATCGACAGCCGTGTGCGTTTTCTGACCAAGCGCCTTGAAAGCCTCAAGGTCGTCAGCGAAAAACCCAGCGATCCGAACAAGGTCTATTTCGGCGCCTGGGTCACCATCGAGGATGAGGAAGGCAAGCAGTCGCGCTACCGCATCGTCGGGCCCGATGAGCTGGACCTCAAGCTGGGCCTGATCAGTATCGACTCACCCCTGGCCCGGGCGCTGATCGGCAAGTCACTGGATGCCGAAGTCCAGGTGCAAACACCCACCGGTGAGCAGTGGGTGTATATCGTCGCGATTGAATACCCGTAACCCTGACGCTCAGGGCGCCGTGGCCTGCCGGTACTGACGTGGCGTAAAGCCGGTCAATGCCTTGAACTGCCGGGTGAACGCGCTGTGGTCGGTATAGCCGCACTGCAGTGCAACTTCGGTGATGGGGATGTCCGTCAGCAACAGACGATGGGCGTGCTCCAGACGAACCTTCTGGATCATCTGTCGCGGTGTCAGGTGGAACACCCGTTTGCAATACCTCTCCAGCTGCGCCACTGAAATCCCGGCAATGCGCGTCAGCTCGCCCAGGGTGACGCGCCGATTGAAATTCGCACGAATATGCTCATCCACCGCCGCCAGCCGCTGGTAGGCCGGGTGCGTGTCACTGGCCGACTGCAGGTCCACCGAGATCCCGGCCAGGCCGATTATTTCACCATCGCAGTTGTACAGGGGCCGCTTGTGCGTCAGGCACCAGCCCGGCTCACGACTGCCGTACAGGTGCAGCTCCAGCTGGTCCTCCAGCACAAGCCCCTGCTCCAGCACGCGTCGATCCTGCTCGGTATAGCCAGGCCCCAGTTGCTCCGGGAAAACCTCGGCGCTGGTTTTACCCAGCAAGGGTTGCAGCTGCTTGAGCCCGCAACGCTGCACCAGCGTGCGATTGGCCAATACATAGCGCGCCTGGTTGTCCTTGATAAAAATCGCCGCATTGGGAATCACGTCCAGCATCGGCAACAACAGCGCCACGCCTGACAGCAACTGCTCAAGGGTCTGCGGCCGGCTCAGGTCGCTCCCCTGGCACAGGATTGCAAAAGCATTCTGCGTCATGAATCTCACTCCCCCACTACTCGAACAGGCTGAATCCACCTGTCCATATTGTGCTGATTTCGTCATCGGCTTCAATGGAAAACATCAATCGCAAACCCGCCCGGACGTTCAATCTAGCGCCATTGCACACCCGCCAGTGGTTTTGGCGCAATGGCAAATGACATCACACCTGCCTAACCAAAAACTCACAATAAGGCGACTCCATGTCAGGTAAAGGCAAATTCAAGAAACAGCTCTCACTGATGGACCTGACCTTTATCGGTCTGGGTGCCATCTTCGGTTCCGGCTGGTTGTTCGCAGCCAGCCACGTTTCTGCAATTGCGGGGCCCGCGGGGATATTTTCCTGGCTGCTGGGCGGTTTTTCTGTGCTGCTGTTGGGCATTGTTTACTGTGAATTGGGCGCTGCCCTGCCGCGCGCCGGTGGCGTTATCCGCTACCCGGTGTACTCCCATGGCCCGCTGCTCGGGTACTTGATGGGCTTTATCACCCTGATCGCATTTTCCAGCCTGGTGGCGATTGAAGTGGTCGCCGCTCGCCAATACGCCGCAGCATGGTTCCCCGAGCTGACCAAGGCAGGCTCCAGTGATCCTTCGATCCTGGGCTGGCTCCTGCAGTTCGGCCTGCTGTGCCTGTTCTTCATGCTCAACTATCGCAGCGTGAAGACCTTCGCCATGGCCAACAACCTGGTCAGCGTGTTCAAGTTCATCGTGCCGCTGCTGGTCATCGGCGTGCTGTTCACCTTCTTCAAACCGGAAAACCTCTACTCCCAGGGCTTTGCTCCCTTCGGTCTGTCGGGCGTGCAGATGGCTGTTTCCGCGGGCGGCATTATCTTCGCCTACCTGGGCCTGACCCCGATCATTTCGGTGGCCAGCGAGGTCAAAAACCCGCAACGCACCATCCCGATTGCCCTGATCCTGTCGGTTCTGCTGTCTACCGTGATTTATGTGCTGTTGCAGGTCGCCTTCCTCGGCGGCGTGCCGACCGAGATGCTGGTCAACGGCTGGGCCGGTGTGACCAAGGAACTGGCCCTGCCCTATCGCGACATCGCCCTGGCACTGGGTGTGGGCTGGCTGGCCTATCTGGTGGTGGCCGATGCGGTGATCTCCCCCAGCGGCTGCGGCAATATCTACATGAACGCGACACCGCGTGTGATCTATGGCTGGGCGCAAACCGGCACGTTCTTCAAAGTGTTCACCCGCATCGATGAAAAGTCCGGCATCCCGCGCCCGGCGCTGTGGCTGACCTTTGGCCTGTCAGTGTTCTGGACCCTGCCGTTCCCCTCCTGGGAGGCCCTGATCAACGTGGTATCCGCCGCGCTGGTATTGAGCTACGCCGTGGCTCCGGTGTCCGTGGCCGCACTGCGCCGCAATGCACCCGACATGCCGCGCCCTTTCAGGGTCAAGTGGATGGCCGTGCTGGGGCCGCTGTCATTCATCGTCGCTGCGCTGATCGTCTACTGGTCAGGCTGGAAGACCGTGTCCTGGTTGCTCGGCCTGCAGATCGTGATGTTTGTGGTGTACCTGCTGTGCGCCCGCTTTGTACCGACCAACCACCTGAGCCTGGCCCAGCAAGTGCGCTCTTCCTTGTGGCTGATCGGCTTCTATGCCGTGACCATCGTGCTGTCCAAGCTCGGCACCTTCGGTGGCCTGGGCGTGCTCGCTCACCCTTTCGACACCCTGGTCGTCGCTGCGTGCGCCACGGGTATCTATTACTGGGGGGCCGCCACCGGCGTACCGGCACACATGGTCCGCCTGGAAGACGACGAGGAAAGCGAAGAAGCCCCGGAACTTGTCAGCCAGACGCCACCCCGGCACGCCACGGGAGCGTTTATCCAGACGTCGTCCTGAGACACCGTTAGCCACCGTCTTCCCAGCCGTTGTTCTCTTCCAGGGGATAAGTTTATGAAGCACGTACATATCATTGATTCACACACCGGCGGCGAACCCACCCGCCTCGTGATCAAAGGCTTTCCGCAACTGGCCGGCCGCACCATGGTCGAGCAGCGCGATGAACTGCGCGACCAGCATGACCAATGGCGCCGCGCCTGCCTGCTGGAGCCCCGTGGCAACGATGTACTGGTGGGCGCGCTGTATTGCGAACCCGTGTCGCCGGATGCCACCTGTGGCGTGATCTTTTTCAACAATGCCGGCTACCTGGGCATGTGCGGCCACGGCACCATCGGTTTGGTCGCTTCGCTGCACCACCTGGGGCTGATCGAGACCGGAGAGCACAAGATCGACACCCCGGTCGGCCCGGTCAGCGCCACCTTGCATCCAGACGGCACCGTGACCGTCGGCAACGTGCCCGCCTACCGCTACCGCCAGCAGGTGGCCGTCGAGGTGCCAGGCCATGGCCGCGTCTACGGCGATATCGCCTGGGGCGGCAACTGGTTTTTCCTGGTATCAGACCACGGCCAGGTGCTGCAACTGGACAACGTTGAAGCCCTGACCGAGTACACCTGGGCGATGCTCAAGGCCCTTGAGGCACAAGGCATCCATGGCGAAGACGGCGCACTCATCGACCATATCGAACTGTTTGCCGACGACGACAAGGCCGACAGCCGCAACTTTGTCATGTGCCCGGGCAAGGCCTACGACCGCTCGCCATGCGGCACCGGCACCAGCGCCAAACTGGCGTGCCTGGCGGCCGACGGCAAACTCGCCCCCGGTGAGCCCTGGGTACAGGCCAGCATCACGGGCAGCCAGTTCATCGGCAGCTATCAGTGGGAAGGCGAGCGCATTCGCCCTTTCATCACCGGCCAGGCCTATATGACCGCCGACAGCACACTGCTGATCGACGAACAGGATTCCTTTGCGTGGGGCATTTAAGCCTCCGCCTTTGCACTCACATCTGACTAAACGACTCCAGGAGTTACAACAATGAGCGATAACATTTTCACCGGCTGCATGCCTGCACTGATGACCCCTTGCACCGCCGATCGCAAACCGGACTTCGACGCGCTGGTCGCCAAGGGCCGCGAACTGATCGATATCGGCATGAGCGCCGTCGTGTACTGCGGCTCCATGGGTGACTGGCCATTGCTGACCGAAGCCGAGCGTCAGGAAGGCGTGGCACGCCTGGTGGCTGCCGGCATTCCGACCATCGTTGGCACTGGCGCCGTCAACAGCCGCGAAGCCGTGTCCCACGCCGCACACGCCGCCAAAGTCGGCGCCCAGGGCCTGATGGTGATTCCTCGCCTGCTGTCCCGTGCGGCCTCGCCTGCTGCGCAAAAAGCTCACTTCGCCGCCATCCTGCAAGCAGCTCCACAGCTGCCGGCCGTGATCTACAACAGCCCTTACTACGGCTTCGCCACCCGCGCCGACCTGTTCTTTGAACTGCGTCGCGAATACCCGAACCTGATCGGCTTCAAAGAGTTCGGCGGTGCCGCCGACATGCGTTACGCCGCTGAGCACATCACGTCCAAGGACGATGACGTAACCCTGATGGTCGGTGTCGATACCCAAGTGGTCCATGGCTTCGTCAACTGCAACGCCACCGGTGCCATTACCGGTATCGGTAACGCCCTGCCACGCGAAGTGCTGCAACTGGTAGCCCTGAGCAAGCAAGCGGCCCTGGGCGACCCCAAGGCCCGCCGCCTGGCCCGTGAGCTGGAAGCTGCCCTTGCCGTGCTGTCGTCGTTCGATGAAGGCACCGACCTGGTGCTCTACTACAAGCACCTGATGGTGCTCAATGGCGACACCGAATACACCCTGCACTTCAACGAGACCGATGCGCTCAGCGATGCCCAGCGTCACTACGCCGAGAACCAGTACACCCTGTTCCGTCAGTGGTACAAAAACTGGTCCGCCGAACAGAACGTTGCCTGATCGCTCAGCTCCGCTCAGTTAAACGAGCGGTGCTTCTGTGGGAGCGAGCCTGCTCGCGAAGCCTTCGCGAGCAGGCTCGCTCCCACACCCCCAGCCCAATTTTTCCAGGAACACGCCATGACTCTGACAGGCAACATGCTGATCGGTCAGCAAGCCATCACCGGTAGCCGCGAAGCGATCCGGGCGATCAACCCCGCCACCGGCACAGCGCTGGAACCGGCCTACCTCGGCGGCACCGGCGAACATGTCGAGCAGGCGTGCGCTTTGGCGTGGGAGGCCTTTGACAGCTATCGCGAGACGCCACTGGCAGCTCGTGCCACTTTTCTTGAAACCATCGCCGATGAAATCGAAGCCATCGGCGATGAGTTGATCGACCGCGCCGTCAGCGAGTCCGGGCTGCCACGCCCGCGCATCCTGGGTGAGCGCGGCCGCACCTGCCATCAACTGCGCACCTTTGCCCGCACCGTGCGTGCGGGTGAATGGCTGGATGTACGGGTCGACACCGCACTGCCTGAGCGCCAGCCCCTGCCGCGTTCCGACCTGCGCCAACGCCAGGTACCGCTGGGCCCGGTGGCCGTGTTCGGCGCCAGCAACTTCCCGCTGGCCTTCTCGGTGGCCGGTGGCGACACCGCATCGGCACTGGCGGCCGGTTGCCCGGTGATCGTCAAAGCCCACAGCGCCCACCCAGGTACCAGCGAACTGGTTGGCCACGCGATCGCCCGTGCCGTGAAAAAATCCGGCCTGCACGCCGGTGTCTTTTCGCTGCTGTTCGGCTCCGGCCGCGAAGTGGGGATTGCCCTGGTCACCGACCCGCGCATCAAGGCCGTGGGTTTCACCGGTTCACGCAGTGGCGGCATCGCCCTGTGCAAAGCGGCGGCTGCGCGCCCGGAGCCCATCCCGGTGTATGCGGAAATGAGTTCGATCAACCCGGTATTGCTCTTCCCCGCCGCCCTGCAGGCGCGTGGCGAATCGCTGGCCCAAGGCTTCGTTGCCTCCCTGACCCAGGGCGCCGGCCAGTTCTGCACCAACCCGGGGCTGGTCATTGCCCGCCAGGGCCCGGCGCTGGATCAATTCATCAGCGCCGCTGCCGACCTCGTCCAGCGCAGCCAGGCGCAGACCATGCTCACTCCCGGGATTTTCCAGGCATACGAGGCGGGTGTCGGCTCGCTGCTGGAACTGACCAGCGCCCAGGAAGTCGCCGCCGGTGTGCGAGGCAACACGCCAAACCAGTGCCAGACCCACCTGTTCGTGACCCAGGCCAGGGACTTCCTCGCCGACGCGGCGTTGCAAGCCGAGATCTTCGGTGCTGCGTCGCTGGTCGTGCAATGCGCGGATGACCACGAGATCCGTCAGGTGCTAGAGCATCTTGAAGGCCAACTGACCATCACCCTGCAACTGGATGATGCTGACCTTGAGAGTGCCCGGGCCTTGCTCCCGGTGCTGGAACGCAAGGCCGGTCGCCTGCTGGTCAATGGCTGGCCGACGGGGGTTGAAGTGTGTGATGCCATGGTTCACGGCGGCCCGTTCCCGGCGACCTCAGACACGCGCACTACCTCGGTCGGCACCGCGGCAATCCTGCGTTTCCTGCGCCCGGTCTGCTACCAGGACTTCCCGGACAGCTTGTTGCCGACAGCGCTCAAGCACACCAACCCTCTGCAACTGCGCCGCCTGCTCGATGGTCAGAGAGAAGTACTGGAAAATGCCTGATAACGTCGCGTCAAACAGTCCGCACGAGGGTGCGGACATTGCGGTGGTGGGCGCCGGCATCATCGGTGTCGCCTGCGCCCTGCAACTGGCACGTCAGGGCCTGCGGGTAGTGGTCATCGACCAGCAGGAGCCGGGCCAGGGTGCCTCGTTCGGTAATGCCGGGCACCTGGCGACCGAACAGGTGTTCCCCATTGCCGACGTGTCCATTCTCAAGCGCTTGCCCGCCATGCTGATGGACCCGATGGGCCCCTTGCGGCTGGACTGGAAATACATGCCACGGGCCCTGCCCTGGTTCACGCGCCTGTTACTGAACCTGCGCCCCGAACCTTACCAGCGCACCGTGGCCGGCATTCGTGCACTCAACGAAAGCAGCCTGGCTGCCTGGTACCGGTTGCTGGAAGGCATGGACTGCCCTGGATTGATGAAAGAAGACGGCTCATTGCTGGTGTACGAGCGCCCCGAGTCACGCCAGGCACTCGAAGCGTTGCAGACCCGCATGCGTCAGCAACAAGTGCCGGTTGATTTCTGGCAGGCCGGGGCCGTGCGCGAGACTGCGCCGCAACTGAGCGAGCAGATCCAGGGCGGGTTGTTTTTTCCGGCCACGGGGCATTTTATCGACCCGTACCGCGTCGTTTGCGAACTGGTTAAAGCCGCCAAAACCTGCGGGGTGCAGTTCCTAAAACGGCAGGTGATGGGCGGGCAACTGAACGATGCCGGGGTGTCCTTGGTCACCGACCAGGGCCGGGTTACAGCTCGCCGGGTTCTGATCGCCTGCGGTGCCCACTCGGCGAAACTGACCGCCGCCCTGACCGGCAAAAAAGTCCCGCTGGACACCGAGCGCGGGTATCACTTGATGCTGCCCCACGAGCATGGCCGGCTGCCGTTTGCCGTCACCTCACTGGAGCGCAAATTCATCATGACCCCAATGGCCGAGGGTTTGAGGCTGGCGGGTACGGTTGAATTTGCGGGCCTGGAGGCGCCGCCAAGCATGGAGCGCGCCTGGCAGTTGCATCGCCTGAGCAAAGGGCTGTTCAGCCGCGACCTGAGTGCTGAGGGTGCAACACCCTGGATGGGCTTTAGACCCTCGCTGCCCGACTCACTGCCGATCATTGATCGGGTGTGTCACGGCAAAGTGCTGCTCGCCTTCGGCCACCAGCATCTGGGCCTGACTCAAGCGGCAGTCACCGCCGAACTGATCGCCCAGCTGGCAGCACCGACAACATCTGGCAGCCCCCATGAACTGCCAGCGCTGCAACCCTATCGGCTGGACCGCTTCTAACTTCTAAGGCAGCACAAACCGGCTCCCGCGCCTGCAGCGGGAGCGGGCTGCCTCAAGCCTTGTTTTCACTGCTAAGTCAGTTGCAGTGGCGCACCAACCCGATCGCAGCCTTCGGCAGCGGCTACAGTTTGCTTTTGCTTTTGCTTGGTTTTTGATCTTGATCTACCCGCCCCTTCGGGAGGCCGAGTGGAGGTTCTGCGCAGTGGGTCTCCCGGCATGGATGCCGGGAGAGCCGTGATGGGCCATGGATGGCCCGTCACGGCGTGCCCACGGAGCGGGACCGGAACGAGGGAACCTGAGCGCAGCGAAGGCCGTACGCCGGGGCGAGGACCTTTTGGTTCCTTTTGGGTCCTTCCAAAAGGGACTCGCTGTAAGAGCGAAAACAATATTCAAGTTAAACGCGAATACCGGATATGTACTCGCCATACCCGTTAAGCGGGCCGCAAGCGCCAGCCCAACACATCCAGCAGATCGCACCCGTCGCGCAGCAAGAGCGTCGCGACAGTGGCCACGTGTTTGAGGTCAACAGAATCGGCCTCTTGCACTTCGCGGCTGGAGAACATTTCCATCAATTGGGTTACAGCCAGAATGCGCGCAATGGCGTTGGCGTGGAGTACGTCGAGGGGAGCGTTACGGTCGATCAGCAAGGCGGGGATGGTGCAGTCGATGGCGGTGAGCGGAATAAACGGGGGATAAGTCATGAGTAAAACTCCGGATAGTGTATTTGTACCAACCGTTTCCGTCGCCAAACAAAAACAGGTGGCCGCTGTACGCGGGTTGGCGAACCGGTATCCAGATCAACCCGGCAGATCCGAAGATCTCCCACGTACAGCTGCCATAAAGCACTACGCAAAATACACGCCTAGCCTTATATAACAACTGCACACTAACTGGATATTGCCCAAGTCGCCAAACCCGGTCGCCCCAGGGCGAGCGCCGACTATAGGCGTCGAACCATCGCCCCAGCAATTGGCAAACCTGTGCGAAAAATCCCGAAAACACGTGGCAGATCAGTTGCTGCCTGACCTCCAGAATCACCTAACATAAAATGGACCCTCCGTCGTACGCAAAAGCCGACATAAAGGACCGCCATGACTACCAAAAGCACAGCCTCCCGCCCCGTATACCAGGCCGCCTGCCACTGCGGCACTGTGCGCTTCACGGTACGGCTGACCAACGGTTTGAATACCGTGCGACGGTGCAACTGCTCTTATTGCCGCATGCGTGGGGCCGTTGCCGTGTCGGCCAACCTGGCAGAAATCGACATACTCCAGGGCAAGGATGTATTGACGCTTTACCAGTTCAACTCCAACGAGGCCAAGCACTACTTCTGCTCACGCTGCGGCATCTACACCTTTCACCAGCGCCGTTCCAGGCCTCATGAATACGGCGTCAACGTTGCCTGTATCGAAGGTATGAGCCCTTTTGATTTCGCCGAGCTGCCGGTGTACGAAGGCCGAGAACACCCTAAAGACCGTAAGGACGGCAGCTTCCTGATTGCGGGCTGGTTGCGGTACCAGGCCGAACCTGACGATTGATGCCCCAGGCATTCAGCGCAGCGTAATCAACCCCTGACGGCACACACGGGTCAGGTTGCGGATTACCCGCTCGGCATTCTCGGCGCTGGGGGACTGAATCACAGCCAGATCAAAACGGTCATTGGCAAATTGCGCCAACTCATCACCGTCTTTCACAAACTGGATCAGAAACGCGGTGGCCCGACCCTTGCGGCGTGGCCAGCCGTCCAGATAGCGCAGCAGCGTTGGCTGATGCTTGCCGCCCAGAAGGATTTTTGGATTGCTCAGGGTCAGATTGGCCGTGATCGGCGCAAGACGTACAAGGGGACGTGGGTTACTCATGTGTCGGTTCTCCGCCTCAAGATTCTGCGTGGCAGGTGAGAGGCAACACCGAACCAGCGCTTTAGCGGTATTTCGAGGCCTGTTTCAAGCCTCTTAGAAGGTCTGTGACCCTCTGGCGCCCCGCAAGTAGCTGTTTAAATCGGCGCAAGAAAACATCCTAGAGAAACCTGCTTACAACTGTCAACAATCATGTACATCGAAAAACGCCGTTCCAGTCGCGGGCCCGCCAGACGGCTCGCGACCGGGTGAACGGTGTCAGAACTGCAGCGCGTTGGTCAGGTCCCCCATGGGGGTTTGCCCGCGGGCTTTCATCGCATCGTCACGCTGCTTGAGCCCATCAAGCACCTCAAGCTGATGCACCCGCGTGATCAGGCGCAGGATCGAGGCCGTGTCATACACGGTGTGATCCACCGTGCCCTTGCGGGCAAAGGGTGACACCACCAGCGCCGGGATTCGCGTGCCGGGGCCCCAGCGATCGCCCTTGGGCGGCACTACGTGGTCCCACCAGCCGCCGTTCTCGTCCACCGTAAGCACCACCACCATGTTCTGCCACTGCGGGCTGCTGCGCAGCACCTTGAGGGCACGGTCCAGGTGACGGTCACCGGCGGCCACATCCGCATAGCCCGCGTGCATGTTCAGGTTGCCCTGGGGCTTGTAGAAACTCACGGCAGGCAGCGTGCCTGCCTCGGCGTCGGCGAGGAACCGGTTGGTACTGGCCTCGTCACCCAGGCCACCGTCACGCAGACGCTTGCTGCGCTCGAGCGGGTTCTGCGGGCCTTGTTGCGCGAAGTAATTGAACGGCTGATGGTGGTACTGGAAGTTCGGAATTTTGGGCAGGCCCTCCGCCCCCTTGAACTGGTCCAGCGTGCTCTGCCAGGCACCGGCGTACCAGGCCCAGTCGACGTTCTTTTTGCTCAGTTTGTCGCCGATATGCTCGTGGGTTTGCGGCACCAGTACGCTCGGCAGATCGGGCTTGGCATAGTCCGGGCGCTCGGGGTCGCGGATCCAGGTCGGCCAGTACGGCGGAGCCATGGTGTTCACCGCAAAGCCGTCTGGCGTGAGGGCGCTGGGGCCAAACTGCGGGGCGCCGGTCATGGCACTGGCCGGGGATTTTTCCAGGGGCTTGAGGCGCGTACCGGTTGGGTCATCACCTTGCAGCACGGCGATCTGCGACTCGGCCACCGAGGTGGCTGCATTCGGATAGAACGGCACAGCGGCGCTGATCAGGTACTGGTGATTGAGGTATGAGCCGCCAAAGGCCCCCTGGAAAAAGTTGTCACACAACACAAACTCCCGCGCCACGTCCCACAGGCGCAGCGAATACCGGGTCTGGGGGTAATAGCCCATGGTGAGACCACCGGAATCTGCCCAGGCGACGAACTGGTCGTTTTTGCCATCATTGATCTGCATCTGGTTTTGATAAAACACGTGCCACAAGTCCCGGGTCACGAGGTTCAGCGGCAAATCTTCCTGGTTTGGCCCCTTCAGGGCGAACGGTGCGTTGGGCAGGTTCTCCTGGAACTGCACACCCTGGGCATACGTCACCCCATCGACCGTCTGCGGCCCCACCTGCAACACCCCGCCCCAGACCGGCGGCAAGGTATGCAACAGACTGCCATCACGGTCGCGCTGCTGGTAGTCGGCGGGCTTGAGCGCCGACAAGGGTTTCTCCACACCGGGGAAGTTGGCAAACAGGTTGTTGAAGCTGCGGTTCTCGGCATAGATCACCACGATGGTCTTGACCTGTTCGCCGAGTTTTTTGTCCAGTTCAACCGGCGTCAGCGGCTGAGCTTGCGCAGGGCTGTCAGGCTCACTGTTGCCGCAGGCGCTCAAGGCGACTGCACCTACGCCCAGTGCGGCAGCACCGGCGAGGAAATGGCGGCGGCTGGTATCGGCCGGGCGTTGGGTGTCCTGGTCTTTCTCATCGCTCATCACAGATTCCTGATTGCTTGTAACAAATTATTTCTGGCGGGCACGCTAGCAGGGGATTGTGACGAAGCAATGGCAGGAGGTCGAACCCTCTGAGGGTCGATGTTCACTCAGAGGGCTGCACGGGATGGGCAATGAGGACACAAAAAAAAGCCCCGGGCCGTTGCGGCCCGGGGCGGTGTAGCTTGCAACAAAATCGTTTGTTAAGCGCCAATGCTACGGTCGATAGACAGCTTGCCTGCGCCTTCGATCAGTACCGCGACGGTGCCACCCAGCAGGGCCAGGGCAAATTCATAGCCGTTGTTGGCCATAAACAGACCGTTATGGATATGCACCGAGAAAATTGCCACCAGCAGGGTGAACGACAGGCCCAGTGCCGCAGGCCGGGCCAGCAAGCCGATGATCAGGGCCAGACCACCGAAAAACTCGGTCCCGCCCGCCAGTGCGGCCATCAAGGTACCCGGCCCCAGGCCGATGCTTTCCATCCACTGCGCCGTGCCCGCCAGCCCACCACCGCCAAACCAGCCAAACAGCTTTTGCGAGCCGTGGGCGGCAAATATGACGCCGACAAAGATGCGCAGAACCGTCAAGCCATAACCTGCGCGGGTGCCCAGTACGGTTTGGATCAATTTGCTCATGGTGGAATCCTTTAAGTCATCAGTTGGGGAATGCTCGCCATACTAATCAGTTTTAATAATGTTAAAAGCCGAATAAACCTAACATACCAATCAGTTTATTCGATTATTTGCGTGACACAAGATCGACTTTTACAGGCTCCAGCGAGTCGCGCTCCCGATCGAAGGCCAAATAGTATTTGTTCACGCTATTAACATAGCTGACCGCGCCCATTCCCACCTGCTCCATGGCGATTCGTTCCACCTGAAAGAACCATTGATCCGGGTTCAGGCCGCGCCGCCGGGCCTCGGCACGCATGCCTTGCACCCGCTCGGGCCCGATGTTGTACGCCGCCAGCACAAAGGCCATGCGCTCGCGCTCGTTGAGTTTTGGGCTGGAAAAAAACTTGCGGCGGATCAACGCCAGGTACTTGGCCCCGGCCTGCACATTGTTATCCACGTTTTGAATATTACTCACCCCTACCCGCTGCGCCGCCGTAGGGGTGATTTGCAGCAGCCCGGTGGCCCCGCCCATCCCCTTGGCGTCGGGGTCGAGGGTGGACTCCTTGAACGCCAGCGCCGCGAGGTTCAGCCAGTCCATGCCCTGCTGCCGGGCATGTTTTTGCAGCACCGGGCGCAGCTTTTCGAGCTTCTGGCGGTCGGCACGGGCCAGGGGGTAATGCACCCGGTACAAGCGCCGATACACGCGCTCAAAGGCTACGTCCTGATCGGCCGGCACCTTGTAGCCGGCCAGAAAGCGGTCAATGCTGGCGTGCAACATCGAAGCATCGCGGCGTACATACCAGCGTATCGCTTCGGGTTCGCTGACCAGCACCTTGCGGTCAAATCGCAGCTTGGGCATCAGCGTGGCCCAACGCTCGGCAATCGGTTGCTCAACGATGGTGAGGTGAAAAATACCGGCCTGAACCATCTCCAGCACGTCTTCCACCGCCAGGGTCGGGTCCACCCATTCGATCTTGATCGGGGGCAATTTGCGCAGGGCCAGTTTCTGATTGATCAGATTGACCGAGGCACCGGCAGCACTCCCCGTGGTCAGCGCCACGGTACGGCCCGAGAGTTGTTCAAAACGGGTGAAGCGGCGCTCGCCTTTCACCCCCACCAGCATCAATGGCACATCGTCGATGATCGGATCGCTGGGGCTGATGGCACGGCTGGGCTTGAAGTCGATCAATTCCCCCGGGGCGACAATATCGCCCTCACCGCGGGACAAGGCGCCGAGCAGCTGGTCCTTGGATTTGGGGATGATCTTGAGCGTGATTTCCTGACCGTCACGGGCGTGGCCGTTGAGGTAACGCTCGAATGCACGCAAGCGATGATATTCAACGCCAATGTCCTGGCCTTGCACTTCACCCGAGCTGTTGCGGCTTTGGTTGACGAGCACCCGCAGCACCTGGCTGCTGCGGATTTGCGCCAGATCGCGGACCTGACTCGGCTGCCCGACCTGCAAGGGTCCGGCCAGGCGTGCCAGTGCCGGTAACGGCAGTAGCATCAGGCACAGCGCAATCAATAGCGTCGGTCTTGTCATCCGTTCTCCGGAAAGAATACAGCCCAGCACCCTGTCGGATTACCCGACAACCGGTTGCCCCTTTTGGGGCTTTTAAGCGCTGGAAACAGCGCGCAAAACAGTCAATGCGCTTTGTGGAAAGCCTGGCATTGCGTTGTTGCGGCATTCAAAGACAACCATAACTGTCTGTAGTTCTTGGTTTTTCTTATAAATCTACAGCTCTGATATGCTTCCCGGCCTCTGGCCTGAGGTAGCACCATGCAACTCATCGATATCGGCGTCAACCTGACCAACCCAAGCTTCGACGGCAAACACCAGGCGGTTTTAGACCGTGCTTACGCCGCTGGAGTGGAGCAATTAATCCTTACGGGCACCAGCGTTGAAGGCAGTGAACTGGCCTTGCATTTGAGCCGTGAGCTGGACGAAAGCGCTCAGCGTCTGTTCACCACGGCCGGTATTCACCCGCATTCGGCCAGCGACTGGAATGGCGAAAGTGCCCAGCGTTTGCTGGCCTTGCTCAAAGAACCCAACATGCGGGCAGTGGGTGAATGCGGGCTGGATTTCAACCGAGACTTCTCGCCTCGCCCGCAGCAGGAGAAAGTGCTGGAGGAGCATCTTGCGCTGGCCGTGGAACTGCAACTGCCGGTTTTTCTGCATGAGCGCGACGCCAGTCAGCGCCTGCTGGAGATCCTGCGTGACTTCCGTGACCGCTTGCCGGCCGCGGTTGTGCACTGTTTCACCGGCGAGAAGCGGGCCCTGTTCAACTATCTGGATCAGGACCTGCATATCGGCATTACCGGCTGGATCTGCGATGAGCGCCGTGGCACCCATTTGCACCCGCTGGTAAGCGACATCCCCCGTGGCCGCCTGATGCTCGAAAGCGATGCCCCGTATTTGCTGCCGCGTACCCTGCGGCCCAAGCCGAAAAGCGGCCGTAACGAGCCGGCTTACCTGACCGAAGTGCTGCGCGAAGTGGCCGTGCACCGTGGCGAAAGCGAACAGGACCTGGCCGCCCATACCACCGCCTGTGCACGGGCGTTTTTTGGATTGCCGGTGATAGCCCACATACCTGTAGCCGCTGACGAGTAGAACAAGACTGCGATCGGTGTGGTGCGCCACTGCGACGAAGCGACCGTAAAACCTGAGTCAGGTATTTATATGATCGACCGCAGTGCCCGGGTTTGCGGCTGCTTCGCACCCGATCGCAGCCTCGCTACGCTCCTCAGCGGCTACAAGGGTTAGCACCCCATCTCTCTTGACCCACATCAACAAGATCCTCACTGAGTAGCGGCACAATGATGGCACCTTGCCAATATTGTTTCCGCCAACTCAGAGAAGACCTTCCATGGGCACCTGGCTTAGCAACATCTCGCTTAAGTACAAGTTCTGGGCCGTCAACGCGGTGGCGTTTGTCACCACCCTGTTGCTGGTGCTGTACGCCGTGCAACTCGAGCAGCAATCGCGCAGCGCAGACGCCCGGGCCAGTGCCCAGTCTCAGGCGCAATTGCTGCGCGCCTGGCCAGCCGGGCAAGCCTTGCCCCAGGCCGCGCATCTACTGCGCCTTGAGCCCGGGCAAACGCCCAAGGTTCACGACCAACCGGTGCCACAACTGAACAACACCCAGGGTTGGGTTTCGATCAATCCAACTCCGCTGTTCGGGCACGATTTGTTGGCCGGCGCCGATGTACTGACCCGCGACGACGGGCAAAAAATCGCGGTATTGGCATACACGCCCAGCCTGGCGCAGGTGTTTGTCGAGCGGCTGCCCAACTATGCCGTCGCGGTGCTGGTCCTGATGCTGGCCATGCTCTGCGCCTCGCAGTTGCTGATCCGCTTCCTGCTAAGCCAGCTCAACACTCTCAAAGACGTGATGTTGCATGTCGAAAAAACCGGAGACCTGTCCGCCCGGGTGCCTTTGGCCTGTACGGATGAAGTCGGGCAGATGGCCAGCGCCTTTAATGCCATGCAGGCCGGCTACCAGCGGGTGGTGAACACCGTGGCCCAGACCGCCGCGCAACTGGACGCCGGGGCCGCTCGCCTGGCCAGCAGCATGGATGAGGTGCGTCACGGCATGCTCGGCCAGCAAAGTGAAACCGATCAGGCGGCCACTGCGATCAATGAAATGTCGGCCACGGTCTACCACATCGCCCAGCACGCCGGCGCCACCCGCGATCTGTCGCAAACCGCAGACGACCTGGCCGGCAGCGGCCAGCAAGTGGTCAGCCGCGTGCAGCAGTCCATCGCCAGCCTGTCGACCGGAGTGCAAACCACCGCCGAGATGATTCAGCAACTGGCCCGGGACAGCCAGAAGATCAACGGTGTGGTGAGTGTGATTCACAGCATCGCCGAACAAACCAACCTGCTGGCGTTGAACGCGGCCATCGAGGCTGCACGTGCTGGCGAGATGGGCCGTGGCTTTGCCGTGGTCGCCGATGAAGTCAGGCACCTGGCCAAGCGCGTGCAAACCTCCACCGACGAAATCACCGCCATGGTCTCAGCCTTGCAGGCGGGAACCCGTGACGCCGTAGACTTTATGCAGGAAAGCTCTTTCAAGGCAGACGACTGCGTCCAGCAGGCCCAGGAAGCCGGAGCGGCGCTGGCAGACATCACCCACGCCGTGGCACAGATGCGTGAAAGCAACACGCAAATCGCCGTGGCCGCCGAGCAGCAAAGCCAGGTAGCGGAAGAGATGAACCGCGCAGTGGTCAGTATTCGTGATGTCACCGAAAACACGGTGCAGCAAACCGTCGACTCGGCCACCACCAGCAATCAACTGGCAACTCTGGCCGGCGAGTTGAACCGGGCGATTGGTCAGTTAAAGCTATAGGCATCTGCCTATAAGGCCCATAGCCATTGTTGATTCGCTCCGTTTCGACCCCGGGCCTATTCTTTGTTCATCCGGTTCAGCCAAGGCTGAATCCTTGAACAAGGAGAGCAATCATGGGCAAACGTCATCCCGATTTTCCGGCCTGGCAGTGGCGTTCGAACCCCCAGAGCCGTCAGAACGCAAAGAATCAGGCACTGGACCTGATCGCCATTGAGATGATGGTGCTGGCCTTTCTACTGGTGGTCTCGGGCGTGTTCAGTGAAAACGCAACGAGCGCGGTGATTGGACTGATCGCCTTGTTTGCAGGGTTGGGCTTGCAGCGTCAGGGCCGCAAGCCCGAAGCCAAACAGCCGGGCAGTCAGGCCTTCTGATTATCCAAAAACCGCGACAGTCTGGCGGCTGATCGCAATCAGCTCACCACCCGGAGCCCACAGATTGGCCGCCACATGACCGTAGCCATCACGGGCATGCTCGATGACCGCCAGGTACTTGCACCACTCAAGGGTACTGGCCGGCGGCAGTGGCTGCACAAACTCGATCGTCCAGGTCAATGTGCTGCCCGCGGTCGGTTTGTTCAGCAAGGGCAATAGCGCAGGCGGCCAGGTGTCGACCAGCGCCAGCAAATGGGTTTCGGTCAGGGGCTCATCCTTGACCTCACCGGCAAAACGCACCCACCCCCCCATTTCCCGCGTGCCGCGACCTGAAAACGGCAATGCGCCCACGGCCCAGCCCATGGACAGGTGGCGCATGAATTCCGGGGTCACGCCCTTGATGTAGGGCAGTAACGGGCATTGCTCCGGCGGCTTCATCTCGGGCGCGGGCAACGCGTCGATGCGCGCCGCAGACTCGCGTGAGGCGCCAAAGCTGCCTTGCACGAGGGTCACCACCTGACCATTTTGCACAGCCCGGCCCATTACCTGGCTGACCGCCTTGCCCTCGCGCAAGACCTCGACCTCAAAACGGATCGGCACATCGGCCGCCACCGGCCCCACAAAGCTCACCGCCAGAGAACGCAATGCACGGTCTACCGAAACATGGGCGCGCATGGCTTCGTACTGCAAAGCCACCACCAGGCCACCGAAACTGGCACGGCCCTGGCCCCAGTCTGCCGGGATGGTGACGTCCAAAGGCGTACTGCGCACCGCTGCTACCAATTCGCAAAACTGCATAAGCACCTCTAGCCAGAAAAGTATGATGGGATACTACCCATCCGTCTGACCCTGCACAGTGCTGTATCGGCCAAATATCAGGAGTGGAAGCAAGCTGCACTCAATTTGACCAGCGCCTTGTCAGCGCGTTTCTCGCCGTGTTCAAGGGTTGCCTGCCATTGCTCGACACAGGGTTGCAAGTCGGGATGCTGCCCGGCCTGCACCAGCCACTGCCAGGCATCGTGCCACTCGCCCAAGGCCTTTTGTGCGGCTTTAAGCCGCGCCAAAACCAGCGGCGGCAGGTGGTCCAGCTCAGGGTAGGCCTCGGCTGCGTAGCGTACGCGCTTGATCAGCAACCTTACGCGGTGACGGTCATGCCCTGGGTCATGCAGGGCTTTGCCCAGGGTTTGCCACTGTTTTTCCAGGACCTTTTCGATCCGCTGACGCAGCCCGCGCAACAACCCTTCGCGCTCGGCGGCGCGGAGAAAACGCGGGAACACATCCAGGATCATCAGCAGTTGCGCCAGCTGTTCACTCTCGGCCACCAGGGCATAACTGCCAGACAACCTGTCCAGTCGCCTGCGAGCCAGCGCCTCATGCCCCAGCTGCTGCAAATGCGCCGCCAGCACTTCAAGATCACGCAACGGCGTGGTCAAAACGCCTACCTGAGACGCCGACATCTCCAGTTGCACCACGCCCGGCAAGCCACGCAACGGCCGCAACAGGCTGCGCAAACGACGAACCGTGGTTCGCGTGTCATGCAGCGCCTCAGGGTCGGTATCGGCCTCCAGGCGCGCCTGGCAGGCAAACAATCGGACCTCCAGGCGCACAATGTTCTCGATTATCCGGTCTACCAGCTCAGACATCCCTACCCTCTCCCCTTTGCACTACGGTTCAACGCCCGGCGCGGGACTCTCGAATATAGAAACGCGCTTTTTCGGCTTTGATGGAGCAGCCTTCAAACGCTTCGAATTGCTGCTGGGTTTTGGCCGCAGTCACCAAGGAAAAAGCCTTGGAGTAGCTGACCGTCCCCGCAAAACCTTCTGCCTTGGCCAGGTCCAGCTCATGCCAGGCCGCATCAAGGTTCGTTGCACACGTGTCCCGGTAGGCTTTAGTCCCCGCACAGCCAGCCAGCGCCAGGGCAATCATGGGTACACAGATCCATGCTTTCATCGTGTCTTCCTCAAAATTTAATATTCAGTGCAGTCTCAGACGAACAACCGGCGCAAAAGTGCCTCAACGCAAATATCTAATCGTCAACAGACCCGGCGCGGCGCGCAAACTGATTGAGAACACCCCCTAGCCTAGCTTGCAGACACGAGTTCTTCCCGAAAGCTGTCACTGCACGCCACAAAAAGGCATTGTGAGTATCTGTCTGGGGGAAGGTACGGTTCATGAAAAAGCGTATTGCATTGGTATTGGGCTCCGGCGGTGCACGGGGCTATGCCCACATTGGCGTGATCGAAGAACTTGAAAGCCGGGGCTATGACATTGCCTGCATCGCCGGTTGCTCCATGGGCGCGGTGGTCGGGGGTATTTACGCAGCGGGCAAGCTTGACGTGTACCGCGACTGGATTCAAAGCCTGGACTACCTCGATGTGTTGCGGCTCGTGGACGTCAGCTTTCGGCTGGGAGCCATTCGCGGCGAGAAAGTCTTCGGCCAGATCCGCAATATCGTCGGCGAAATCAATATCGAAGACCTGCGCATCCCCTACACGGCCGTGGCCACCGACCTCACCCACCAGCAGGAAATCTGGTTCCAGGAAGGCTGCCTGCACCAGGCCATGCGCGCCTCGGCGGCCATCCCAAGCCTGTTCACCCCGGTGATGCAAGGCAACCGGATGCTGGTCGACGGCAGCCTGCTCAACCCGTTACCCATCGTGCCGGTGGTCTCCAGCCATTGCGACCTGATCATCGCCGTCAACCTGAACTCAACCCAGCAGAGCAACTATCAACTGCCCGTCATCCAGCGCCCTGCCGCCTTCAAAGGGCGTTTTGACAACTTGATGAGTTCGCTGGGTTCGCACATGCCGTTTCGTAACAAACATGCCGAGCAATTGCTGAATCTGGAACAGGAAATGCTCAACCCCCTGGCCGAGCCCCTGCCCGACCCCTGGCTCGACTCGACCCAACCCGCACGGCCTGCGCCAGCCCAAGGCTCGCCCAAATCGGCCACCGGTTCGGTGATCGTCGACAACGTCGGCCCGGCGTCACTGCTGGACCTGATCAACCAGAGTTTCGAGGTGATGCAAACCTCTTTGGCTCAATACAAAATTGCCGGTTACCCGCCGGATATTCTGATCAACGTGCCCAAGCGCGTGTGCCGGTTTTTCGAGTTTTACAAAGCCCAGGAACTGATCGCCCTGGGCCGGCAAATTGCCAAGGACACTCTGGACCGCTACGAAAATGAAGACGGATCCAGCAACCGGTAACCGACTCCGGCCTCGGTCACGATAAACCGCGGCTGGGTCGGATCATCCGCCAGCTTCTGACGTAAATGACCGACGACAATTCGCAGGTAATGGCTGTTCTCGATGTGGGTCGGGCCCCAGATATCCTTGAGCAATTGCTGCTGGGTGATGACCCGCCCGGGATGGCGCGCCAGTTGCGCCAGCACGGCGTATTCCTTGCGGGTCAGCGC
The DNA here is from genome assembly GCF_900106095.1 of Pseudomonas deceptionensis. Taxonomy (NCBI): domain Bacteria; kingdom Pseudomonadati; phylum Pseudomonadota; class Gammaproteobacteria; order Pseudomonadales; family Pseudomonadaceae; genus Pseudomonas; species Pseudomonas deceptionensis. The sequence goes on along the minus strand of NZ_FNUD01000002.1, from coordinate 2,433,582 downwards.
CACTTCGACGCCATCGAGCAACACCCGGCGAAAGGCCAGATCCACCACCAGGGGGCCGAGTTCGAGCGCCGACTCCGGTGCCTCTCCCGCAGGTGCCTGACGCAACAATGCGCGAATCCGGGCCAGGAACTCCTGAATACCGAAAGGCTTGGTCACGTAATCGTTGGCCCCGCCGTCCAGCGCCTGAACTTTTTGCGCCTCGCTGGCACGCACCGAAAGCACCAGCACCGGCACGCCGGACCATTCGCGAAGCTCGCGCAGCACCTGCTGGCCGTCCATATCAGGCAAGCCCAGGTCCAGCACCACCACATCGGGGCGCCTGAGCGCCGCCTGGCTCAACCCTTCGGCGCCGGTCGCGGCTTCCAGCACGGTGTAGCCCTGGGACACCAGGCTGATGCGCAAGAACTTGCGAATCTGCGGTTCGTCATCGATGACTAAAATAGTCGAGCTCTGGCTCATGACATCTTTTCGCGGCATGGGGATGGCCAAAGAGTATCAGTCTTCACGTTCTGACTCTTCATTCTCCAGGCCTGGTTGCTCGGGCAACGGCAGGTAGAGCGTGATGCAAGTGCCCTGCCCGCCAATGCCCTCACCCACGGCGATCCGTCCGCCATGGGCGCCGACCATGCCCTGGCAAATGGCCAACCCCAGCCCCGTGCCCTGCCCGCCGCGATCGCCTCGGGCAGCGGTGTAGAACATGTCGAAAATCCTCGCCCGATCCTCCTCGGGTATGCCCGGCCCCTGATCACTGACGGCAAACCACAGCTCAGCCTCGTCCGCCCCCGCCGTCAATTGCAGATGACCATGGGGCGGTGAAAAGCGCGCGGCGTTTTCCAGCACGTTGACCAGCGCCTGCTCAATCAATGCGGCGTGTACGTGCAGCAGCGGCAATTGCGGCGGCACATCCACCTGCACCTGCAAGGGTGCCAGCACCGCACGCAAGCGATTCAAGGCGCTACCCGCAATGTCGGCCGGCGACACCCAGTCCCGGGCCAGTTTCAGAGCGCCGTGGCCCAGGCGGGTCATGTCCAAAAGGTTCTGGATATAGCGGTCCAGGCGCTCAGCCTCGTCGCGGGTGCCCTCGAGCAACTCGCGGCGGTCAGCCAGCGGGATCGCTTCGCCCAACGCCAGCAAGGTGTCGATACTGCCGCGCATGGTGGTCAGCGGGGTACGCAGGTCATGGGATACCGACGCCAGCAACGCGCTGCGCAATTGCTCGGTTTCGCCGTGCAGACGGGCGGCTTCGAGGTCTTGGGCCAAACGTGCGCGGGCCAGCGCCTGGGCCAGGGGTTGGCTCAGGGCCATCAGTAAGCGGCGGCGCTGACCGCTCAACTGCTGCCCCTCTTTTGGACAGACACCGAGCAAGGCCAGCGGCCCCTCTTCGGCGCTTATCGGCCACCACCACCAACGCCCCATGGGCAGAGTACCCGTGCCCTTGCCCGCTGGCTGGTCGTGGGCCCAGGCCCAGTCCGCAGCGGCGCGTTCGGCTTCGGAAAACTGTAGCGGCCCGCCTGTTTCAACGTCCCAGCCGCCATTGCCATTGCGATTGAGCAGGCAGACATCCAGTTCTTTCCAGGCGCTCAAATGCTGACCGGCAGCATTGACCACCGCTTTGCGGTCGGTGGCGGCCGTGAGCTTGCGCGACAGGTCGAGCAGCTCGGTGGTTTCTTGCTGAGTGTCGCGCAAGGCCTGTAATTGTCGACGTTGGCGGGACGCCAGTTTGCCGGTCAACGCCGCCATCAGCAGAAAGAACAACAGCGTCAGCACATCTTCTTCGCGCTGAATGCTCAAAGAGAAATTGGGCGGGATAAACAGAAAGTCATAGGCCAGGAATGACAGCGCCGCACAGGCCAGCGATGGCCCCAGGCTGCTGCGCACGGCCACCAGCAACACGGCGGCCAGAAACACCAGCGAGATGTTGGGCAGCGCCAGCACGCTGGACACCCCCCAGGCCAGAGCGCTGGCCAATACCGTGGCGATCAGCGCCAGCCCATAGTCGAACCACACCAGCGTGTGTTCGCTCCGGCTGACGGTGGGTGCGGGGGATTGCTCATTGTCGAGCACGTTGATTTCCAGGCCATGGGAGTCACGCAACAAGCGCGCCGCCAGCCCGCCACCGAACAGGCGACGGCGCCAGGTCAGCCGCGACTGGCCGACCAGCAGCAAGCTGGCACGGCGCTCGCTGGCGTGCTGGATCAGGGTTTTGGCCACTTCGCCTGCGCGCAGCAACACCACTTCGCCGCCGAGGCGCTCAGCCAGTTGCTGGGCGCTTTGCAGGCGCAGGCGTGATTGCTCGTCCCGCACCGTGCCGTTGTCGACATGCACCAGGCTCCAGGGCAGGTGCCGACGCTCCGCGACCCGGCTGGCGTGACGCACAAGGCGCTCGGCATGCATATCGCCGTCGATTCCCACCAGCAGGCGGCCACGCAGCGCTGGCGCCGATTGCCCCTGCTGGCGATAGCCTTTGTCCAGTTCATCATCGACGTACACCGCCGCCGTCTGCATCGCCAGCTCACGCAGGGCGTTGAGGTTGGTCTGGCTGAAAAACGCATCAATCGCCGCCCGCGCCTGCTCCGGCACATACACCTTGCCCTCGCGCAGACGCTCCAGCAGCTCACGGGGCGGCAGGTCGATCAGCAACAGTTCGTAGGCTTCCTGCACGATCCAGTCCGGCAGGGTTTCTCGCACTTGCACCCCGGTAATGCCGCGCACCTGATCGTTCAGGCTTTCCAGGTGCTGGACGTTGACCGTGGTGTACACGTCGATCCCGGCCGCGAGCAATTCCTGCACATCCTGCCAACGCTTGGCGTGACGGCTGCCGGGGGCGTTGCTGTGGGCCAGTTCATCCACCAGCACCAGCTTGGGTTTGGCCGCGAGCAGACCGTCGAGGTCCATTTCGTCGAGCTGCACGCCGCGATACTCCGAACGCAGCATGGGTTGCTGGGGCAAGCCGTTGAGCAACGCTTGCGTCTCGGCCCGGCCATGGGTTTCGACCACCCCCGCCAGCACCGTCACCCCTTGCCGGAGTTGAGTGTGGGCCGCCTGCAACATGGCGTAGGTCTTGCCTACACCGGGTGCCGCACCAAGAAACACTTTGAGCCGGCCACGGCCTGCCCGTGGCAAATCAGCTAACAGCGCATCGGCGCGACCGGAATGACTCATGGGTTTACCTGTTTAAATGTGAACAAACCTGTAGCCGCTGCCGCAGGCTGCGACGGGTTGCGGAGCAACCCTGCTTTTTCAACTTGAACGAAGGTCCTACGGCCCTATCGCAGCCTTCGGCAGCGGCTACATAATTGCATCTGGTTATTGAAGCTGCGCCAACGCCTGATTCAACAGCAATACGTTAACCACCGGCGGTCCCACCAGCGGCCGCTCGGTATGTTCAGCCACCAACTGCTCGACGACCTGCGCCGGCACATTGCGCGCGGCTGCAACGCGTACCAGTTGATAGCGTATTGCCTCTGGTGGCAAGTGCGGGTCCAGCCCGCTGCCAGAGGTGGTGAGCATCGCCAATGGCACCGCGCCCTGGCCGTCTACGACCAGCTCGCCAGCGCTGGCCTTGACCCGTGTGGCCAGTGCCGGATTGCTCGGCGCCAGGTTGCTCGCAGCACTGGACACCGTGGCAAACGCCCCCGCCGAAGGCCGGGGGTGAAACCAACTGTCGCCCGTAAAGTCCTGCGCGATCAGCGCCGACCCCAGCACCTTGCCAGCGCTGTCACGCACCAGGCTGCCATTGGCCTGTTCCGGGAATGCCAGTTGCGCAATCCCGGTCACGGTCAGCGGGTAGATCACGCCCGTAATGGCGGTCATCAACAACATCAGGCTCAGGGCCGGACGCAAAAAAGAAGTCATGTCATATCCCCTTCAGGTGGTTAAACCAGATGCACCGCGGTGAGCAGCATGTCGATCAGCTTGATGCCCACAAACGGCACCACCAGCCCGCCCACGCCATAGATCAGCAAGTTGCGGCGCAGCAAATGCGCAGCACTGGCTGCCTTGACCCGCACCCCGCGCAGAGCCAGCGGGATCAGCACCACGATGATCAAGGCGTTGAACACAATCGCCGACAGGATCGCGCTTTGCGGGCTGCTCAGGTGCATCACGTTGAGCACCCCCAGTTGCGGGTAGATCGAAGCAAACAGCGCCGGCAGAATCGCGAAATACTTGGCCACGTCGTTGGCAATCGAGAACGTGGTCAACGCACCGCGCGTCACCAGCAACTCCTTGCCGATTTGCACCACATCCAGCAGTTTGGTCGGGTCGCTGTCGAGGTCGACCATGTTGGCTGCTTCACGTGCAGCCTGGGTGCCATCGTTCATGGCCATGCCCACGTCAGCCTGGGCCAGTGCCGGGGCGTCGTTGGCGCCGTCACCGCACATCGCCACCAGTCGCCCGTCATTCTGTTCGTGACGAATGCGCGCCAGTTTCTTCTCCGGCGTGGCTTCGGCCAGCACGTCATCCACCCCCGCCTCGGCGGCAATCGCAGCAGCGGTCAGCGGGTTGTCACCGGTCACCATCACGGTGCGGATCCCCAGCTTGCGCAACTCGGCAAAACGCTCGCGAATCCCGGGTTTCACCACGTCCTTGAGGTGAATCACGCCAAGCAAACGGCCCTGTGCACACACCAGCAAAGGCGTGCCGCCGCTTTGGGCAATCTTGTCGATCTCGCGCGACAGGGCGGGCAGCAGTTCGCCGCGTTTGAGGCCGACAAACCCCAGCACCGAATCCACGGCCCCTTTGCGGTACACCCGACCGTTGCAGTCGATACCCGACAGGCGCGTTTCAGCGGTAAATGGCACCGCCGTAAAGTCAGACACCGGCAGTTCAGGCAGGTCGTACTGACCCCGAATGAATTCGACGATGGACCTGCCTTCGGCCGTTTCGTCCGCCAGCGAGGCCCGCAACGCACCCTCGGCCAGCTCTTTGGCGGTCACGCCGGGGGATGCATGCAACGCCGTGCAGCGACGGTTGCCAAAGGTGATGGTGCCGGTCTTGTCGAGCATCAACACATGCACATCACCGGCCGCTTCCACCGCACGCCCGGACTTGGCGATCACGTTCAGACGCACCAGACGGTCCATGCCGGCGATACCAATGGCCGACAACAAACCGCCGATGGTGGTCGGGATCAGCGTCACCAGCAGCGCGACCAAAAACACCAACGGCAGGCTGCCACCGGCGAAGTAGGCAAACGGCTGCAAGGTCACCACCACGATCAGGAAGATCAGGGTCAAACCGATCAGCAGAATATCCAGCGCCACTTCGTTGGGGGTTTTCTGGCGTTTGGCGCCTTCGACCAAGGCGATCATGCGATCCAGTGTCGACTCACCCGGGTTGGCGCTGATTTGCACCAGCAGCCAGTCACTCACCAGTCGCGTGTTGCCGGTCACCGCCGAGCGATCACCGCCCGACTCGCGGATCACCGGTGCGGATTCGCCGGTAATCGCCGCTTCGTTGACCGCGGCAATCCCTTCAATCACCTCGCCGTCACCGGGGATCATCTCACCCGCTTCGACGCGCACCACGTCACCCTTGCGCAAACGGGTCGCGGGCACCACTTCAAAACCGCCCGTGGCCGTGCGACGACGTGCACTCAACCCCACACTTCCCGCCTTGAGGCTGTCGGCGCGGGCTTTACCCCGGCCCTCGGCCAAGGCTTCGGCAAAGTTGGCGAACAACACGGTAAACCACAGCCAGAGGGCGATTTGCACCGCCACACCGGTGGGCACCGCAGGCTCGGGCATAAAGCACAGCACGGTGGTGAAGATGGCGGTCAGCTCGACCACCAGCATCACTGGCGAACGCTTGAGCTGGCGTGGGTCAAGCTTGACGAACGCTTGCAGCAACGCCGGGCGCCAGATATCGGCGAACGATGTTTTCGGTGACTCGGGCGCCTTGGCCTCAGGCGTTGGTGTCAACTTTGAAACAGGAGCTGGCATAGTCATCATCGTCTCCTCAGAAGCCCAGGGTCAGTTGTTCAGCGATGGGGCCAAGGGCCAATGTCGGCAAGAAGGTCAAGCCGCCCACCAGCAAAATGGTCATGGTCAACAGCGCTACAAACAGCGGGCCGTGGGTCGGAAAACTGTCCTGCCCAATCGGCGCGGTTTTCTTGAGTGCCAGACTGCCTGCCAATGCCAGCACCGGCAGGATGTAACCGAAGCGCCCGATCAACATGCCCAACCCCAGCATCAGGTTGTAAAACGGCGTGTTGGCGTTAAGCCCGGCAAATGCCGAACCGTTGTTGGCACTGGCCGAAGTGAAGGCATACAGAATCTGGCTGAAACCATGAGGGCCAGGGTTGCTCACTGACGCCACGGCACCGGGCAGCACAGCCGCTATCGATCCCAGCACCAGCACGCCCACCGGCATCACCAAAAGCGTGACCACCAGCAACTGCACTTCTTTGGCTTGCAGCTTTTTACCCAGGTACTCCGGAGTGCGACCGATCATCAACCCGGCGAGGAACACCGCGATCAGCACGTTCAGCAACATGCCGTAGAGCCCGGCACCGACGCCGCCGAAGATCACTTCACCGACCATCATGTTGACCAGCGCCACCATCCCGGTCAGCGGGTTGAGGCTGTCATGCATGGCGTTGACCGAGCCGTTGGAGGCCGACGTCGTGGTTTCGGTCCAGAGCACTGAGCCCGTGGTGCCGAAGCGCACTTCCTTGCCTTCCAGCGGTGCGGTTTGCTCAACCAGCGGGCTGTTGAGCGCCGGGTTGGGCTGGTATTCGGCATACAGCGCCGTGCCGCCACCGATCAGGAACAACGCCAGCATGCAGGCGACAATGGCCCGGCTCTGGCGCAGGTCCTTGACGTAATGGCCAAAGGTAAACACCAGCGCCACCGGGATCAGAATGATCGAGGCCAGCTCGAACAGGTTGCTCCAGGCACTGGGATTCTCGAACGGGTGCGCCGAGTTCACGCCGAAGAAGCCGCCACCGTTGGTGCCCAATTGTTTGATCGCAATCTGGCTGGCTGCCGGGCCGAGCGGAATAACCTGATCCGCGCCTTGCATCGTCACCGCATCGACGTAATGGGCGAAGGTCTGTGGCACGCCCTGCCACACCAGGAACAGCGCCAGCACCAGGCACAACGGCAACAGGCCGTAGAGCGTGGCACGGGTCATGTCGACCCAGAAGTTGCCCAACGTGTGCGCAGAGCGACGGCTGATGCCCCGGCACAACGCAACCAGCACCGCCAGACCGGTGGCCGCGCTGACAAAGTTCTGCACCGTCAAACCGGCCATCTGGCTGAAGTAACTGAGGGTCGCTTCACCGCTGTAACTCTGCCAGTTGGTGTTGGTGACAAAGCTCACGGCGGTGTTGAAGGCTTGTGTCCACTCCTGCCCCGGCAACTGCTGAGGGTTAAGCGGCAAATATTGCTGAAACAACAGGATCGCAAACAACAGCACGAAGCCCGCCAGGTTAAAGGCCAGCAGGGCCAGGGTGTATTTTTGCCAGCTTTGCTCGATGGCCGGGTCCACCCCGGCGATGCGGTAGCAGACTTTTTCGACGGGCCCAAGCACCGGGCTCAGCCAGGTGCGCTGGCCTTCCATCACCTTGTAGTAAAAGCGCCCCAGCCAGGGCGCAGGCAATAGCACCAAGGCGAAAAAGGCGAGGATCAGCCCATAGTCATAACTGTGCATACCCGCTCCTAGTTCCGATCTGCGCGCAACAGCGCAACCAGCAGATAAACGAACAGTGCCACTGCCAACAGCAGCGACACACCATCCAGAACGCCCATGGCAACTCTCCCGAAGCGGCACTTGCCGCGTATGGAGAGAGTGTGGGGAATGAGGGCGTAAAGGATCGAGACCGAGGGTGATGCGGGGGCGTAAAGAAGGCGTAAAGAACGCAGACGGGCTTGCTTTGTAGCCGCTGAAGAGCGCAGCGAGGCTGCGTCCGGCTGCGAAGCAGTCGTTAAGCCAGTGTCCTGGGTTTATCAGGCATACCGCGTGTACAGGGCTTACGACCGCTTCGCGCTCGGACGCAGCCTCGCTGCGCTCTTCAGTGGCTACATAGGTTTTATGTGCCGGCTGTGCCTATTGTCAGTGCAACAACGGGCTGTCGAGCACTTTAGAGGGGCCGCCCAGCACGCTTTCGCTCAGCTGGATGAAGCGCTGGGTATTGACCTTGTCCATGCGCATCAGGGCCTGGCTCACGTCGTCCAGCGAGCGTTTGTTGTGGGTTTGCAAACGGATTTCGCGGTCCAGCGCCTGCAACAGCGTAACCGCCCGCGCAACCGTTGCCGGGTCAGCCTGCGGGCCGCGCAAGCGGGTCACGCCTTTGCCGGCAGCATTGAGCTTGCGTTGCAGGGTCAGGTAACGCTCGTCACTCATGCCCCCTGCGCGGCGCATCAGTTCGATGGCGTAGTACTCGCTCACACCTTCACCGATCCAGTCATGACCCGGCTCGTCGTTGATGCCGCTGAACAACTGCACCACTTCACGCAGCAACGGGCTGCTACCGCTTTCGCTGACCAGCGGCAAACCGCTGTAGACGTAAATCGAGTTGCGCGCCGCTGCGCTGCCTTTCCACATCGGGCTGGCCGCGCCGACAATCAGTAACTTGGGCGGGTTGCGCGGGAACACGGCCTGGATTTGCGGCCACACGAACGTTAGCAGCGTCAGCACATCCATGCGGTGCATGCCCTGCCCTTTCGGGGCGCTCACCGTCACTTCGGTTTCGCCCAGGGTGGTGCGGCGACTACCCAGGTTGCCCGCGAGCATCCAGCCGGTGGGCCGATCAAACAGGCGCGACACATCGTCGATACGAAAACGGTTTTTGCCGATGCGCGGCCATGGGGTTTCAACGCTTTTCCAGCCTTTGGGCAATTCAAACTCAAGGCGCGACACCAGCTCGGTGCCGTCTTGCTGATCGAGGTTGGCCGGCGGGATCAGGTCTTCACCGCGAAACAGTGCCCAATCAGGCGTGATGCGGGTGTCAAAGCTGCCGTTCTTGCGCGGATGGTTCAACTGCACGCGGTAGCTCAGGGTGGCCTTGCCCGGTGCGGGATGCCACAGGCCGCGACTGTGGGCAGGGTCGGCGCTCAGTTGCCATTGCCCGTCTGCCTTGAAGTCGGTGTAACTGCCCGGCGCCCCGAGGTCGAAATCCAGGCTGCGCACGGCAGAACCCTCGGCCAGGGTGACCTGCACCTCGGCCTGGGCACTTTGCGGCAGCAGGAGCACGTGGTAGTTCAGGTCGACTTTTTGCGCGGCCCACAGCGGGCCGGCGCCGAGCAACAGCAGCAGGCCCAACCCCAATGGCAATTTGTAACGCAGCGGCATACACACTCCTTGCAAACCGCTCCGGCACTTAACCGGCGCGGAAAATCAGATGATCTTCCCAGTCTTCTTCCGGCACGCTGCCCTCGGCGAGCATGCGTCCGGACTGCGAAATACGTTCATGATGCACAGCGTCACGGTCGCCGCAGACCAAGTGATGCCAAAGCGGCAGGTCCTTGCGCTCGCTCACCAGACGGTAACCGCAGGTCGGCGGCAACCACTTGAACTCTTCGGCCTTGCCCGGCGACAACTGAATACAGTCCGGGACTGAATCACGGCGGTTCGGGTAATCGGTGCACTGACAGGTTTTCAGGTCGAGCAGTTTGCAGGCAATGCGCGTGTAGTAGACGCTGTTGTCGTCTTCATCTTCGAGCTTTTGCAAGCAGCACAACCCGCAGCCGTCGCACAGCGACTCCCATTCCTCTTGATCAAGTTGATCGAGGGTTTTGCGGATCCAGAACGGTTCAACTATTGCGGCCATGGCTCAAACATCAACATCAGGGAGTGGAAAAGGCCGCCAGTCTAGTGCCCAAGGCCCCGCGGGCCAAGCGCTTGTGACTGACGGTGTAACTGGACTTGTCACGTTAATGGCTTAACAGTAGCTTTGTGCCTGAAAACTCAACCCAGGAAAACCGAATGCCAGCCTCCAACCGCATTGCCGAACACCAGATCCATGAGCAATTCACCCAACGCTGGTCGCCCCGCGCCTTTACCGACGCAACCATCGACAAAGCGACCTTGATGAGCTTTTTCGAAGCCGCACGCTGGGCACCTTCGGCCTACAACGCCCAGCCCTGGCGCTTTCTGTTCGCCCTGCGCGGCACGCCTGACTTCGAGCGTTACCTGAGCCTGCTGGTGGAATTCAACCAGGGTTGGGCCAAGCATGCCGCCGCGCTGGTGGTGATTGTGTCCAAAACCAGCTTTGCCGCCCCGGGCACCACCGAAGAAAAACCTGCACCGACCCACGCTTTCGACGCCGGCGCCGCCTGGGGCCATCTGGCCTTGCAAGCGCACCTGAGCGGCTGGCATACCCACGGCATGAGCGGTCTGGATTTCGAACGTGCACGCAAAGAGCTGAAAATCCCTGAAGGCTATGCCGTACAAGCCATGGTTGCCATCGGCAAGATTGGCGACAAATCGAGCCTGGTGGACTACCTGCAAGCCAAGGAAGTGCCAAGCCAGCGCGAGCCGCTGAGCAAGCTGGTCGCCGAAGGTGACTTCAGCCTGTAAATGCAAAACGTGTAGCCGCTGCCGAAGGCTGCGATGGATGGGGTGCGCCACTGCGGCGCAGCGATCCTGCTTTTAAAAGCGAAGGTCCTGCGGACCTTATCGCAGCCTGCGGCAGCGGCGACAGGGATGCCTCAATACCCGCGGTCGAAATCCACTTCGCCACGCATAGGCTGGTCTGCCTGATACGCCCGCACGTTGTCGACAAACAGTTGCACCATCAACGACGGCGAAGTGGGTGCAGAGCTGTGACCTGTCAGCAGCAAGCCCCAGGCAGTCCAGAATGGATGCTTGGCCGGCAACGGCTCCTGACGGCACACGTCGATAATCGCGCCCGCCAGATGCCCCTGACGCAAGGCCTCCACCAGGTCGGCATCGACCACTGCCACACCGCGCCCAGCGTTGATGAACACGCCGTTGGGATTGAACTGCGCAAACAGCTCGGCATCGTACAGGTCATGGGTCTGTGCAGTGTTTGGCAGCAAATTGACCACGTAGTCCATCTGGCCCACCAGCCGCGGCAGATCACTCAAGGTCGCCACTTCTGCAAACGGTGCCTGCTCTCGGGCGCTGCTGGCGATGGCGTACAGCTCAACACCAAACGGCAGCAGAAACTGCGCCACGGTCTGGCCAATGTCCCCGGCCCCAACGATCAGAACCTTGCGCCCGACCAGGCTCTGGCCCATGCGGTTGTCCCACTTGCGCTCGACCTGGCTGACCAGCCGGGCCATGACTTCACGCTCGTGACCGAGCATGTAGGTCAAGACATATTCAGCCATCACCTGGCCAAAAATACCCACTGCACGTGTCAGCCGGTAATCGCGAGTCAGACCTTCGGCCAGTAACGGGGTGATGCCGGCCCAGGTCGATTGCAGCCACTGTGGCTTGTGCCCCTGGCGCAACAGGGTCGCCAACAGATCCGGCTGGCCTAGCCACACCGGGCACTCGGCGGCCATTTTCGCCAATTGCGCCGAGTCGCCGCTGGTCTGCACTTCCAGATCGGGGGCGGCTTGCTGCAAAAGCCTGGCGTACAGCGGGTAGTCGTTCTCGGCAATCAGGACACGCATGTTTCTAACCTTTCTAAACCACTGCCAGCACCCGTCGCCGAGGTTTGCCTCGTCACGTTCGGCCACCGCCAATCAATATGAGTCCGTTTGAGACAGGCGCCCGGAACCGGGCACCTGGCGTTGCACTTACATCGGGTCGTTGCGACGCAACAGCTCTTCAGGCAAGTGCTCGATATATTCGTCTTCGGCCGGAGGCATTTGCAAGTGATAGCCCTGGGTATCCAGGTTTTCCAGCACCTTGTGAATGTCCTCGCGGGACAGGGCGCGCTCGGGGCTCAGCACCAGGTCAAAGGCGTGGTGCGGCTTGCCAAAAGCGGCCAGCAAGGTTTCCGGCACACGCTCCAGGGCATCGGCCTTGAGCACATAAAGGTACATTTCGTTGCGTTTGAGGCTGCGGTAGATCGAACAAATACGTTTCAAGACGGTTCTCCAGCGGTGGCCAGGCTATCGAGCAAGGCCTGACCCATCAGCTCACGGCGCCAACCGCGCAGTGAGTCCGGCAATTGATAAGGGCCATTGGGGAAGCCACTTTTAAGCAGGGCTTCCAGGGTTTTCTTGCGCAGCATCAGTTCCGGCGCGATGTTCAGGCGCTCGGCCTGTGCCTGGCCAATGGCACGCATGCGCTTGATCAACAGCGCAGCTTCCACTGGCAAAGGTTCCGGTACGGCAGGCGGCCATTGATCCGGCGGCAGGCTGCCAGCACGCTTGATCAGATCAAGCAGGAATTCGCCATCCTGACGCACGGTGCGCGGGTGCATGTCTTCAATACGCGCCAGCGCGACCAGATTGTCAGGCTGGGTTTTGGCCAACGGCCACAATGCGTGCTCGCGTATGACGCGGTTACGCGGCAGATCACGGGCACGGGCTTCATGTTCGCGCCAGGCGCAAATTTCGCGCAGCACGGCCAGTTGATCCCTTGAAAGCTTCCACGCCAGTTTGGCTTCGCGGTACACCTCGTACGGGTCCACTTCACGGCGCAGGTTGGCGACCAGCTCGGCGCCGTCCTCCAGCACCCAGTCGTACTTTTCATCCGACAGACGCGGACGCAGCAGCACATACACCTCCGCCAGATGCTGGGCATCTTCGGCGGCGTAGCTGATCTGGGTTTCCGACAGCGGGCGTTGCAGCCAGTCGGAGCGGGTTTCGCCTTTGGGCAGGTCGAGGTCGAGCACTTCCTTGACCAAACGCGAATAACCCATGGAGAAGCCCAGGTTCAGGTAGGCAGCTGCCAGCTGGGTATCGAACAGTGGCACCGGCAGACTGCCGGTCAGGCGCAGTAAAACCTCAAGATCTTCGCTGCAGGCGTGCAGTACTTTGACCACCGACGGATTTTCAAGCAATGCCGACAGGGGCTGCCAGTTGTCGATGGTCAACGGGTCAATCAGATAAGCCCGGGTGCCGTCGCCAATCTGAATCAGGCCGGCAATAGGGTAAAAGGTGTCGACCCGCATAAATTCGGTGTCGAGGGCTACGAACGGCAAATGCTGCCATTCGGCGCAATGTTGGCCGAGGCTATCGTTGTCGCGAATCCAGTGAATATCGATGGCCACACGGCTCTCCCTTGAAGAATGGCGCGCAGTATATATCGCCGCCAGATATATCGCCGCCAGAGTTTTCCCGACATTGATTCGCAATGTTGTTCACGAAAAACCCTACAAGATTCCAATCTGCAACCGGCATCCAAACACCGTCTTTAAGCGTAGGTTGCCCGGACCCACAGCCAACATACTTCGTTACAACACATTATGTGACAAGCAGGTAGAGTCGCCGCGCAAGGACGCGAGTAAATTTGCGCCGTACAAAAAACGAGGATAACCCAATGCAAATGTCCCGCAAGCTGTCAGCTATTGCGCTCTCGATGGCAGGCCTTTGTGCTTTTGCCAATGTGGCCCTGGCACAAACGCCTGAACCCAAGCTCGATGCTGTGGTGCAAAACGGCGCCAGGCACGTGATGCAACAATACGCCGTGCCCGGCCTGGTCATCGCGGTCAGCGTCAATGGCAAGCACCACTTCTACACCTTCGGCGTGGCCTCAAAAACTACCCTCGCCCCCGTGACCCCCGACACGCTATTTGAAGTGGGTTCCGTCAGTAAAGTGTTTACCGCCACCCTGGCCACTTATGCCCAGGCCAAGGGCCAGCTGTCGCTCACGGACACGGTTGCCAAGTATGTGCCCGCGCTTGAGGGCACGCCTTTTGGCAAGGTGATGCTGAGCCATCTGGCCACCCATACGGCAGGCGGGTTCCCGCTGCAGGTCCCGGACAGCGTGCAGAACGAACAGCAGCTGATGGATTACCTCAAAACCTGGAAACCGGTGTATCCCGCAGGTACACAAAGAAGCTATGCCAACCCCAGCATTGGCATGCTCGGCATGATTGCCGCCAAGAGCATGAACATGCCTTTTGACCAGGCGATGGAGCAACAACTGTTCCCGGCTCTGGGGCTTGAAAGCAGCTATCTCACCGTGCCGGCGAGCAAAATGGGGCTCTATGCCCAGGGTTACAACAAGCAGGACGAACCGGTCAGGCTGACCCCCGGCGTGCTCGGCAACGAAGCCTACGGCCTGAAGACCACGGCCCGCGACCTGATCCACTTTACGGAGTTGAGTTTGGGACAGGGCAAGCTCGGCACGGACCTTCGCCGCGCATTGACCGACACCCGTACAGGTTATTTCCGGGTAGGCCCCATGACTCAGGACCTGATCTGGGAACAGTACCCCTACCCTGTCGAGCTCAAGTCGCTGCTGGTGGGTAACTCAAACAAAATGGCCTACGAGAATAATGACGCCATCGCCCTCAATCCGCCCCTGGCGCCACAGCAAGCGGTATGGGTCAACAAGACCGGCTCAACCAACGGCTTTGGCGCGTATGCGGTCTTCGTGCCGGCCGAGCAAAAGGCAATCGTTATCCTGGCCAACAAAAACTACCCCAACGACGCACGGGTCGAGTTGGCGTACCAGATTCTCAAAGCCCTGAATTAAGTCTCTTTGCGCAAGATATAGATGCTGCCCATGTCACAACCGGGCAGCACTTCGTATTGCTTGAGGATGCTGAAACCTGCCACTGCAAACTGGGCTTCAATCTCGGCCTTGCTCACCACGATACGTTGCGGGTCATTGGCCTGAGCCGACGAACGACCAACCGGTACCGACAGGATCAGGCTGTCACGGCTGACCCGGTGCAACTCACGCAAAATCGCCAACCGGTGCTCACTGTCACGCACATGGTGGAACAGCTGCATGCAGAAGATGCAGTCCACCGCGTTTTCGGACATGTCGATGGAGAACACCGAGCTTTGAAACAGCTTGATGCGCGCCAGCAGACTGGCGGAATGATGAGTACGGGCGTGCTCCAGCATACCTTGTGAAGAGTCCGCCGCCAGAATCACCCGGTTGCCGTGCTCGGCCAGCACCGGCCAGAAACGCCCGGCACCACAGGCCAGATCCAGGACCAGACCGGGCTCGCCCGCCACCTTGAGCGCACGACGAACCAGACGCTTTTCGCGCCACAAGGCCAGCCTGCGCACGAGCCCTTGCGGCCGTGCCTGCAGGCAAACCTTCGCATGCTCGCGGTCGTAACGCTCGGCGAACTCAAGCTCAATACGGGTAGACGGTAGTTGCGATGACATGGCCCGCGAACTCTTGTGTTTGATGATGATCTGCACAGAGGTTAACGGGACGCCAGTGAAAAAATTGTCAGAAAAGCATGAAAAACAATGGGATCGGGCAGATAAAGCGGGCCAAAAACCTATGCCTGGTGCAAATACCAGCGCCAGTCCTGCTCGCCCACTTCCCCCATGAACTGCCGGTACTCGGAATTCTTCACCGCCAGGTACACCTTGAGAAACTCGGGCCCGAACGCCTCTTTCGCCCACTCCGAGCCTTGCAGTGCACGCAGGGTGGTCAACCAGTCGGTGGGCAGCATTTCGGTGGCCTGGGCATAGCCATTGCCTTCAACCGGTGCCCCCGGATCAAGCTGCTCACGAATGCCGCGATGAATCCCGGCCAGAATGGCAGCAGCGGCCAGGTACGGGTTGGCATCTGCACCACAAATCCGGTGTTCGATATGCCGTGAAAAAGCCGGCCCGCCCGGCACCCGCAAACTCACGGTACGGTTATCCACACCCCAGGTCGCGGCCAGCGGCGCATAGCTGTTGCTCTGAAAGCGGCGGTAGGAGTTGGCATTCGGGCAAAACATCAACAACGAATCCAGCAAGGTGCTGAGCATTCCGCCCACCGCCTGCCTGAGCAACGGCGTACCGTCCGGCGCTTCGCTGGCGAACAGGTTGTTGCCCTCTTTGTCGGCCAGGCTCACATGCATGTGCATGCCCGTACCGGCCAGGTCATCAAACGGTTTGGCCATAAAACAGGCGACCATCCCGTGCTTGTGTGCCACGCCCTTGACCAGACGCTTGTAGCGCACCGCTTCGTCCATGGCCTGCAAGGCGTCGCTGCGGTGCTCCAGAGTGATCTCCACCTGCCCCGGTGCGTACTCGGAAATCGCCGTGCGCGCCGGGATTCCTTGCAACTTGCAGGCGCTGTACAGGTCGGCCAAAAACGGTTCGATCTGCTCCAGCTCACGCAAGCCGTATACCTGTGTGGCTCGCGGGCGCTGACCATCGGCATCGCGCGCCGGTTGCGGGCGACCGTGACTGTCACGTTGCTGATCGAGCAGATAAAACTCCAGCTCCGCGGCCATCACCGGGTAGTAACCGTCCGCCTTGAGCCCGTCGATGACCTTGGCCAACAAGTGCCGGGGGTCTGCCACGGTTGCAGGCATGCCCTGCTGCGGGTGCATGCTCACTTGCACCGCTGCCGTCGGAATCAGGCGCCACGGCATGCGCTGCAAACTGCCGCTGACGGGGTATGCACGGCAGTCGATATCGCCCACATCCCACACCAGACCGGTGTTTTCCACATCATCGCCATTGATGCTCAACCCCAGAATTGTGCTCGGCAGCGGCCGGCCGCTCTCATAGACCGCCAGCAGCTCGTCACGGTGCAACAACTTGCCCCGGGGCACGCCGTTGTTATCGATGATGAACAGCTCGAACATCTCGATATCCGGGTTCAGTTCCAGAAAATCCAGGGCTTCTTGCAGCGGGGCAAACGCAGTGATGGCACTCATGGGAATACTCGTAATTTCGTATCAGGCAGGCGCACAGGCACGCCATTTTGGCCGCACCCTCAAGGGCGCAGGCACACAAGACTCAACGGGAAATACGAGCATCCGGCGGGCGGGCATGCCGGCAATGAAACAGGGCCCAAAAGGCCAGTTTTGAAGGGAGGATGCAAAGGATGGAAACCGATTGAATCAAGGTACGGACTGACCCAAGGCGCAATCCGGGAGGCTGCGACACGCTGTAGCGATCAAGCCCTCCCTGCAAACAGCCCATACCTTCATCCTGAGACCACTAAGAAGCCTTAGCCTCACACGGCAATGCACCGGTGTGCAACACAGACTTTCAGACCTTTGGTTGTGGGATGGCTAAACTTTTGGACGCAACGAAGCCGCCTCCCAGGCGGCCACGATAATCAGGATCAGCGTGGTCAACGCCCCCAGCGCCAAGGCTGAAAACACTTGGGCCAACGCCGCCCCCAGCAACATCAGCAAGAGCGCCAACCCGCCCAGATGCGAAAACGGCGGCAGCGGCCTGTCCGACATCACCCACTTGAACAAGGCACAGCCGAGCAAAAACAGAAACGGCCCGCCCATGATCGTCACCACGGCTGCCTGGCTGACGTGTCCGGGGTGCACCAACACCAGCTCATCCGCCACCGCGCTGACAATCACCCCGGCAATGATCAGCAGATGCAGGTAGGTGTACGCCATGCGAGCCTGCCGGCCCGGATCGTTGGAATGAGCGATGCGGTGATGCGCGCGTTCGGCGCCGCTGTCGAAGTAGATCCACCACAGGGCGATGCTGCCCAGTACGGCGGTTAAAAATGCCGCAAAGCCTTCCAGGCTCAAGCTTTGCTGGGCGAAGGTGGCGCCGGTGACCAGCAAGGATTCGCCCAGGGCAATAATCACAAACAGGCCGCAGCGCTCGGCCATGTGGTTGCCTTCAACGTTCCAGTCCTTGAGGGTTGACGCCCCTAACCCCGGCACCCAGAAAAACACGGAGGGCGAGACCAGCTCAATCCCCAGCGCCAGCGCCCAGCAGGCCAGTCGTTGATGCCCCTCAAGCAAGGCACCCGAGATCCAGAACACACCCGAAAACAACATCCAGAGCAAAATGCGCTGAAAGTTGCGGGACAACCCGGGAGGCTCGCCGCGCACAGCCCAAATCGCATAAGCCGAACGCCCGACCTGCATAAACACATAGGCCCCGGCGAACAACAGCCCGCGATCGGTGAACGCATGGGGGATCGAAGCCGACAGCAGCAAACCGGCCACCATCAACACAAACAGCCCCACCCGGATTGCAATGCGCTCCGGGTCGAGCCAGTTGGTCACCCACGAGGTAAATATCCACACCCACCACACCGCGACCATCAGCAACGCCACATGCGCCGCCCCTTGCAGCGACAAGTCGGCCAGCAGTGAATGGGACAGCTGGGTGACGGCAAACACAAACACCAGGTCGAAAAACAGCTCGACCATGCCGACCTTGCCACTGTCCTGACTGCCGCGACCACGTAACAGGGTGCGGGATTGGGGCATGGTTAATCCTTTTCCAGAGCGGTCTGTGGGAGCCGGCTTGCCGGCGATGGGATCAACCCGTTCACTCTGAGCGACTGCGGCATCGATACCCCTGATGAACACTTCTTCATCGAACGGTCTAAAAACCGGCACGGTCGGATGCTGCACACCAAGCCGCTTTTGCAGGAGCGCCAGGCAGCGCTCCTGCAGGGTGTGAGGTTAGCTCAACGGGAGTGGAACCGCCGGTTCAGAGCGGTCTTTTTGGCCTCAATGGCCCGTTGGCGCCGGCGCTTGCTGCGCACCAGCAAGCCCCAAACGATCAAAACCAACAGCAGCAAGCCCCCGCCCCACATCACGTAAGGCATTGCCGTTACCAACAACGGTGCATCACCCCCACGACGCCATTTGGCCACGGTCTGCTCATCCACACTGAGCAGCGGGTTACCAAAGCGTTGCAGGCTGTAGTTGGCGATGGCTGCAACTTGCTGATCGTTCAGGTCATCACCCAAGGCGGGCATGTTGACCTCAAGGTCGGCACCTTTGCGATCGATGCCTTCGATGATCGCCATCACCAGGTTATTGGCATGCTGACCGGTCAAGGCGCTGTTTTGGCTCAAGGAAGGATAGAACGCATCAACGGTGCCCTGCCCGTCTCGCCCGTGGCAACTGGCGCATGCCGAGTTGTAAAGGCGCGCACCGTCGGTTTCGCTGGCGTCTGCCAGCGTCGCCTGATCGCCCTGCCCCGTTTCGAGCGTGGTCATGTCAATCGGCGTCACCTCGCGCGGGTGGCTGGCCACATGATTACCAGTGGCAATCGCCGGAACCGTTTTCAGGTAGCTCGCCATGGCGTGCAGATCATCGTCGGTCAAAAAACGCAGGCTGTGCTCTACCGCTTCAGCCATACCACCCGCCGCTTGCGCCTTGTTGGTGACGTGACCGTTTTTCAGGAAGCCAACCAGTTGATCAGCGCTCCAACTGCCCACGCCCGTGGCGTGATCGGACGTGATATTCGGCGCAATCCATCCGCCCAGCTCCGCGCCGGCCAGATACCGGCTGTTGTCCTCGGCCATCAACGCATTGCGCGGGGTGTGGCAGGCGCCACAGTGCGCCAGGTTGTCGACCAGATACTGACCACGTACCTGCTGAGCATCGGCTCCGTCTTCAGGAACAAAGCCGTGGTTATCGAGAAACAGCAGGTTCCAGCCAAGCATCAGGGGCCGAATGTTGAACGGAAACGCCAGCTGCGTCGGCTCCACCGGGATGTCGACCGGTTTCACACCCTGCTGCAGGTACGCATACAGCGCATGAATGTCTGCATCGCTCATGCCCTGATACGAGGTGTACGGCATGGCCGGGTAAAGATTCTGACCCTTGGCGTTAACCCCTTTGCGCACGGCATCCGCCAGCTGTTGCTCGGTGTAATCGCCAATGCCATAGGCCTTGGACGGCGTGATGTTGCTGGAGATGATCCGGCCCATTGGTGAGTCGATGGCATACCCGCCGGAAAGGGCTGCACCGCCCTTTTCCACGGTACGGTGACAAGCGGCGCAGTCGGCAGCACGCGCCACGTACTCGCCTTGCTTGATCAACGCAGCGTTGTCTTCAACCGCCCAGACCGAAAACGACGCAAACAGCCCGCACAGGGCAACCAGACCACGCAAACGTGAGATTTGGACGTTCATGGCTCAGACCTCCCGCGCAATGATGTCGGCCAGGCGAATGCTCAACGCCACCCCGGTCAACGTCGGGTTGATAGTGCCTGAAGCCGGAATCACCCCGGTGGTGGCCAAAAACAGGTTGGGATGATCGAACGTGCGGCATTCATGATTGACCACCGAGTCTTTGGCATCGCTGCCCATGATCACGGTGCCCATCAAATGGTCGCGGTTCTGCCAGCCGGTGTTGTCCTCAACCACTGTGCCGCCCATGATTTTCACGAAGTCGGCGTAGTCGGCGTCCACGCCGGGCTTGGCCGCTTTGACGTAATCGTCCACTTCGTAGTTGACCACCATCATCGGAATGCCCAAGGCATCGGTGCGGGTAGTACTCGGGCGAATAGTATTGGTCGCCAGCGGTAAGGTTTCGTACACCGTCGACACATCGACCCAGCGCGCCGCATCGTGGCGAATACGTTCATCCAGTTCCTTGCCGAAAACGCCCTGCTCGATCAAACGCTGGGCCACAGCCATGTTCGGCACATTGTTGGCAAAAGCATGTTTGACCGACGCCCGCTCCTTGCGGAACTCACCGTCGCGACGGTTGAAAATCCCGCCTTGCTGCACTGCCCCTCGGCCCGGCCACACAGGCTCATCGGCCAAAAACTGCAAGCCTTGCCCGGTGTGGTCCATCAGGTTGCGACCCACTTGGTCGGAAGAGTTGGCCACGTCCGAGATCAACAGCAGCTTGGGGGTTTCCAGGCCATTGGCGGCCACTACAAAGTACTTGGCGGTCAGGCGTACATCGTCGCCTTTGGAGCTGCGGTAATGCACGGCCACTATCTTGCCGCCCTCGCCCTTTTCCAACTTGTAGGCCGTGGCATCGGTCAACAGCTTCGCGCCCGCCTGTTGCGCGTGTTTGGCATGCACATCGCCGCTATACATGGCGCCAATCGGGCACACCGGCATGCAGTTGTTGTTGCCGCTGCACGCCGGGCGGCCGTCATAAGGCGTGGTGGCGCGGCCATTGGGCTCATGCAAAAACACATAGCCCGCGGGCGCCAGACGCGCACGCAGGCGCTGGAACAAGTAGGTATCGCCTTCAGGCGGCATCGGATACGGCGTCGAGCGTGGCGGAAATGCCTCACCGTTGTGTCCACTTTGATCCTGGGTATCGCTGCCACACACGCCCAGCGCCACTTCGGCCCGTGCGTAGTAAGGTTCCAGCTCGCTGTACTCCATCGGCCAATCGCGGCCAACCCCGTACAGGGTTTTGAGCTTCATGTCGTTTGGCAGATAGCGCCAGCACGCCGCCGCCCAATGCCAGGTAGTGCCGCCGACCAGCTTCAGCATGCCCGGACGAAACTCAAACGAACCGGTGTTCTCAATGTACTGCTCATCGTAGGAATGACGCGCCCACGGCTCATTCGGATACGGCGAGTTGTAGTTACTTTTATTGGACGAGTTGCGATAGTTTTCGACGATCTTCCAACGGGGAATATGCTCACCCGCTTCCAGAATAATCACCGACTTGCCGTGTTTGGCGAGTTCAAACGCTGCGTTGCTGCCCAAGGCTCCGGACCCAACAACAATGACATCAGCATCAAAGACCTGATTCATGGGTACCCCTTGTATTAATCATTGGCGACGGTGGACGGCGGGTTGACCCAATAGTTGGTGTGCCCCCGCGAATACGTTGGAATAACCGTGGCATCCAGGGTCGGCGTATACGCCAACGCCCCAGTGAAGGTCACCAGCTTGGTATCGTCCACTGCGCGCATGCTGACCGGCGTGCCGGTGTAGCCCAAGTACCAGGCGCGGACAATTTTTTGCACCGTGTCCTTGTGCGCCGGGTTCTGATAAATCGGGCTGGCACTCAACTGGCCCACGCGGCTCAAACCCTGTTGCGCAATGCTGCCCCACAGCGCTTTCATCTTGTCCGGGAACAATGGATCAGCCTCGGTACAACGGGCCAGCACCCGCAGCGTCAGGCTCGGGTCCAGCGTCTCGCGCTCGGTGAGAAACAGCGAGAGTTGGTGCAATTGTTCGACATCGTTACTGGCGGCATTGTGGACTTGCTGCGCCAGCGCCGAGCCTGCCCAAGTAGAAGAAAGAAGGCCGGCACCGGTAATAGCAGCGCCTGAAAACAGTAACTTTCTGCGAGATATCACATAGATCTCCTTGATTGCCAAAAATAAAGGCGTAACGCCTAGACCTTCGGAAAATCAGGTTGTTACAAAGAATGTACGAAACATCCTACAGAGATTATCTATATGCCCGCATGAATAACGGCCTATAAGAACTTTCCTGGCCGAAGTTACAAACAAGAAGTATTCACGAACCCGTAAAAGCTTCGACCGCCTGAACAGTAACCACGCCTCTACTAGAGGCGCGTACTGGCCTTTAATAAATACTGCGGTAAATGGCCTCCACATCGTGCTCATTCATATCCCGCGGGTTGCTGTCGATCAGGCGGCGAATCCCCACCATCTCAGCCAGCGACCCTCAGGCCTGTCCATGCCTAACAGACCATTGAGTTGCGATCCCGCCCCGCCCTCGATTAATATACGTTTCATATATATTTCATATTGAGCATTGAGATGGGTATCGTAAAAATCTCGGACGCCACGCATGAAAACCTGCGCGTCGCCAGCAACGCACTTAACCGTTCGATCAACGCGCAAGCCGAACACTGGATGCGCATCGGCATGCTGACCGAACTGCACCCCGATCTGGACCACAATCAGATTTGCCGTTTGCTGGTACGCGCCGAACTGCAAGGCGGCCTCGACTTGAAACAACTGTGTGACCTGGCTGATGCCACTGCAGGAGCGAATCTATGAGAACGGGTGTCGTCATCAACAGCCCGGCCCAGATTGCCCAGTCCAAGGTCGCGGGCAAACTGGCCGCCGAGGTGCTGGCCATGATCGGTCAACACGTCAAGGCCGGCGTTACCACCGACCAGCTGGACCAGATCTGCCACGACTACATCGTCAATGTGCAAAAGGCCATACCTGGAAATGTGGGCTATCACGGCTTCCCGAAAACCGTGTGTGCGTCAGTCAATGAAGTGGTCTGCCACGGCATCCCGTCGAACCGGGTGTTGCAGGACGGCGATATCGTCAATATCGACATTGCCGTGGTCAAGGACGGCTGGTTCGGCGACACCAGCCGCATGTACTTCGTGGGCGAGCCCAGTGCTCAGGCGCGGCATCTGGTCAAGACCACGTACGACGCCATGTGCGCCGGCATCCGCATGGTCCGCCCTGGCGCGACCCTGGGTGACATTGGCCACGCTATCCAGACCCTGGCCGAGAAAGAAGGCTTTAGCGTGGTGCGCGAATATTGCGGTCACGGTATCGGCAAGGTGTACCACGACGAACCGCAAGTGCTGCACTACGGCTACCCGGGCCAGGGCATGAAGCTCAAGACCGGCATGATTTTCACCATCGAGCCCATGCTCAATGCCGGCAAGCGCCATGTGAAAACCCTGCCCGACCACTGGACCGTGGTCACCAAGGACAACGCGCTCTCGGCCCAGTGGGAACACATGGTTGCCGTGACTGACGATGGTTTCGAAGTATTGAGCCCATGGCCGGACAGCATCGAAGGCTACCCGGCCATCGTCTGAGGGGCTTGAGCAGCGCCTGGGCGGCGGCCGGTTGTTCCCGGGGCATGTGCTGACGAACCTGAACTCACCCGCCGGCGAGTGAGTTCAGGCCCCGTGCGCAGAACGCCTCAAGAGCGTCAAACAGAGTGGGCGTAACGAGGCAATTGCAGTCAGACTGTTTACGCAAAGCCATCAAGCAGAGAACTCAAACATGAAAAAAGCCCTTCCCCTCGTAATCTTGCTCGCCGCATCGGGCGCAGCGAATGCGGCAATCCCCACACTCAATGCGAGCTGCCCGGGCAATATTGAAGTGCATGCGGATGCTGGTGGCCCTGTATTTATCAACGGCAAAGCGAGCAAGCTGAAGAAATTCAACGACAACTACTACGAAGCCAAGGGCGATGGTGTGACTCTCTCTGTGAGCATTAACCCGGATGGTTCTGTTGCTGTTTCCTATACAAAAAAGGATAGGGTTAATGGGGTGTGCGAGGTCACGGCGGGCTGAGGGAGGGCCGGATAGCCTATTGCAGATGCCCTGCAAGCCAGTAAAACCCGCTCGTCACAAAACTGACTCAGGCCATGACTTTTGCCCTGAAATCGAAAATCAGAAACGAAAAAGCCCCGTTGCTTTTAAGCAACGGGGCTTTTTCTATGTAATGGCGGAGAGATAGGGATTCGAACCCTAGGTACTGTCGCCAGTACAACGGATTTCGAATCCGTCCCATTCGGCCACTCTGGCATCTCTCCAACGGCGCGCATCATAACGCGGTTTTTTATTATGGCAAAGCCTTTTTTCAAAAAAACCGCGTGCTATCAGTTGCTTGCGCGCCTTTTACAGCTTAAAGCGGAACGCCGAGGCGGTTTGCAACTTCTTCGTAGGCTTCGATTACGTCGCCCAGACCCTGGCGGAAGCGGTCCTTGTCCATTTTCTTGCCGGTAGCCTTGTCCCACAGACGGCAGCCGTCCGGGCTGAATTCGTCGCCCAGGACGATCGAGCCGTCGTGGAACACACCGAATTCAAGCTTAAAATCCACCAGCAGCAAGCCAGCGTCGTCGAACAGTTTGTTCAACACTTCGTTGACCTTGAGCGACAGTTCTTTCATGCGAACCAGTTGCTCGGCAGTGCCCCAACCGAATGCCACTACGTGGGATTCGTTGATGAACGGGTCGCCCTTGGCGTCGTCCTTGAGGAACAGTTCGAAGGTGTAAGGGTTGAGCTTCATGCCCTCTTCCACACCCAGACGCTTGACCAGGCTGCCAGCCGCGTAGTTACGCACGACGCACTCGACCGGGATCATGTCGAGTTTTTTGACCAGGCATTCGTTGTCACCCAGCAGTTTGTCGAATTGGGTCGGCACGCCGGCTTCTTCGAGTTTCTGCATGATGAAGGCGTTGAACTTGTTGTTCACCATACCTTTGCGATCAAGTTGTTCAATACGCTTCCCGTCGAACGCCGAGGTGTCGTTGCGAAACAGCAGGATCAAGCGGTTTTCGTCGTCGGTCTTGTAAACCGATTTCGCTTTACCGCGATAGAGTTCTTCACGTTTTTCCATGATGGGCTCCGCATGCTAAGTAGGTGGGCTAGGCGATTGTGCGCCAGTCGAGCCCTGAATCTTGATCGGCCAGTTGCAGCCAGTCCGGGTCGCACCCAAGGGTGTCGACAAAACATTGCCGGGCCAGCTGCGGCAGGTTGTTCTTGCTGCTGAGGTGGGCCAGTACCAGGTGTTGCAGGTCTTGCCAGCCCAACTCGGCCACCAGGCTTGCGGCCTGATGGTTGTTCAGATGTCCTTCCTGGCCACCCACCCGCTGCTTGAGAAAAGCCGGGTAGTGACCACGGGCAAGCAGGTCACGGCAGTGATTGGCCTCGATCATCAGCGCATCCAGGCCGCTATAGCTGTCCAGCACACCGGCACAATACGAGCCCAGATCGGTGAGCAAGCCAAACCGCCGCTTGCCGTCACTGAACACGTACTGGGTGGGTTCCTGGGCATCATGGGCAACACGGGTCACGCTGATGCTCAACGCACCGATCTGCAACGTCTCGCCACCTGCCACAAAACCGGCAGGCTCCAGAGGTTTGCGCATCCCGCGCTGAGTGCCACGGCTCATGTACACCGGCAAATTGTAGCGCCGAGACAGCAAACCCACGCCATGCACGTGGTCGGCATGTTCGTGGGTTACCAGAATGGCGCTCAACTGGTGCGCACTAACGCCCAGCCTGGCCAGGCGGCGCTCGGTTTCTCGCAACGAGAAACCGCAATCGACCAGTACATATGTGCTGTCGCTGGCTATCAGCGTGCCATTCCCTTGGCTACCACTGCCGAGAACGGCAAAACGCATAAAATCAGCCCAGGTTGTCTTGGATGACGCCCAACACTTTGCGCGCCACTTCTGGCGAGGCAACGGTGTTGATGTTTTCTTCGACGGTTACCTGAACGCTGTCACCGACCTTGCTCAGGCGAACCTGATAGCGCTGGGCACGGGCTTCAACTTCTTCCTTGGCCGGCTTGCTGCCAAAGAGACCGGAGAAGAAACCAGGTTTCTCGTCCTTCTTCTCGGCTTTTTCGGCGAGGTTGATGTAGTACAGACCCAAGGTACGGTTGATGTCTTCAACGCGCCATTCGCCCTTCTCAAGCGCACGGCCCACACCGGACCAGGCACGGTCGAGGTCTTCGGTCAGGGTCAGCACCGGGTTGCCGCTACCGTCTTCGCTCAGGCTGACGCGTGCCGGGGTGTCGAAATCACGTGCAGCCAGCAACGACACCGAACCGCCCTTCTCGGCGCTACGGTTCATGCTGACCAGCATTTCATCAACCAGCGCGGCATCCAGACCGGTATTGACCGAACGGGCGCCAAAATCGACGTTGGCGGTGCTGCCGGCAGGACGATTGGCGCTGACAACATAGATTTCGCTGGTGTTGCGCTGCACACCCGGCTCGATCCGCACCCGCAGGCGGGTCTCGCTGTCGGCGGCCAGGCCGCTGCTGCCTACATGGCGGGCCATCGGAGCTGAAAGCTCGTCAGCACGCTGCCAGGTGGTCGTGAACTCGCCGGTTTGCGGGCGCTGTTCGTCGATACGGAAACCGTTGTCCTGGAAGAACTGCATCGCCACCGGCCAGACTTCAGACGGGGAACGCTGCGACATTACCCAGCGGTTGTCGCCGCTCTTCTGCAGGCTGTAGTCGTTGGAGCTGGCGGCAACAGCCAATGGCTGAGGACGTGGCACCTGAAACTCACCCTTGACGTTGTCATCGGGCACGTTGCTCGGGATCGGCAACAGCGGCACAAGGCGCTTGTCAGTCTGAACACCTTGCGGCAACTGCATTGGCGGCGTTTGACGCGCCTCAAGATAATCGCTGCCACGGTCGCGGAAGTAACCATCTTGACCCCACAGCCAACCGCAGCCGCTGGTGCTCGAAATAATCACGGCTAGTGCGGAAAGTCCGGCCAATCGCTTCATGCGTAGTGCTTCCTCAATTAAACCAAGACACCGGACTGGCGCATTGCCTGACGCAGTGGTTCGTGGCAAGGCTCGCTGAGCCAGGTGAGTGGCAGACGGATACCGTCCGACATCAAGCCCATCTCATGCAGAGCCCATTTCACGGGGATAGGGTTGGATTCGATAAACAGGGTTTTATTGAGCGGCATCAGCTTTTCGTGAAGCGCACGGGCGGTGTCGGCATCGCCACGCATCGCTGCGGCGCACAGATCGCTCATGTCACGCGGAGCAACGTTGGCGGTTACCGAGATGTTGCCCTTGCCGCCGAGCAGGATCAGCTCAACTGCCGTCGCGTCATCGCCGGAGTACACCAGGAAGTCGCTGCTGACACCGGCCAGGATGTCCTTGACGCGCTGCAGGTCGCCAGTGGCTTCCTTGATGCCGATGATGTTCGGCACCGTCGACAGGCGCACAACGGTCGCCGGCAGCATGTCGCAGGCAGTGCGGCCCGGTACGTTGTAAAGGATCTGCGGGATGTCTACCGCTTCTGCGATGGTACGAAAGTGCTGATACAAGCCTTCCTGGGTCGGCTTGTTGTAATACGGAGTCACCAGCAGGCAGGCATCTGCGCCAGCGGCCTTCGCATTAGTAGTCAGCTCGATCGCTTCACGCGTCGAGTTGGCGCCTGTACCGGCAATCACCGGAATGCGCCCTGCAACCTGTTTGACAACGTGACGAATCACTTCGATGTGTTCGTTCACATCCAGAGTTGCCGATTCACCTGTAGTGCCAACGGCAACAATGGCGTTGGTGCCCTCTTGCAGGTGAAAGTCCACCAGTTTGCTCAGAGCGTCCCAATCAAGACGACCTTGTGCATCCATAGGTGTGACCAGTGCCACCATACTGCCCGCAATCATGCAACCGCTCCTGCCGGAAAAAGAGAGCCGTAATGGTACTGGCGCCATGACCCTTGCACAAGCAACAGCGCGCCCGATGAGCATTCCCCTTCGCGTTGCTTTTCGCTACCCTTCAGCCTTTGATTGGTACTGATGCGCGCGCGGGTCTGTTTCACGGGCCTTCACTAGGCGCTCAAAGCCCCGCCCAAACGCCGCCGAGCGCGGTTTGCAGAGCCTGCAAACCGTCTGTAATGCCGTGTTTGCGGGCTTTTGGCGTTTTGAGAGGCAACCGATATTCGACGCGCAGCCCATCGACCGTACTGACCACTCATCGTTTTAGGAAGGCTGAATGTCCACCCCCACAGTTCGCGAACAATTCCTTGTCATCAGTGCCCTTGGCGCCAACCCAATGGAGCTGACCAACGTCCTGTGCCGCGCCAGCCATGATAATCGCTGCGCCGTCGTGACCTCGCGCCTCACTCGCCACGGCGAATGCAGCGCGCTGGTCCTGGAAATCACCGGTAGCTGGGACGCCCTGGCCCGCCTTGAAGCCGGCTTGCCCGCACTGGCCAAAAAGCACGCTTTCAGCGTCAATGTTGTGCGCAGTGCCCCGCTCGAAACCCGCCCGCAAGCTCTGCCGTATGTGGCGTATGTGAGTTCTGCCTACCGCTCGGACATCATCAACGAGCTGTGCCAGTTCTTCATGGACCACAACGTAGAGCTCGAAAACCTGACGTGCGACACCTATCAGGCCCCGCAAACCGGCGGCACCATGCTGAACGCCACGTTCACCGTGACCTTGCCGGCCGGCATTCAGATCAGCTGGTTGCGCGATCAGTTCCTGGACTTCGCCGACGCGTTGAACCTCGATGCGCTGATCGAACCGTGGCGCCCACAGAACCCGATGTAAGGAAGCACACTCATGGCCGTTGCAATTGACCAACCCGTAGACGACTTCCAGATCCCGGCAACCAGTGAAAAAACCGTCAGCCTGTCGCAACTCAAGGGCAAGCAGGTGGTGATTTACTTCTACCCCAAGGACAGCACGCCGGGCTGCACCACTGAGGGCCAGGGCTTTCGCGATCATTACGCCGAGTTTCAGGCAGCCAATACCGAAGTGTTTGGTGTGTCTCGCGACAGCCTCAAGTCCCATGAGAACTTCAAGGCCAAGCAAGGCTTCCCGTTTGAGCTGCTGAGCGACAAGGACGAAGCCCTGTGCCAGCTGTTTGACGTGATCAAGCTGAAAAAGCTGTACGGCAAGGAGTACATGGGCGTTGATCGCAGCACGTTCCTGATCGACAAGGACGGCGTGCTGCGTCACGAGTGGCGCGGCGTGAAAGTGCCGGGCCATGTGGAGGCGGTACTCGAGCAGGCCAAGGCGCTGAATAACGGCTGATCCGCCTGGCCCTCTCCCTCCGGGAGAGGGCCAGGGTGAGGGGCTTTAGCTTTACTGACGCACCAACCGCACATTCTGGAACTCAACCGTTTCGGTGCTGCGGTACGGGTTGATATCCAGCCCGCCACGTCGCACATAGCGCGCATACACGGTCAACTTCTCGGGTTTGAGCAAACGCTGCAGGTCGAGGAAGATCCGCTCCACGCATTGCTCGTGGAAGTCCGAGTGCTGGCGAAAGCTCACCAGATACGCCAGCAAACTGGCGTGATCCAGCGCCGCGCCGCGGTACTCGACTACTACGGTGCCCCAGTCCGGCTGACTGGTGACCGGGCAGTTGGATTTGAGCAGATGGCTGTAGACGCTCTCTTCGATCAGCTGCGATTCGTCGCATTTGAGCAACTCGGGACGCGGCTGTTCGTAATCACTGACGCTGATGTCCAGATCATCAATGCACACACCGGGCAAAACGCCCACACCGTCCGCCTGAACGTCATCCAGGCTGCGTACCCGCACGCTGACAGGCTTGCCCGATGCGGCTGACAAATCCGCCTGCAAGGTGGCCTCAAGGCTTTGGGTATCGACGAACACGGTCTGGTTCAGCGAGTTCAGGTACAACTTGAAGGACTTGGACTCCACGATGTTCGGCGAATCGGCGGCAAAGCAGAACTCGCCAATGGCCACCACCGGCTTGCCCGAGGGCAGCAGCCACGACAGCTCGAAGCAGTTCCAGTAATCCACCCCGACATAAGGCAGCGTTTCGGCGCTCAGCCCCAGCTCTGCCCATTTCGCCGCACGCGGGATCGGGAACAGCAAGGACGGAGTGTAGGTGCTGATGTATTCACTGGACTTGCCCAGCGGGGAATGTTCGGCGGCGGGATGCATGACAAAAAACCTGGCTAGAAAAACCCGGTAATTCTATCGGGTTTATCCCGCAGTTTCAGCGCCCGCAGACGATCTGCCCTGTTTAAGGTGCAACTTTGACCTTGCCGACCATGCCCGCCTGGTAGTGACCGGGTACATTACAGGCGAATTCCAGGTTGTCGGCCTTGCTGAACGTCCAGGTCAGCTCAGCGGTTTTACCCGGCTCGACCAGCACGCTGTTGGGATCATCGTGCTTCATGCCAGGCATCGGCTGCGATCCGTGCCCCATGGCCGCGTGATCCATCCCTCCATGGCTCATGCCGGCGGGCGTAAGCATGCCGCTTTGTTGCATTTCGAGCATTTCCTTCTGGTGCGCCGCGTGCATCGCGGCATCGCCCAGATTGAATTCGTGCAACAGCTGGCCTTTATTGACCAGCACAAAACGCACGGTCTCACCGGCCTTGACCTCCAGCGACCGGGGTGAGAACGCCATATCGGTCATGTCTATCTCCACTGTACGCGTGGCACTGGCGGCAGGCGCGGGCTGGCCAAAATCATAATGGCCGGCAGGCGATGCCATCACTGGCAAGCTCAGCACCCACAAACACGCGGCAAGAGACAATCGGTTACGTACGGTCATACTTACTCCCAGAAACTAAAGATCAGGCTTACCACCACTTTAAAATCCCGGTACTGGCATTCAACTGACCGTAAGATTACAACTTTGTCAGTTTGACCCTACACCACAAACTCCAAGGTATAAGGCTGACGTACTTTTTTACGACGAGTCGACCATGAAACTGCTGATTGTCGAAGACCAGGTCAAAACCGGGCAGTATTTGCGCCAGGGCTTGAGCGAGGCCGGGTTCACCACCGAGCTTGCGGCTGACGGCATCACCGGCCAGCATCTGGCCTTGACTGGGGATTATTCGCTGCTGATTCTCGACGTGATGCTGCCCGGACGAGACGGCTGGCAAATCCTGCAAGCGGTGCGCAGCGCAGGGCTGGAGATTCCGGTACTGTTTTTGACCGCCCGCGATGCTGTCGACGACCGCGTCTACGGCCTGGAACTGGGGGCTGACGATTATCTGGTCAAGCCGTTCGCATTTTCCGAACTGCTGGCCCGGGTTCGCAGCCTGCTGCGCCGTGGCAACAACACCCCCCAGGAAACCAGCCTGCAACTGGCCGACTTGCGCCTGGACCTGATCCGCCGCCGCGCCGAGCGAAATGGCCAACGCATAGACCTCACCGCCAAGGAGTTCTCCCTCCTGGAGCTGCTGCTGCGCCGCCAGGGCGAAGTCCTGCCCAAGTCTTTGATCGCGTCACAGGTGTGGGACATGAACTTTGACAGCGACACCAACGTCATCGAAGTTGCGATCCGCCGCCTGCGCCTGAAGATCGACGACCTCCACGAACACAAGCTGATTCACACCGTGCGCGGCATGGGCTATGTGCTCGAAGAGCGCAGCAGTTGATGCGCCGCCTGTCACTGAGCAGTCGCCTGGCACTGCTGTTTGCCGGCTGTACCGCGGTGGTGTCGCTGTTTGCCGGGGTGCTGTTCGGGCGGGCCAGTGAAGTACATTTTGTCGAACTCGACCAACAACTGATGGAAAGCCGCCTCGCCGTCCTGCGCAGCACACTGCAGGGCGCAAACACCCTGGAGGGTTTCACCGCACGCCTGCCAGCGCTCTTGCAGGATCTGGCCCATCAGCCGGACCTTGCGGTACGGGTGCGCGGCCCGGACGGGCACCTGTGGTTTGACAGCTCACCGCGCCTGCCGCTTGAGCTTGCGACCCCGCCGGGCCTGGGCAGCCTGCAAATCAACGGCACCGATTACCGGGTACTGGTGCCGCAAAACGACACCCCGAACGCACCGCATCTGACGTTGTTACTGGACATCACCCACCACCAGCACTTTCTGCAACGCATGCAACGCCTGATCTGGATGACAGTGGGGCTCTCAGCGCTGGCCACGGCAATTCTCGGTGCCTGGGCGGCCCGTAGCGGATTGCGCCCTTTGCGCCGCATGAGCGCGATTGCAGCCAGCGTTTCGGCCGACTCACTCAACGCCCGCCTGCCCCAGGAACAAATGCCGGCCGAACTGGCCGAGCTGGCTACGGCCTTCAACGCCATGCTTGGGCGTCTGGACGATTCATTTCAGCGATTGTCGGCATTCTCCGCCGATATCGCCCATGAGTTGCGCACTCCGCTGTCCAACCTCCTGACCCACACCCAGGTCACCCTGACGCGCCCCCGGGGCATTGAAGAGTATCGCGAGACACTGCACAGCAACCTTGAGGAGCTGCAATGGATGGCGCAGCTGGTCAACGACATGCTGTACCTGGCCAAGGCTGACCACGGACTGCTCACACCCCGCCGCGAGCCACTGGACCTAGGCAATGAAGTGGATGCGTTGCTGGAGTTTTACGCGCTGCTGGCCGAAGACTCCCGGATCGAGCTGACACGTGAAGGCAGCGCACAGATTGCCGGCGACCGCAGCATGCTGCGGCGCGCCCTCTCCAACCTGCTGGATAACGCACTGCGTTATACCCCGAGTGGCGGTGCGATCAAGGTAGTGATGGGTGCGTCGGCGACCGGTGCGCGAATTGGCATTGAGAACACCGGCCCGGGGATTCCTGCAGAACTGCTGCCGCGCCTGTTTGACCGGTTTTATCGGGCAGACCCTGCACGCCGAGAAGGCAGTAGCGAACATGCAGGGTTGGGACTGGCGATCACCCAATCGATCATTCGCGCCCATGGCGGGCAGATCAGGTGTGAGTCGCAGGAAGGGATGACGCGGTTTGTGATTGAGCTGCCGGCCAGCACCTGAGTTCCTGTAGCCGCTGCCGCAGGCTGCGATGGGTTTGCTGCGCCACTGCGCCGTAGCAGCCCTCAAACCTGAAGGCCCTGCGGCCCTTATCGCAGCCTTCGGCAGCGGCTACAACATTCAGGAATACCGCAACGCATGGGCCGGCTGGATTTGCGCTGCACGGTACGCCGGATACAGCGTGGCCAGAAAGCTCAGCACGAAGCCTGCGCCACAGATCAACGCCACATCACCGCCTTGCAGCTCTGATGGCAGGTTACTGACGAAGTAAACGTCGGAACTGAAGATGTGCTGCCCGGAAACCCGCTCCACCCAACCCACCAGCTCGCTGACATTCAACGCGGCAATTACGCCCAGTACACCGCCGATCAAGGTGCCCACAATACCGATCACCGTGCCCTGCACCATGAAAATGGCCATGATCTGACGCGGTGTGGCGCCAATGGTGCGCAAGATCGCGATATCAGCACCCTTGTCGTTCACCACCATGATCAGTGTTGCAATGATGTTGAACGCTGCCACGGCAACGATCATCAGCAACAACAGGCCAATCATGGTTTTTTCCATTTTCATGGCACTGAACAGGCTGCCCTGGGTGTGGGTCCAGTCATCTGCCTTGTAACCGGCGCCCAGGCCTGCAGCCACCTGCTGCGAAACCTGCGGTGCAGCGTAGAGGTCCTTGACCGCCAGGCGCACGCTTTGCACCTGATTCGGCTCCCAGTGCGCAATGGCCGCAGCATCGGCCATATGGATCAGGCCCATGGTGCCATCAAGCTCTGCCCCGACCTTGAAGATGCCGACCACGTTCAAACGCTGCAAACGCGGGGTAATCCCGCCCGGCGCGGTACTGGCTTCAGGCACGATCAAGGTGATCTTGTCGCCCACGGTCAAACGAAAGCGGCGGGCCGTGATATCACCCAGCACCACCCCGAACTCACCTGGCTTCAAGTCTTCGAGGCTGCCCTGCACAATGTGCCGGGTCACGATCGATACCTTGCCTTCCTGCGCCGGATCAATGCCGCTGATCTGGATCGGCTGCATCGAACCTTTAAAGGACAGCATGCCGTCCATTTCAGTGAAGGGTACGGCTGCCGTGACTTCCGGGTTTTTAAGTGCCGCTTCGGCCACCGGGCGCCAGTCATCGATCGGCTTGGCGCCAATGATGGTCGCGTGGGGCACCATGCCGAGAATGCGGTTACTCATTTCACGCTGAAAACCGTTCATCACCGACAACACCACGATCATCGCCAGCACGCCCAGGGCGAGGCCAATCATCGAAGTCATGGAGATAAACGAAACAAAACGATTGCGGCGCTTGGCGCGGGTATAGCGCGTGCCGATAAAAATCGATAACGGTCTGAACATTCGCGGGCACCGTATAAAAATTAAAGACCCGACGCCCGCTTGCAGGCGCCAGGTGCTGGCCGATCAGATCGTGGTCAGGCAACCGTCTTGAAGGTGCAACACGCGATCCATCTGGCGGGCCAGGTTCATGTCGTGGGTCACCACCAAAAACGCGGTGCGCATCGAGGTGCTCAGCTCCAACATCAGGTCCTGAATGCCTTGGGCGGTATGGGAGTCAAGGTTGCCGGTGGGCTCATCGAGCATCACCAGACCAGGGTTATTGACCAGTGCGCGAGCAATGGCCACACGCTGGCGCTCGCCGCCCGACAGTTCAGACGGCTTGTGCTCCAGGCGATGGCCCAGCCCCACCCGGGTCAGCAGCGCAGTGGCGCGCTCACGGGCTTCAGGGATCGATGTCTTGCCGATCAGCAGCGGCATGCAGACGTTTTCCAGCGCGGTAAATTCGGGCAGCAAATGGTGAAACTGGTAAACGAACCCCAGGGAGCGGTTACGCAACTGGCCACGGGCCTTTTCGCCCAGCGCCGACAGTTCTTCACCGGCCAGCCACACACTGCCGCTGGACGGTGTATCGAGACCACCGAGCAAGTTGAGCAAGGTACTTTTGCCCGAGCCCGAGGTGCCGACAATTGCCACCCGCTCACCGGGGTGCAGCTCAAGCTGCAGACCCGACAGCACAACCACCGACTCCGGGCCTTCCTCGTAGGACTTGCCCAGGTCGCGGCAACTCAACACTGCTTGTTCTTTCATGCCCAACTCACTCATAACGAAGCGCCTGCGCAGGCTGGGTGCGCGCAGCACGCCAGGCCGGGTACAAGGTCGCGAGGAAACTCAGAACCAATGCCGCGCCACACACCATCAACACGTCCTGCGCCTGCAATTGCGACGGCAGATAGTCGATGAAGTACACATCGGCATTGAGAAACTTGTGACCGATCAGGCCTTCGAGTGCCGAGATCGCAGCACTGACATTGAGCGCGGCAAACATGCCGACCAGCGCACCGATCGCGGTCCCGACCACACCGATAACGGTGCCCTGGACCATAAAGATCGCCATGATCGTGCCGGGCGTGGCACCCAGTGTGCGCAGGATGGCGATATCGCCTTTCTTGTCATTGACCACCATCACCAGCGTGGAAATGATGTTGAACGCGGCAACGGCCACAATCAGCAACAGCAGCAGGCCGATCATGGCTTTTTCCATGCGGATGGCCTGGTACAGGTTGCCGTGGGTGCGGGTCCAGTCACGGGCGTAATACTGGCTTTCACCCAACTGCTGGGCGATTTCCCATGCGGTACGCGGGGCCTCGAACAGGTCATCGAACTTCAGCCGAAGCCCCTGCACCTGATCGGGTTTCCAGCGCTGCAAGCGCGCCAGGTCCTGCAGGTTGGTGATGCCCAGATAACCGTCGATTTCACCGGCGCCGACATGGAAAATGCCCTGCACGGTGAAGCGCTTCATGCGCGGGAACATGCCGGCCGGGGTCACCGTGACTTCCGGCGCGACGAACGTCAGCTTGTCGCCTACAACCACGCCAAGTTTCTTCGCGGCCTTGTCGCCAATGATGATGCCGAAGCTGCCGGGGGTCAGCGAATCCAGCTGCCCCTGCTGCATGAACTGATCAATAATCGAGACATTGCGCTCCTGCGCCGGGTCGATGGCATTGAGCAGCACCTTCTGCACATTGCCGTCATTGGTCAGCAAACCCTGCATCTGGGTGAACGGCGCCACGGCCTCCACTTTCGGGTTTTGCTTGACCCTGGCGGCCAGGCTTTGCCAGTCGCTGATCGGTTGATCGCCGACGATGGTCGCGTGGGGCACCATGCCCAGCACGCGGGTGCGCATCTCATGATCGAAGCCGTTCATCACCGACAGCACCACAATCATCACGACCACGCCGAGGGCGAGTCCGATCATTGAAGTCAGAGAAATGAACGACACAAAATGATTGCGGCGCTTTGCACGGGTATAACGCGTGCCGATAAATAAAGAGAGAGGTCTGAACATGTCGGGGCTTGTTCGAGGGAAAAGAAGACGTCCTTGTGGCGGGGCCTGATAAGCAGCTTTACACTCAGACCACAGCCGCCATCACGGGTTCGCCATGTCGACATTAAATGACGCAGATCGCCGCGAATACTACCGTATCGAGGATACGATCGCACTGGAAATAACCCCGCTGTCGGCCCCCGAAGCCGCGAGCGGCGAAGTGTTGCAGGATGCGTCGCCATTGTTCAATTTGCTCAGCGAA
Organism: Pseudomonas deceptionensis; assembly: GCF_900106095.1. Taxonomy (NCBI): domain Bacteria; kingdom Pseudomonadati; phylum Pseudomonadota; class Gammaproteobacteria; order Pseudomonadales; family Pseudomonadaceae; genus Pseudomonas; species Pseudomonas deceptionensis. The sequence goes on along the minus strand of NZ_FNUD01000002.1, from coordinate 2,397,061 downwards.
TTACACCTGTGCGAATTCGAGTCCCAGCACCTGCTGCGCCAGATCAGCGAGCGTGACCGCACGCTGTCCAGCTACCTGAAAACCCTGAACAAACGCGTCGACCTGCTCAGCCAGATCGTCGCGCAAACCGTGCTGGGAGAGATCGGCGAGCTGCAACCGGTGACACTGTCCGAAGGCGGCATCGCATTCCAGCACCCGCACCCCTGCCCGGCGGGCAGCCATCTTTCAGTCAAGCTGGTTCTGATGCCGCAAGCCCTGGGCTTGCTGCTGCGCGCCCGGGTCGTCAACTGCCTGGCGCAAGATGACCACTACACAATCGACACCGAGTTCGAATCCATCACCGATGCGCAGCGCCAGCTGTTGGCGCGCTACATTTTGCAAAAGCAGGCGCAGGCACGCCGCCTGGCCCGCGAACAACACGAATCCGCAGCCGAGTAGAGACAAGGAGTAACTGTGACCCTGATTTATGGCCATCGCGGCGCCAAAGGCGAAGCACCGGAAAACACTCTTGCCAGCTTTGAGCAATGCCTCAAGCATGGTGTCCGTCGCTGTGAACTCGACCTGCACTTGTCCAAAGATGGCGAGCTGATGGTTATCCACGACCCCACTCTCAAGCGCACCACCGACCGGCGCGGCAAGGTGATTGAACACACTGCCGCCGACCTGGTGACCTATGACGCACGCAAGGGCGGCCCGGGCTGGATGCAGCCGTGCCCGATCCCCCGTCTTGAGGAACTGTTTGAAAAGTGCGATTTCGAACACTGGCAGCTGGAAGTCAAAAGCGCATCACGTACCCGCGCTGCGACTACCGTACTTGCCATTCGTGAAATGGCTGTGCGCCACGGCATCATGGACAAGGTTACCGTTACCTCAAGCTCTCGCGAAGTGCTCAAGGCGGCGCTGGAACTGACCCCGGATTTGTCTCGCGGACTGGTAGCCGAGTACGCCTGGCTTGACCCGATAAAAGTGGCACAGAGTTATGGCTGCCAGATGCTGGCGCTGAACTGGACACTCTGCACGCCTGAACGCCTTGAAAAGGCCCAGCGCCAGGGTTTGCATGTGTCGGTGTGGACAGTCAACGAACCTGCGCTGATGCGCAGGCTCGCCGACTTCGGCGTAGATAGCCTGATTACAGACTTTCCCGGTTTGGCCACTGCCACCCTCGGGAATGGCTGAAATCGGTCTCCCCGGCCGGCTCAGGCCACCGGCCGGAGCCGCTCAAAAAAGCCGGTTTAGACCGTCGTAAGCAGCTACCCGATAGGCTTCAGCCATGGTCGGGTAGTTGAACGTGGTGTTGACGAAGTACTTCAGGGTATTGAGCTCACCCGGCTGGTTCATGATCGCCTGACCGATGTGCACGATCTCTGACGCCTGGTAACCGAAGCAGTGAACACCCAGCACTTCCAGGGTTTCACGGTGAAACAGGATCTTCAGCATGCCTTGAGGCTCGCCGGCAATCTGCGCCCGCGCCATGCTCTTGAAAAACGCCTTGCCCACTTCGTACGGCACTTTGGCCTGAGTCAGCTCCTGCTCGTTCTTGCCGATCGAGCTGATCTCGGGAATGGTGTAGATGCCGGTCGGCACATCATTGACGAAGCGCCAGCTGCCGTTATCCACGATGCTGCCCGCTGCCGAACGACCCTGGTCATGCGCCGCACTGGCCAGGCTTGGCCAGCCGATCACATCGCCTGCGGCAAAGATGTTGGGCACGGTGGTGCGATAGTTCTCATCAACCGTGATCTGACCGCGACCATTGGCCTTGATGCCGATGTTTTCCAGGCCCAGCTGATCGGTGTTGCCCGTACGACCGTTGCACCAGAGCAAGGCATCCGCCTTGATCTTTTTGCCGGACTTGAGGTGCAGGATCACGCCATTTTCGACGCCTTCAACCCGCTCGTACTCTTCGTTGTGGCGCACGGTGATGTTGTTGTTGCTGAAGTGGTAGCTCAGCGCTTGCGATATCTCGGAATCGAGGAAGCTCAGCAGTTGCTCGCGGTTATCCACCAGCTCGACCAATACACCCAGACCGCTGAAGATCGACGCGTACTCGCAGCCGATTACGCCAGCGCCGTAAACAATCAGCTTACGCGGGGTATGGCCCAGGCTCAGGATGGTATCGCTATCGTAGATACGCGAGTGGTTGAAATCGATATCGGCCGGGCGATACGGACGCGAACCGGTGGCGACAATGATCTGCTTGGCCATCAGGGTTTCGACTACGCCATTGGCGCAGACCACTTCGATGGTTTGGTCGTCGGTGAAGCTGCCGGTGCCGAAGAACAGGTCAACTCGATTGCGGGCGTAGTAGCCCGTGCGCGAAGCCACCTGCTTGGAGATGACTTTTTCGGCGCTTTTCAGTACGTCCGGGAACGAGAACCAGCGCGGCTCGCCAATGGCCCGAAACATCGGATTGGTGTTGAACTGCATGATCTGGCGAACGGAGTGACGCAAGGCTTTGGACGGGATAGTGCCCAAGTGCGTGCAGTTGCCGCCGACCTGACGCCGGCTATCGACCATCGCTACCTTGCGCCCTGCTTTTGCGGCGTTCATTGCCGCACCTTCTCCTGCCGGGCCGGAACCCAGTACCACTACGTCGTAGTTGTAGACAGCCATGCGTACTCCTCAGAACAGGCCGAAGCACCCATTGGGGCACTTGCGGCTAAATCATGTCGCGGCCAGCGCCATGAAGGATCAAAACGTGGGGCACAGTCTATAGAAGCCTGAACGCCGCGAACATTAACCCTTGGTCTGGTCGTTGGCTATTTTTGTGTTCACTACATCGAATTACGTAAAACGACTACCTGCGTAGCAGCTGCCGAAGGCTGCTACGGGTCAGGGGAACCCGCATTAATCGTAAAACTGACATACCCTTTAACAACCCCTCGATCAGAGCGATCCACCATGCGCCAGATGTTGATCGTACTTTTGCTGATGTACAGCGCCACCGGCCAGGCAGCCGAGCCCGGGCCGATAAAAGAAGCCAACTTCCCCGCACAATGGCGAGAAGGCACGCACGTCATGGAGCGCAAAGGCCAGATCGTGCTGACCTACCTGTGGGCTGACATCTATGCCGCCGCCCTGTTCACCCAGCCCGACGTCAACCCGCAACAAGCCTTCAACGAGCAACGCGACCTGCGACTTGAGCTGTTCTATTTGCGCGACCTGGACCATGCCGATATCACCAAAGCGTCTGACACCATCCTCAAGCGCCAACAACCCGCCACCACCCTGGCCACCCTCGATGCGCCACTAAAAAAACTGCAATCGAGTTTTGGCGACATCAAACGCGGGGACCGCTACGCCCTGGACTACAACCCCCGACGCGGCCTGAACATCGAGCGCAATGGCACGGTGATTTTCAATAGCCAGAACCATGAACTGGCCCGGGCCTACCTCGGGATCTGGCTGGCACCCGAAGGCCTGCCCGAAAAACTGCGCCGGGATTTGCTCGCGCAAAGGCCCTGACCCGCCCGTGTAGCGCCAACAAATGTTGCCTACAACTTTTGATACACATATGGTTACAAAACTGTTTTGCGCAACGGCGTGTGCCTTGATCTTGCAGTGTGGACGAGTAAAAACACGGATTACGCATAAAAACAGATAAGAGCGGGTGATTTCTGATGGCCTCCAGTACGGGCAAGGGCAAGGCGATTTTTCGCGTTGTCAGCGGTAACTTCCTAGAGATGTTCGACTTTATGGTCTTTGGCTTTTACGCCACGGCCATCGCCAAAACCTTCTTCCCAAGCGATAGCGCTTTTGCATCATTGATGCTCGCCCTGGCCACCTTCGGTGCCGGTTTCCTGATGCGCCCGCTGGGTGCGATCTTCCTCGGCGCTTATATCGACCGTCATGGACGCCGCAAAGGCCTGATCATTACCCTCGCACTGATGGCCATGGGCACCGTGCTGATTGCCTGCGTTCCGGGCTACGCCACCCTGGGCGTTGCAGCCCCCTTGCTGGTATTACTCGGCCGCCTGCTGCAAGGCTTTTCGGCAGGTGTGGAACTGGGCGGCGTGTCGGTCTACCTGGCGGAAATCGCCACACCGGGACGCAAGGGCTTCTTCGTTAGCTGGCAATCCGCAAGCCAGCAGGCTGCCGTGGTGTTCGCCGGCTTGCTGGGGGTTGGCCTCAATCACTGGCTCAGCCCGGACGAGATGGGTGAGTGGGGCTGGCGCATCCCGTTTCTGCTGGGCTGCATGATCGTGCCGGTGATTTTTGTGATCCGTCGCTCAATGGAGGAAACCCCTGAGTTCGAGGCTCGCAAACATCACCCTACCCTGCGCGAAATCATTCGCTCGATCAGTCAGAACTTTGGCCTGGTATTAGGTGGCATGGCGTTGGTAGTGATGACCACCGTGTCGTTCTACCTGATCACGGCCTACACCCCGACCTTCGGCAAGTCCGAACTGCACCTGTCGGATCTGGACGCGCTGCTGGTCACCGTGTGCATTGGCCTGTCGAATTTCTTCTGGCTGCCGGTCATGGGCTCCCTGTCTGACAAGATCGGCCGCAAACCACTGCTGCTGGGTGCGACCATCCTCGCCATCCTGACGGCCTACCCTGCGCTGTCGTGGCTGGTGGCCAACCCGAGCTTCAGCCACTTGCTGATCGTCGAGTTATGGCTGTCGTTCCTGTACGGCTCGTACAACGGCGCCATGGTAGTGGCCCTGACCGAAATAATGCCGGTGGAAGTGCGTACGACAGGTTTCTCGCTGGCCTACAGCCTGGCGACTGCAACCTTCGGCGGCTTCACCCCGGCGGCCTGCACTTACCTGATCCATGTGCTGGGTAACAAGGCCGCACCCGGCCTGTGGCTGACCGGCGCGGCAGTGCTGGGGCTGATCGCGACCCTGGTGTTGTTCCGAGGCAATCAGCACCCGTTGCGTACGGCGCAATCGGCGGTACCGAGTAACGCCTGAAGCAGCTTCTGTAGCCGCTGCCGCAGGCTGCGACAAGGGCCGAAGGACCTTCGCTTTGAAACTTAAAAGCAGGGGTCGCTGCGCAACCCGTCGCAGCCTTCGTACCTCGTCAGCGGCTACAGAACTGCACACACAAAAACGCCCCGACGAGTCGGGGCGTTTTCAGTTGCGGCGCTTGCTTAGCGTGGGAACGCTGGCGGGTTAACCCCGGCCATGTCTTCCATCACGCGAACTACCTGGCAGCTGTAACCGAATTCGTTGTCGTACCAAACGTACAGAACAACGCGGTTGTCATTGCAGATAGTGGCTTCAGCATCCACTACACCAGCGTGACGCGAACCCACGAAGTCAGTGGAAACCACTTCCAGCGAGCTCACGAAGTCGATTTGCTTGTGCAGATCGGAGTGCAGCGCCATGTGACGCAGGTACTCGTTCATTTCTTCACGGGTAGCCGGCTTCTCAAGGTTCAGGTTGAGAATGGCCATCGACACGTTAGGCGTCGGAACGCGGATCGCGTTACCGGTCAGCTTGCCGGCCAGCTCAGGCAAAGCCTTGGCAGCAGCGGTAGCAGCACCGGTCTCGGTGATCACCATGTTCAGCGCGGCGCTACGGCCACGGCGATCGCCCTTGTGGAAGTTGTCGATCAGGTTCTGGTCGTTGGTGTACGAGTGAACCGTTTCAACGTGACCGTTGACGATGCCGAACTTGTCGTTGACAGCCTTGAGCACCGGCACGATGGCGTTGGTGGTGCAGGATGCTGCCGAAACGATCTTGTCGTCTGCGGTGATTTCGCCGTGGTTGATGCCGTGAACGATGTTCTTCAGCTTGCCTTTGCCAGGCGCGGTCAACACAACGCGGTCGATACCAGGGCACTGCAAGTGCTGGCCCAGGCCTTCGGCGTCACGCCACACACCGGTGTTGTCCACCAGCAGCGCGTTCTGAATGCCGTACTGGGTGTAATCCACCTCGGTAGGGTTCTTCGCGTAGATCACCTGGATCAGGTTGCCGTTGGCGGTGATGGTGTTGTTGGCTTCATCTACAACGATGGTGCCATCAAACGGGCCATGAACCGAGTCACGACGCAGCAGGCTTGCACGCTTGACCAGATCGTTGTCGGCGCCTTTGCGCACGACAATGGCACGCAGACGCAGACCGTCGCCACCACCGGTTTTTTCGATCAGGATGCGCGCCAGCAGACGGCCGATACGACCGAAGCCGTACAGCACAACGTCAGTGCCTTTACGTGGGGAAGCGTTTTGCTGACCTACAACATCGGCCAGCTCTTCGCGTACGAACTGCTCAGCCGTGCGGCCATTGCCTTCGGCCTTGAACTTGACGGCCAGCTTGCCCAGGTCTACCGAAGCAGCGCCGAGCTTGAGCTCGCTCATTGCCTTGAGCAGCGGGAAAGTTTCGTGCACGGACAATTCGATGTCATCGGACTGACGATGGCGAGCAAAGCGGTGAGCCTTGAGAATCGCAATGACAGAACGGTTGATCAGGCTGCGGCCATAGATCGAGCTCACCACGTTGTTATTGCGGTAAAGCTGACCGATAAGCGGGATCATCGCTTCTGCGAGTGCTTCACGATCGATCCACTCACCAAGACACTGGTCGGGCTTCTGAGTCACGGGAACCTTCCACATGTAGGGGCTGAAAAAAGGGGCTACATTATGCCGCCGCACCCATGCAGGGGCAATGCACGCCTGTCACACACTGTTACTGAAACGATTAAGCACCCGTAAATATAGGCGAATAATTTTTTAACATCTGCTTTTTCATGGGCCTCCTGCCCTTGCGCAACCCCTCTGGCGCCCTCATGTTCTATTTCACACGCTGATTTCAACACGGCTTAAAGACTGCAACTGACAGCCAGCCCCTTGGCCCGTTACAATTGCCGACTTTGTCGCAACGCTTGGAGCTCAACCTTCCGTGCCCGTCCTGCGTCTACCGAAACTCCCTGCCACGGCAGGCAAACAGCACTGGGGCAACCTGCCCGGTGCCGCCCTGAGCCTCGCGATTGCCGAGGCCGCCAGCGCCGCCAAGCGCTTCACCCTGCTCCTGACCGCCGACAGCCAGAGCGCTGAACGCCTGGAGCAAGAACTGAGGTTCTTTGCGCCCCAGTTACCGGTGCTGCACTTCCCGGACTGGGAAACCCTGCCCTACGACCTGTTCTCGCCGCACCAGGACATCATTTCCCAGCGCATCGCCAGCCTGTACCGGCTGCCGGAGCTGAGTCATGGCGTTTTGGTAGTGCCCATAACTACCGCCCTACATCGCCTGGCCCCCACCAAGTTTCTGCTCGGCAGCAGCCTGGTGCTGGATATCGGCCAGAAGCTGGATGTGGAGCAGATGCGCACCCGGCTTGAGGCCAGCGGTTATCGCTGCGTCGATACGGTTTATGAGCATGGCGAGTTCGCGGTACGTGGCGCGCTGATCGATCTGTTCCCGATGGGCAGCAAGCTGCCGTACCGGATCGACCTGTTCGACGACGAAATCGAGACCCTGCGCACCTTCGACCCGGAAAACCAGCGCTCCATCGACAAGGTCGAATCGGTACGCCTGCTGCCGGCTCGCGAGTTTCCGCTGCAAAAAGACGCCGTGACCCGCTTCAAGGCCCGCTTCCGTGAGCGCTTTGATGTCGACTTCCGGCGCTGCCCGATCTTTCAGGACTTGACCAGCGGGATCACACCCGCGGGCATCGAGTACTACCTGCCGCTGTTTTTCGATGAAACCTCGACCCTGTTCGACTACCTGCCGGGGGACACGCAAGTGTTCTCGCTGCCGGGTATCGAACAGGCAGCCGAGAATTTCTGGTCTGACGTGCGCAACCGCTATGAAGAGCGCCGCATCGACCCGTCGCGCCCGCTACTGCCGCCTGCCGAGCTGTTCCTGCCGGTGGATGACTGCTTCGCCCGCCTGAAAAACTGGCCACGGGTAGTGGTCAGCCAGGACGACGTCGACACCGGCAGCAGCCGCGAACGCTTCCCGGCACAGCCATTGCCGAATCTGGCGATTGAGGCCAAGGCCAATCAGCCGCTGGCTGCCCTGTCCGGTTTTCTTGAGCAGTTTGATGGCCGCGTGCTGTTTACCGCCGAATCGGCCGGTCGCCGCGAAGTGCTGCTCGAACTGCTCGAACGCCTCAAACTGCGGCCAAAAACCGTCGATAGCTGGCCCGATTTCGTCGCCAGCAAGCACCGCCTGGCAATCACCATTGCCCCCCTGGATGAAGGCCTGCTACTGGACGATCCGGCGCTGGCACTGATCGCCGAAAGCCCGCTGTTCGGCCAACGCGTGATGCAGCGTCGGCGCCGCGAAAAACGCACTGACGCCAACAACGATGCGGTCATCAAGAACCTCACCGAACTGCGCGAAGGCGCGCCTGTGGTCCACATCGACCACGGCGTGGGCCGCTATCAAGGGCTGGCGACACTGGAAGTCGACAACCAGGTGGCCGAATTCCTGACCCTGGAGTACGCCGAGGGCGCCAAGCTCTACGTGCCCGTGGCCAACCTGCACCTGATCGCCCGCTACACCGGCAGCGATGACGAGCTGGCGCCGCTGCACCGCCTGGGCTCGGAAACCTGGCAAAAGGCCAAGCGCAAAGCTGCCGAACAAGTGCGTGACGTGGCGGCCGAGCTGCTCGACATTTATGCCCGTCGCGCCGCCCGCGAAGGCTATGCGTTCGCCGATCCGAAGGCTGATTACGCCACCTTCAGTGCCGGCTTCCCGTTTGAAGAAACCCCGGACCAGCAAACCACCATCGAAGCCGTGCGCGCCGACATGCTGTCGCCCAAGCCAATGGATCGACTGGTGTGCGGCGACGTGGGTTTTGGCAAAACCGAAGTGGCCATGCGCGCTGCATTCATTGCCGTGCATGGCGGTCGTCAGGTCGCCATTCTGGTACCCACCACCCTGCTCGCCCAGCAGCACTACAACAGCTTCCGTGACCGTTTTGCCGACTGGCCGGTAACCGTTGAGGTGATGAGCCGATTCAAGTCCGCCAAAGAGATCAATGCCGCCGTGGCCGACCTGGCCGAAGGCAAGATCGACATCGTGATCGGCACCCACAAGCTGCTGCAAGACGACGTCAAGATCAAGAATCTGGGCCTGGTGATCATCGACGAAGAACACCGGTTCGGGGTTCGCCAGAAAGAACAGCTCAAGGCGCTGCGCAGCGAGGTCGACATTCTGACCCTTACTGCTACGCCAATCCCGCGCACGCTGAACATGGCAGTGTCGGGCATGCGCGACCTGTCGATCATCGCCACGCCGCCGGCGCGCCGGCTGTCAGTGCGCACTTTTGTCATGGAACAGAACAAAAGCACGGTCAAAGAGGCGCTGCTGCGTGAGTTGCTGCGCGGCGGGCAGGTTTACTACCTGCACAACGACGTCAAGACCATCGAGAAATGCGCTGCCGAACTGGCCGAGCTGGTACCGGAAGCACGGATCGGCATCGGCCACGGCCAGATGCGCGAACGCGAACTCGAACAGGTGATGAGCGACTTCTATCACAAGCGCTTCAACGTGCTGATCGCCTCGACCATCATCGAGACCGGCATCGACGTGCCGAGTGCCAACACCATCATCATCGACCGCGCTGACAAGTTCGGCCTGGCCCAGCTTCACCAGTTGCGCGGCCGCGTCGGACGCAGCCACCACCAGGCCTACGCCTACCTGCTGACACCGCCGCGCCAGCAAATTACCGGGGACGCCCAAAAGCGCCTGGAGGCCATCGCCAACACCCAGGACCTGGGCGCTGGTTTTGTACTGGCCACCAACGACCTCGAAATCCGTGGCGCGGGCGAGCTGTTGGGGGACGGCCAAAGCGGCCAGATCCAGGCAGTCGGTTTTACCCTGTACATGGAAATGCTCGAGCGCGCGGTCAAGTCGATCCGCAAGGGCGAGCAGCCCAACCTCGACCAGCCGCTGGGCGGCGGGCCGGAAATCAACCTGCGCGTGCCGGCCCTGATTCCCGAGGCCTACCTGCCCGATGTACACACCCGACTGATCCTCTACAAACGCATTGCCTCGGCTGCCGATGAGGAAGGCCTCAAGGATCTGCAGGTCGAGATGATCGACCGCTTTGGCCTGCTCCCGGAGCCGACCAAAAATCTGGTGCGCATCACCCTGCTCAAATTGCAGGCCGAGCAACTGGGGATCAAAAAGGTCGATGCCGGCCCACAAGGCGGGCGGATCGAGTTCGCCGCCGACACCCCGGTTGATCCGATGGTGCTGATCAAATTGATCCAAGGCCAACCCAGCCGCTACAAATTCGAGGGGGCGACCCTGTTCAAGTTCATGGTGCCAATGGAACGGCCGGAAGAACGCTTCAATACCATTGAGGCGCTGTTTGAGCGCCTGACGCCGAAGTCTTCCAGATGACCATGAAATGAAATCCCCATGCCTGTGAGCCTGACCCCACGACTGACCAAGCCCCTTGCGCCGACGTGGGTCAGTCGATTCAAAGAACAAAGCCTTGAGCGTGGCCGCCGCTACGCCAAGGAGAACCGCGTCAGGCTGGTCCAGATCGGCGATAGCATGATCACCGCCAGTTGCCAGGGCTCAGGCGAGAACACCTATCGCCAGACCATTCACCTGCGCGAGTCCGCCAAAGGCACCCTGCTTTTGGTGGACGCGACCTGTACCTGCCCGGTGCGCACCCACTGCAAACACACCGCTGCCGTCTTACTGAAGATTGAAGATACCTTGAACTACCCTGCCGCTGCCCAGGACGCCGAGCTTCTGGAAAAACTCCAGGCCGTGCTCGACTCACGTCGCCCCGCCAACCTGCCCGAGCAACTGGTCGAAGATGTACGACCGGTGCCGCGTCTGTGGCTGGCCAGTGCCGAGTTCAGCGCCTTCGAACCGCGCAACGGCAAGATGCAACGCTATATCCAGCACCGCGCCGCCTTGTCATTCAACTACCTGGACCAGTACGTCAGCGGGCAAAAGAACGCCGATATCCTGCTGCGCCAAGAGCACCAGACCCTGCGGATCAAACGCCAGCCGGACGTTGAAAACCTCTACCGCGAACAACTGCGCAGCCTGGGGTTCAAGATTGCCACCCGCCAGAGCAAGGCTTTGCCCGAAAGTGCCGGCGAGCTGTTTGAACTGGTCAACGACAGTGCCTGGCTCAATTTCACGCTCAACCAGATGTCCGGCCTGCGTGAGCAGGGTTGGGAGCTGCAGATCGATGAAGGTTTCGGCTTTGACCTGACCCCGGTTGAAGACTGGTACGCCACTGTCGATGAAGCCCCTGAACGCGACTGGTTCGATCTGGAGCTGGGGATTATCGTCAACGGCCAGCACTTGAGCCTGCTGCCCATACTGCTGAACCTGATGCGCTCCCACAGCGACATGCTCAACCCGGAAAAACTCGCCCGCCGGCGCGATGACGAACTGATCCTGGTGAACATCCCGGCCACGGCCAACAGCGGTCAGGGCCCACTACAAGTGGCCCTGCCTTACGGCCGACTGAAACCGGTGCTCGCAACCCTGGACGAGTTTTACCTGGGCGAGCCCGACGCCACTGCACTGCGGATCAAAAGCGCCGACGCACCGCGCCTTAACGCACTGGACGCCCTGCCCTTGCGCTGGGAGGGTGGCGAGCAGATCCGCGGCTTTGCCCAGCGCCTGCGTGACATCAAAGACTTCAGCATCCAGCCCCCCGAAGGGCTCAATGCCAACCTGCGGCCCTACCAGCTCGAAGGGCTGAGCTGGATGCAGTCCCTGCGCCAGCTTGAAGTCGGCGGGATTCTTGCCGACGACATGGGCCTGGGTAAAACCCTGCAAACCCTGGCGCATATCCTGTGCGAAAAAAATGCCGGGCGCCTTGATCGCCCGGCCATGGTGGTCATGCCCACCAGCCTGATCCCCAACTGGCTCGACGAGGCGGCGCACTTTACTCCGCAGCTCAAAGTGCTGGCCCTGTATGGCGCCACCCGTAAAAAACACTTTGAACATATCAACGACTATGACGTGGTCCTGACCACCTACGCCCTACTGCCCAAGGACATCGATCACCTGTCCAAAATCCCCCTGCACATGCTGGTGCTGGACGAAGCGCAGTACATCAAAAACCCCAACAGCAAGGCCACCCAGGCGGCCTGCGAGCTGGTTGCGCGCCAACGCCTGTGCCTGAGCGGCACCCCGCTGGAAAATCACCTGGGCGAACTATGGTCATTGTTCCACTTCCTGCTTCCGGGCTGGCTGGGCGACGTCAAAGCTTTCAACCGCGACTACCGGGTACCCATCGAACGCCAGGGCAACGACGAACGCCTGCAGCACCTCAACGCACGGATCAAACCGTTTTTACTGCGCCGCACCAAAGAACAAGTCGCTACCGAACTGCCACCCAAGACCGAGATCATCCATTGGGTCGACCTCAACGAGGCGCAGCGCGACGTATACGAAACCATGCGCCTGGCGATGGACAAGAAAGTACGCGACGAAATCACCCGCAAAGGCGTCGGCCGCAGCCAGATCATCATCCTGGAAGCCCTGCTGAAATTGCGCCAGGTGTGTTGCGACCTGAGGCTGGTCAGCGACACCCCGCCCAAAAAAGGCAGCTCCTCGGGCAAGCTCGACAGCTTGATGCTGATGCTCGATGAGCTCTTTGCCGAAGGTCGACGCATCCTGCTGTTTTCGCAATTCACCTCGATGCTCGGATTAATCGAAATCGAACTGAAAAAACGCAAAGTGCGCTACGCGATCCTGACCGGGCAAACCCGCGACCGCCGTACGCCGGTCAAGGACTTCCAGAGCGGTACGCTGCAAATCTTCCTGATCAGCCTCAAGGCGGGCGGCGTGGGCTTGAACCTGACCGAAGCCGACACCGTGATTCACTACGATCCGTGGTGGAACCCGGCAGCTGAAAACCAGGCCACCGACCGCGCCTACCGCATCGGCCAGGAAAAACCGGTGTTTGTGTACAAGATGATTGCCCGCGGCACCGTGGAAGAGAAAATCCAGCACTTGCAACAGGAAAAATCGGATTTGGCGGCAGGAATTCTGGATGGCCGAAGTGCCGGAGACTGGAAACTGAAGGACGACGACATCGACGCCCTGTTTGCGCCGCTGCCGCCAAAAACCGAAAAGCGCTGAAAACTGACGCAGCCTGCGGCTTGATTCTGTAGCAGCTGCCGAGCTCCGCGAGGCTGCGTTCGGCGGCGCAGCCATCGTGAAGTCAGATAACGCGGTGTTTCAGATAAGCCGCCCATGCAGGATTTACGACGACTTCGCCGCCGAACGCAGCCTCGTTTCTTCGGCAGCTGCTACGGACTTAATCAGCCCGCCAGCACCCCCGCCAGTGTCGCTTTGACCTTGCCCATGCCGTCATGCAGCGCCTGCTCGATTTCGGCCATGGTGATGATGGCTGTCGACTTGCCCGCAGCCGGGTTGACCACCAGCGCCAGGCACGCGTAATCCAGCTCCAGCTCACGGGCCAGAGCCGCTTCCGGCATACCGGTCATGCCCACGATGTCGCAACCGTCACGCTCAAGGCGAGCGATTTCCGCCACCGTCTCAAGACGCGGGCCTTGAGTCGCCGCATACACACCATGACTGCTGTAGGAACAACCCTCAGCCGCCAGTGCGCCGATCAACTGCTCACGCAACGACTCGGTGTAGGGATAGCTGAAGTCGATGTGGGTCACGTGCTCCAGATCACCGGCGAAATAGGTGTGCTCACGACCACTGGTGTAGTCGATCAGTTGATGCGGCACACAAAAATGCCCGGTGCCCATCGCCATATGAATTCCGCCAACGGCATTGACCGCCAGGATCGCCTCGGCCCCCGCCTGCTTTAAAGCCCACAGGTTGGCGCGGTAGTTGACCTGATGCGGCGGCACGCGGTGCGGGTGGCCATGACGCGCCAGAAACAACACTTCGCGCCCGCCAAACTCACCGATCTGGATATCTGCCGAAGTCGGGCCATAAGGCGTATCCAAGGCCAGCGAACGGCTGATGGTCAACCCTTCAAGCTGAGTCAGGCCTGTACCACCGATAATTGCGTAAACCGTCATTGAGTCCTGCCCTTAATCAATTAGTTGAGCGTCTTTGAGTGCACCCATTGCCACCAGCCAGCGCGGGCTCTGGCGATAGTCGGTGCTGGCCCAGGCCTGACCGCGCATGCGGGCGATCCGCGGCGAAGGCGTGACTTTCAAGCGCTGCGCGGCACTGAGTGCCAGTTCTGCCGCCGCACGGTCGTTGCACACCAACCCCATGTCGCAACCGGCCGACAGGGCCGCTTCAATCCGACTCGCGGCATCACCCACCACATGCGCACCGGCCATGGACAGGTCATCACTGAAAATCACACCGTCAAATTGCAGTTCGCCGCGCAAGATATCCTGCAACCAGCGACGGGAAAAACCCGCGGGCTGGCTGTCAACTTGCGGGTAAATCACGTGAGCGGGCATCACGGCAGCCAGCTGTTTGCTCAGACGGGCAAATGGCACCAGGTCATGGGCACGTATCTGCTCAAGGCTGCGCTCATCAGTCGGGATGGCAACGTGAGAATCAGCTTCAGCCCACCCGTGCCCCGGAAAATGCTTACCGGTAGCAGCCATGCCTGCATCATTCATCCCGCGAATAAAGGCACCGGCCAGTGTGGCGGCACGCTCGGGGTCACCCTCGAACGAACGGCTGCCCACCACGGCACTGCGCTGGTAATCCAGATCCAGTACCGGGGCAAAGCTCAAGTCCAGCCCCACAGCCAAAACTTCCGTGGCCATGATCCAGCCACATTGCTCGGCCAGGTACTCGGCATTCGGGTTATCGGCAATGGCGCGCATGGCGGGCAGGCGTACAAAGCCCTGACGCAGGCGCTGCACCCTGCCGCCTTCCTGATCGACCGCCAGCAGCAAGTCCGGACGCAATGCACGAATCGACGCACTCAACTCACGCACCTGGCGCGGGTGCTCGATATTGCGCGCAAAAATGATCAATCCGCCCACTTCAGGCTGGCGCAGCAATTGCCGATCTTCAGCCGTCAGCCAAGTACCGGCGACGTCCACCATCAAGGAGCCTTGCAAGGCACAGTTCATGGGAAATCCTTAAGAGAAAAAGCGCTTGTTACCCGGAAAGAATGCGCGAGCACAGCGATGCACGCCGCGCACGAGAGAGGCAGCGGCGTATCGACAGACGGGAACAAGTCAGGGCTAGGCATGGCAGCTAGCTTAGCGGAACTGAGCTGCCACGCCCACCTGCAGCAGGTCAAACCTTGGCGGCAGCCGGTGCGGTTTTGGTGCGGGGGCGAAGCTGGGCACTGGCCATTGCCGGATCACTGACGCCACTTTCAGCGCGCATGCCGGCTGCAAGGAACGGCACCATCAGACGCATCACCTGCTCGATGGAGGTGTTGACGCCAAAATCGGTCTCGGCAATGGCACGCAACGCCTTGATCCCCGACATGCTGAAGGCCGCCGCGCCAAGCATGAAGTGCACGCGCCAGAACAGCTCTATAGGCGGGATCTGCGGGGCCGCTTCGTTGACCAGCAACATATAGCGACGGAACACTTTGCCGTACATGTCTTCGAGGTAACGGCGCAAGTGCCCCTGGCTCTGACTGAAAGCCAGGCCCAGCAAGCGCATGAAAATCGACAGGTCATTCCCGCTTCGGGGCTGAATCACCAGCGCCTGCTCGACCAGCATTTCCAGTAGCTCTTCCAGGCTCGGACGGTTCTCCGGCCTGGCCTGGCGGCGCTCCAGCTCACGATCAAGGTTGGCGCAAAAAGGCCCCAGAAAACGTGAAAAAACCGCCTGAATCAGCGCTTTCTTAGAACCGAAATGGTAATTGACCGCCGCCAGGTTAACCCCGGCTTTACTGGTAATCAGCCGTAATGAGGTTTCGGCAAACCCTTTTTCCGCGAACAGCTGCTCAGCAGCATCAAGGATACGTTCAACGGTTTCCGACTGGGCCATGACTACTCCGCCTGACAAGCATTTAAACACCTGTTTGAAACATACGTTTCAGATTGTAAAAAGTCAAGATGACGTATTCGTTTTACGACCGTGTGGTTTCGCATTTAACCACAGCCCCGGCCGGCAACACCCCACCTGATAAAGTACGGGCCGCGCAGCTTATTGACGACCGTCCAGCGGACTGCCGGAAATGGGTGATTGCCAATAAGCCTTCACTGTATATAATCCCAGTCACTGTATAAAAAGACAGAGCGATCAACATGCTAAAACTGACGCCACGCCAAGCAGAGATCCTGGCCTTCATCAAGCGATGCCTGGAAGACAACGGATACCCGCCCACCCGTGCCGAGATCGCACAGGAGCTGGGCTTCAAGTCCCCCAACGCAGCCGAAGAACACCTCAAGGCCCTTGCCCGCAAGGGTGCCATCGAGATGACCCCAGGGGCGTCGCGCGGCATTCGCATCCCCGGCTTCGAGGCCAAGTCCGACGAGTCCACGCTTCCCATCATCGGCCGCGTCGCTGCAGGTGCCCCGATCCTGGCGCAGGAGCATGTCGAAGAGTCGTGCAACATCAACCCGACCTTCTTCCATCCGCGAGCCGATTACCTGCTGCGGGTACAGGGCATGAGCATGAAAGACGTCGGCATCTTCGATGGCGACCTGCTTGCTGTTCATACCTGTCGCGAAGCCCGAAACGGCCAGATCGTGGTGGCCCGTATCGACGACGAAGTGACGGTAAAACGCTTCAAGCGTGAAGGCAACAAGGTCTGGCTAATCGCCGAGAACCCTGACTTCGCCCCGATTGAAGTCAATCTCAAGGATCAGGAACTGGTCATTGAAGGCTTGAGCGTTGGCGTTATTCGCCGTTAAAGGAGGCGTCATGCAGTTCCCACACACACCGCTGCCAGCACAACTCACCCTGTTCGAAGCGTTCATGGCGCAACCCATGACCCCGGCGATCAAAGACGTGCTCGAATCACCCTGGAGCGCCGACCCTGAAGTCTTCAGTGAACTGTCGCTGCGCGGTGCTGCCGGAAACTGCCTTAACCTGCTTGCCCCGATGCTGCGCGAACTGAGCGAGCAACAAAATGCCCGCTGGCTCACACTGATCGCACCGCCTGCGAGCTTGACCCAAAGCTGGTTACGCGACGCCGGCCTGAACCGCGAGCGTATTCTGCTGCTACAGCCCAACGGCAATAAAAGCGCCTTGCAACTCACCTGCGAAGCGTTGCGTCTGGGGCGCAGCCACACTGTGGTGAGCTGGATCAACCCGCTGAACAGCGCTGCGCGCCAACAGTTGATCAGCGCAGCACGCACCGGGCACGGTCAAAGCTTGAATATTCGTTTGGGCTAAACAACTGATGCCGCCACAGGGCCAGTGCAGAACGCACTAGCCTGGCTGTGGCTCGCGTGTCAGGGCCGCTTAATGAAGAACGTGCGGCCCATCGTCTTTTTCGAGCTCGCCTTCGGCCAGTCGACCCGCCATCTGCACACCAACGCTGAGCATGGCTTTTGCCACCTCTACGTGCTGACCCTGAAGAAACGCCTTGGCATCTTCAGAAAAGTTCAGCGTCACCAAAGACCCTTCGTCCTCAGCACGGCGCAACTCGATGCGGCCGTCTGGCAACTCGACAATTTCTAGAAAGGACGTTGGCATATAAATTTGTTCTCCACGAAAGCGCGGGAGTATATCAGCCATCCCGTGGAAAATTCCCGGGATCTGTAGCGCTTTCGCTGACAGACTGATGAATGACTGTACCGTTTCGGTTTAGACCCTTAGCACTCATTGAGTCCATCACGGAACCGAATGGCCAGGCCTTTGAGGTTCTGACGCCACTCTTCCAGTGTTTCGCGGCTCAACTCCAGGGGCTCCTCGTCTTCGAGGTTGATCGCAACGATCAATGGCTGGAACACATCCGCCTTGACCTTCTTTGGCGCCTGTAGCGGTTGATACAGCCCGGCATGGGTCGCGACCAACTGTGCCAGCCAGGTCTGCGGTGCCTGCGCCAGCTCAACCAGCTCTGCCAGTTCAGGGATTGCCTTCTCCTCCAGCACTTGCCGGGTAAGCAGCAACTCGACCCGAGGTGCATTGGCCTGGGGCAGGCGATAAAAGCCGGCTATCTCATGGCACAACCCAAGCAACGCGCCATAAAGATGAAACACCGCCGATTCACGTTCGGCCTGAACCAGCGCCTGAGCATTCATGGCCCGACCCTCGCTCGCCTTGTTCATGGCCTCAAGGGCCAGGCCCGCGAAATAGATTTTCTGATTAGTGCGGGTATAGAGTTCGTGAGCCATGCGGGCGCTCCACAGCAAATGAGTGATGGCAATTTGTGCAGTCTCAGGGATCAGGCCGCTCTCCTGCAATCCCTTTGTAGCCGCTGAGGAGCGCAGCGAGACTGCGTCCGAGTATGAAATCCTCGCGAAATCGGAAATCACAGTGCACCTGAAAGTCCCCGCTGAACGGTTTGGCGACTGCTGCGCAGCCGATCGCAGCCTCGCTGCGCTCCTCAGCGGCTACCAACAACCACGAAAACAAAAAAACCGCGCAAGGCATGCAGCCCTTGCGCGGTTTTTGTTAAGCGGTCAGCTTAAATCAAGCGTCTTTTTCTTTACGCTTGTCTTCAACCTTCCAGCTCTTGCCGTCGAAGAACGCACGCCAGCCCGTTGGCTTGCCCTCGACTTCAGTCTGCACGTACTGCTCTTTGGTTTTGCGACTGTAGCGAATCACAGCCGGACGGCCATCCGGGTCTTTCTTCGGCGCGTCACACAGGAAGTGGTACTTGGGATCTATCTCGTCCTTGTGCGGAACAATCTCGATCACCAACGGCGCACGGGTTTCACGGTTTTTCGGGAACTGGCTCGCCGCCAGGAACAACCCCGAAGCACCGTCACGCAGGATATACGTGTCGTTTACCTTTTCGCACTTGAGCTCCGGCATTTTCACCGGGTCCATTTTCGGCGGCGCCGCTTCACCGCTTTTCAGCAATTTACGGGTGTTTTTGCATTCGGCATTGGTGCAGCCAAAGAACTTGCCGAAACGGCCGGTTTTGAGCTGCATCTCGCTGCCGCACTTGTCGCACTCAAGGCTTGGGCCTTCATAGCCCTTGATGCGGTAGTTGCCTTCTTCAATTTCGTAGCCAACACAATCCGGGTTGTTACCGCAGATGTGCAGCTTGTGCTTCTCATCCAGCAGGTAAGCATCCATCGCCGTGCTGCAAATCGGGCAGCGGTGCTTGCCCAGCAACACCAGGGATTCGGATTCGCCTTCGTCGTCCGCAGCGATTTCGTCACCCGGCACCAGATTGACCGTGGCCTTGCAACGCTCTTTCGGCGGCAGGCTGTAACCGGAGCAACCCAGGAACACACCGGTCGAAGCCGTACGAATCTGCATCGGACGACCGCATTCCTTACAAGGAATATCGGTCATCACAGGCTGGTTGGCCCGCATCCCGCCATCCGGCGCAGCCGCTACTTCGAGCTTCTTCTTGAAGTCGCCGTAGAACTCGTCCAGCACGTTCTTCCAGTCGCGCTCACCGTGAGCCACGTCATCGAGGTTCTCTTCCATACCGGCCGTAAAGCCGTAGTCCATCAGGTCAGAGAAGCTCTCGGACAAGCGCTCGGTAACGATGTCGCCCATTTTTTCGGAGTAGAAGCGGCGGTTATGCAGCGCCACGTAACCACGATCCTGAATGGTCCCGATAATCGCAGCGTAGGTCGAAGGACGACCGATACCGCGTTTTTCCATCTCTTTAACCAGGCTCGCTTCAGAGTATCGCGCAGGCGGCTTGGTGAAGTGCTGGCTCGGGTCGAGCTCGATCAATTTCAGTACGTCGCCCTGGACCATGTCCGGCAGCACATCGTCGTCGCCCGGCTTGGCAATTTGCGGCATCACGCGGGTGTAACCGTCGAATTTGAGGATGCGGCCCTTGGCACGCAGCTCAAAATCACCGGCCGCCACAGTGACGGTGGTCGACAGGTATTTGGCCGGCAGCATCTGGCACGCCACGAATTGGCGCCAGATCAGCTCGTAAAGGCGCTCAGCGTCGCGCTCCATGCCCGTAAGCTTGCTCGGGTGCATGTTTACGTCAGAAGGACGAATCGCTTCGTGAGCCTCCTGTGCGCCTTCCTTGCTGCTGTACACGTTGGGGGCCGGCGGCAGGTACGACGCGCCGAACTCGCCTTCAATATAAGTACGCGCCATCTCGACCGCATCAGCCGAGAGGTTGGTGGAGTCAGTACGCATATACGTGATGTAGCCAGCTTCATACAAACGCTGGGCCATCATCATGGTTTTCTTCACCCCGTAGCCCAAACGATTGCTCGCGGCCTGTTGCAGGGTGGAGGTAATGAAGGGCGCAGACGGCTTGCTGCTGGTCGGCTTGTCTTCACGCTTGACGATGCTGTAGTTCGAAGCTTTGAGCTTCTCCAGCGCAGCCATGGCCTGGGTTTCGTTAAGCGGCTTGAAGGCCTCGCCTTTTTCACGGGCGACGTCGAAGCGCACCTTGGCACCCTTGGCAGTGCCAAGGTCGGCGTGAATTTCCCAGTACTCTTCAGGGTTGAACGCACGAATTTCGCGCTCGCGCTCAACCACCAGTTTTACCGCTACCGACTGCACACGGCCTGCCGACAGACCACGGGCAACCTTGGCCCACAGCAGCGGTGAAACCATGTAACCCACTACGCGATCGAGAAAGCGGCGGGCCTGCTGGGCGTTAACACGGTTGATGTCCAGCTCGCCCGGCTTGGAGAAGGCTTCCTGGATCGCCTTTTTGGTGATTTCGTTGAACACCACGCGCTTGTAGCGGCTGTCATCACCACCGATGGCTTCGCGCAGGTGCCAGGCAATGGCTTCCCCCTCGCGATCCAAGTCGGTTGCGAGATAGATGGTGTCAGCATCCTTGGCGAGCCGGCGCAGCTCTTCGATGACCTTTTCCTTGCCTGGCAGGATCTCGTACTTGGCTTTCCAGCCATGTTCGGGGTCCACACCCATGCGCGAGATCAGCTGCTTCTGAGCCTTCTCTTTTGGCGACAGGGCCGGCGCTTCGCCCGCCGCTGCCTTGCCACGCTTGGCAGCCGGTTCTTTGCTGGCGCTAGCCGAACCGCTGGTGGGCAGGTCTCGGATATGGCCGATACTCGACTTCACCACGTACTCGTTACCCAAGTACTTGTTGATGGTCTTGGCCTTAGCCGGGGATTCCACAATGACCAGCGATTTGCCCATGGATCAGAAAATTCCTGAATTCTAGAAGTGAAAGGCGGTTCGCGCCTGACGCGGCACCGCTATATATAGTGGCTACAAGGTGAGGTCAAGCACAGGGTTCTGCGCGACCTTGCCTTATGGCCGGGAAAAAAGGCTGGGTTCGACCTGAATCAGTGCAAAGCGCGGGACCTGTTCGCCCTCGACGATGACCGACTCCAGAAACATGCTCAGCGGGCGTACCCAAAAGCCGTAATCGCCATACAGGGCTTGATAAAACACTACATCCTCTTCGGTTTCGGAGTGGCGAGCCACGCTGAATACCCGATATTGCGGACCTTTGTAGTGCTGATAGAGCCCAGGTTGTAGCGGCATGTTGCGGCCCCTCTGCAAATAAAAAAAATAAACACGCTTAAAAACAAAAACCGGGGCACAAGGCCCCGGCTTCCATCAACGCAACGCTTAGACGCGTTCGAAGACGGTGGCAATGCCCTGGCCAAGACCAATGCACATGGTGGACAACCCGAAAGTGCCGCCATTTTGCTTCATTACATTGAGCAAAGTGCCGGAAATACGCGCACCCGAACAACCAAATGGGTGACCCAGTGCTATGGCACCGCCGTGCAGGTTAACCTTCTCATTCATCTTGTCGAGCACTTTCAGATCTTTCAGCACTGGCAGGGCCTGTGCAGCGAAAGCTTCGTTGAGCTCGATGAAGTCGATATCGGCCATATTCAAGCCCGCACGCTTCAGCGCTTTTTGCGTAGCCGGTACTGGACCATAGCCCATGATCGCAGGGTCCACACCGGCAACTGCCATCGAGCGGATCACTGCCAGCGGCTCAAGACCCAAGTCTTTTGCACGCTGGGCCGACATCACGATCATGCACGAAGCGCCATCGGTGATTTGCGACGAAGTGCCCGCCGTCACGGTACCGCCTTTAGGGTTGAACGCAGGTTTCAACGCCGCCAGGCTTTCCAGGGTGGTATCTGGACGAATGGTTTCATCGTAGTCGAAAACTTTAAGGAAGCCGTTTTCGTCGTAACCCTGCATCGGGATGATTTCATCCTTGAACTTGCCTTCTACCGTCGCCTTGTGGGCGAGCTGGTGAGAACGCACAGCAAATGCATCCTGCTGCTCACGGGTGATGCCATGCATCTTGCCCAGCATTTCAGCGGTCAAACCCATCATGCCCGAGGCTTTTGCCGCGTACAGCGACATATGCGGGTTAGGGTCAACGCCGTGCATCATGCTCACGTGGCCCATATGCTCGACGCCGCCAACCACGAACACGTCACCGTTGCCGGTCATGATCGCTTGTGCAGCAGTGTGCAGGGCGCTCATGGACGAACCGCACAGACGGCTCACGGTCTGCGCTGCAGAGGTGTGCGGGATCTGGGTCATCAGCGACGCCATGCGCGCGATGTTCCAGCCCTGCTCCAGGGTCTGGTTTACGCAGCCCCAGATCACGTCTTCCACTTCGCTCGGGTCGACCTTGCTGTTGCGCTCCAGCACTTTGCTGATCAGGTGCGCAGACATGTCTTCAGCACGGGTGTTGCGGTGCATGCCACCCTTGGAGCGGCCCATCGGGGTGCGACCGAAGTCTACAATCACCACGTCTCTAGGATTCAAGCTCATAATTTCACTCTCACTCTAATGGGGCGCTTAACCGAAGAAGCTCTGGCCGTTTTTGGCCATTTCACGCAGCTTCGCAGTCGGGTGGTACAGCGCGCCCAGTTCAGCGTACTGATCAGCCAGGGCCACGAACTCTGCAACACCGATCGAATCGATGTAGCGCAGAGCGCCGCCACGGAACAGCGGGAAGCCAATACCGTAGACCAGACCCATATCGGCCTCGGCTGCGGTTTCAACGATGCCGTCTTCCAGGCAACGCACGGTTTCCAGACACAGCGGGATCATCATCCAGTTGATGATGTCTTCGTCGGTCACATCGCGCTGCTCGTAGACGATAGGCTTGAGGACTTCAAGCACGCTCGAATCAACGATTTTCTTCTGCTTGCCGCGCTTGTCTTCTTCGTAGGCGTAGAAGCCCTTGCCGTTCTTCTGACCCAGGCGCTTGGCCTCGTACAGAGCGTCAATCGCCGAACGACGGTCGTCTTTCATGCGATCAGGAAAGCCTTCAGCCATCACGTCACGACCGTGGTGGCCGGTGTCGATGCCGACCACGTCCATCAGGTACGCCGGGCCCATCGGCCAGCCGAATTTTTCCATCACTTTGTCGATGCGCACGAAGTCGACACCGGCGCTGACCAGTCTGGCGAAACCGCCGAAGTACGGGAACAGCACGCGGTTGACCAAAAAGCCCGGGCAGTCGTTGACCACGATCGGGTTTTTGCCCATTTTCTTGGCGTAGGCAACGGTGGTTGCAACGGCCAGGTCGCTGGACTTCTCGCCACGAATCACTTCAACCAGCGGCATCATGTGCACCGGGTTGAAGAAGTGCATGCCGACGAAGTTTTCCGGACGCTTGAGGGCCTTGGCCAGCAAGCTGATGGAAATGGTCGATGTGTTGGATGCCAGGATGGCGTCTTCACGGACGTGATTTTCCACTTCCGCCAGTACGGCTTGCTTGACCTTCGGGTTCTCGACCACAGCTTCGACCACCAGGTCGACGTTGCCGAAATCGCCGTACGACAAGGTAGGACGAATGCCGTTAAGCACTTCGGCCATTTTTGCCGGAGTCATGCGACCTTTATCAACGCGACCGACCAGCAGTTTGGCGGCTTCTGCCAGACCCTGCTCGATGCCGTGTTCGTTGATGTCTTTCATCAGGATCGGCGTACCTTTGGAGGCCGACTGATAGGCAATACCCCCACCCATGATGCCTGCGCCCAGTACGGCGGCCTGCTTCACGTCTTTGGCGATCTTGTCGTAGATCTTGGCTTTTTTCTTCAGTTCCTGATCGTTCAGGAACAAGCCGATCAGGCATTGCGAAGCTGAGGTCTTGGCCAGTTTGGCGAAACCGGCGGCTTCCACTTCCAGCGCCTTGTCACGACCGAAGTTCGCGGCTTTCTGGATGGTCTTGATCGCTTCAACCGGCGCCGGGTAGTTCGGGCCCGCCTGGCCGGCAACGAAACCTTTGGCGGTTTCGAAAGCCATCATCTGCTCAATGGCGTTGAGCTTGAGCTTTTCAAGCTTGGGTTGACGCTTGGCCTTGTAGTCCAGCTCGCCGCTGATGGCGCGCTTAATCATGTCCAGCGCGGCAGCGCCCAGCTTGTCAGCTGTTACCACAGCATCTACGGCACTGACTTTCAGTGCGTCTTCGGCGCGGTTTTCCTTGCCGGAAGCAATCCACTCAACAGCGTTATCAACGCCGATCAGGCGCGGCAGACGTACGGTGCCGCCAAAGCCAGGGTAGATGCCCAGCTTGACTTCCGGCAGGCCGATTTTGGCGCTGTCAGCCATGACGCGGAAGTCCGCTGCCAGGCACATTTCCAGGCCGCCACCCAACGCGATGCCATTGATGGCCGCGACGGTAGGTACGTTGAGGTCTTCGAAATCGCTGAAGATTTTGTTGGCTTCGAGGTTGCCCGCGATCAGCTCGGCATCCGGCAACTTGAAGTTTTCGACGAATTCGGTGATGTCGGCGCCGACGATAAAGACGTCTTTACCACTGGAAACGATGACACCTTTGACCGAAGCGTCTGCCTTGATCGCATCCACTGCCTGACGCAATTCGTTCAGGGTTAGACGGTTGAACTTGTTGACGGACTCACCCTTGAGGTCGAACTTCAGTTCGACGATGCCACTTTCAAGAGCCGTAACCGTGATGGCTTTACCTTCGTAAATCATCAACTGATCTCCAGGATATGGAAGCTGAACAGTACACGTCGGACGCTAGCGTCTGGCTGGCAATGACGGTTCCGTCAATGCTAACGCCAATCCACCAGGCACACCCGCCAACGCGATAATCGGGGTTATGGGAGCGCTGCCTACATGGCAAACACTCAATTCATACGCCCGTTTGATTTGGGTGTCACACCTTCACGGAAAAGCGATCGCTTGTCAATTGTCCAAAACAATGATGACAAAACGACCCGTCAGTCAGTTCAAACACTCATTTCACCTGCGCGAGCGAGCTTGCTCGCGATGGTATCGGCTGTCCGCATCGCGAGCAGGCTCGCTCCCACAGGTTTTGTAGTGGTCGCAAGGCTGTTACGCCAGTGCTTTCAGCACTTCATCGATGGCTTTCAAGTTATCGACATCGCCCTTCTCGCCCCACACCAGCACGATCATCTGCTTGTCGGCTTCCACCTTGTAGACATTGGCCGGCAGTTTTTTGAGCTGCGTCAGCAGGCGCTCATCCACGCATTCTTCCTGCCAGCGGTTAAGCCATTTTCCCGGTGCCGATTGCCAATAGCCCCAAACATCAGGCTTAGTACTGCGGCGCGGGCGATGGTACTGCGCGCAGGAAGCCGGCGGCTGCGGCTCAAGCCAATGCGGCCACTCCTGGGGAGCCAGCTGCATGGACAACCCCATGCGCCGCGCCTCCATACGCAGATTCATACGCCCACTCTGCCCCCGAGAAGGCCGCAACCACGCCAAGGGGCTCAGAACCAGCGCCAGGATTGACACCACTATCCATACCGTCATATCTGTACTCTCATTACTTGATAAACGAGTGACCCGGACTTGAACCAAGGCTCTGGAAAAGGGCCATACTCATAACTAATCGCCATCTACAGGAGCACCCCACATGCCCTACGAACATATTTTGGTCGCTGTCGACCTGACCGATGATTGTGACCCCGTGATCAACCGTGCCAGCGAAAGCGCCAAGGCCAACGGTGCCAAATTGTCACTGATCCATATCGTTGAGCCGATGGCGATGGCGTTTGGCGGCGACGTCCCGATGGACCTCTCGCAATTGCAGCAGCAA
This sequence comes from Pseudomonas deceptionensis, assembly GCF_900106095.1. NCBI lineage: Bacteria > Pseudomonadati > Pseudomonadota > Gammaproteobacteria > Pseudomonadales > Pseudomonadaceae > Pseudomonas > Pseudomonas deceptionensis. The sequence goes on along the minus strand of NZ_FNUD01000002.1, from coordinate 2,371,120 downwards.
CAGTTCGATCAGGCCAAGGAACGCCTTGAGCGGCTGATCGCCAAGTACCCGCAACTGCACAAGGATTACTGCCACCTTAACTACGGCCAGCCACGCCAGGAAATCCATGCCCTGGCCAAAGCGCAAAAGTGCGACCTGATCGTGGTCGGCAGCCACGGCCGTCACGGCCTGGCACTGCTGCTGGGCTCCACCGCCAACGACGTACTGCATGGCGCTCCATGCGACGTTCTGGCTGTCAGCCTGAAAAAATCTGACTAAGTTTATCTGCATGTAACAACAAAAAAGCCCGGCACCTTGTTAAAGGGCCGGGCTTTTTCAGTTCAGCATGTTGTCAATCAGGCATCCAGCTCGGCCCAACGCTCAACCAGCTGCTCAAGCTCGGCTTGCAAACTTTCGAGCCTGGCAATCACTTCAGCGGTTTTGGCAGCAGGCAGCTGGTAAAAGCCCGAGTCAGCCATTTCTGCTTCAACAGCGGCAATCGCCTGTTCTTTCGCGTCGATTTCACCCGGCAAAGCTTCCAGCTCACGCTGCAACTTGTAGCTGAGTTTCTTCTTCGCGCCAGCAGCAGGCTGTGCAGCGGCAGGAGCCGGCGCAGCTTCGACCACGGCAGAGGTCAAGTCGGCTTTGCCGGACTTGCTCTCGGTCACGCCCAGCAGGCGCGGAGAACCGCCCTGACGCAGCCAGTCCTGATAACCGCCCACGTACTCGCGAACCTTGCCTTCGCCCTGGAAAACCAGAGTGCTGGTCACCACGTTGTCGAGGAATGCCCGGTCGTGACTGACCATCAGCACGGTGCCCTTGAAGGTCAGCAAGACCTCTTCAAGCAGCTCCAGGGTTTCAACGTCCAGGTCGTTGGTTGGCTCATCGAGCACCAGCAGGTTGGCTGGCTTGCTGAACAGCTTGGCCAGCAACAGACGTGCACGCTCACCACCCGACAGCGCCTTGACCGGCGTGCGGGCACGCTGAGGGCTGAACAGGAAGTCGCCCAGGTAGCTGAGTACATGGCGGCTCTGACCGTCGATATCGATAAAGTCGCGGCCTTCAGCCACGTTATCGATAACGGTTTTTTCCAGATCCAGCTGGTGACGCAACTGATCGAAGTAAGCCACGTCAATGCGCGTGCCCTCTTCAACCGTACCCTCGGTAGGTACCAGACCGCCCAGCATCAGCTTGAGCAGTGTGGTTTTACCGGTACCGTTAGCGCCCAGCAGACCGATACGGTCGCCGCGCTGCAGCACCATCGAGAAGTCCTTGAGCAGGAACGGACCACCCGGGTGAGCAAAGCTGACGTTTTCCAGCACCATCACTTGCTTGCCGGACTTGTCTGCCGTGTCCAGCTGGATGTTGGCCTTGCCGGTACGCTCGCGACGTTCGCTGCGCTCTACGCGCAGTTCTTTCAGGGCGCGCACGCGGCCTTCGTTACGGGTGCGGCGGGCTTTGATACCCTGACGGATCCACACTTCTTCCTGGGCCAGACGCTTGTCGAACAGCGCGTTGGCAGTTTCTTCCGCGGCCAGGGAGGCTTCCTTGTGTACCAGGAAGCTGGCGTAGTCGCCGTTCCAGTCAATCAGGCCGCCGCGGTCCAGTTCCAGAATCCGGGTGGCCAGATTTTGCAGGAATGAACGGTCGTGCGTGATGAACAAAACTGCGCCCTGGAAGTCCTTCAAGGCTTCTTCCAGCCACGCGATCGCACCGATGTCCAGGTGGTTGGTCGGTTCGTCGAGCAGCAGCAGATCCGGTTCGGAAACCAGTGCTTGCGCCAACAGAACGCGACGACGCCAGCCGCCGGACAATTCGGCGAGGGTTTTATCCGCCGGCAATTGCAGACGGCTCAGGGTGCTGTCTACCAGTTGCTGCAAACGCCAGCCATCACGGGCTTCGAGGTCTTGCTGGACGTGCATCAGTTTGTCCAGGTCAGCATCGGTCACGATGTTCTGGCTCAGGTGATGGTACTGGGCCAGCAACTCGCCAACACCGTCCAGGCCTTCGGCCACAACGTCGAACACGGTCCGTTCGTCGGCCACAGGCAACTCTTGCGGCAATTCGCCAATCTTGAGGCCGGGCGCGCGCCAAACAGAGCCGTCATCGGGTTTTTGATCACCTTTAACCAGCTTCATCATGCTGGATTTGCCGGTACCGTTGCGGCCGATGATGCACACCCGCTCTCCACGGGCGATCTGCCAGGACACCTTGTCCAACAACGGCATAGAGCCGAAAGCAAGGGACACATCGCTGAATTTGAGCAGGGTCATGAGCTTCTCCAAAAACTGGGCGCGTATTCTACCTGATTTGAGCCCTCAGGCGGCCGGGTATTTCTTGTACGGCGCCCACTTCCCTTCATTTAGTGCCAAGTTGCGCCGCTTGACCGGCAAGGCTTTCACGCACTACTGGCAAAAGGCTAAGCTACAGAATAATCAGCGCAGGCATGCCCTGCGCCCGTCGCGTTTTTCATCTGTACGGAAGCCTCATGCGCAGTCGTCTCTTCAACTTTTTATCCTGCCTGCTTCTCACCAGTTGCGCCGTGCAAGCCGCCCACGGTGCAGACCTTACTCAACAACGCCAGCTCTACGACCAGGCCAAGCGCGCCTTGGCCAAAGGCGACTCCGGCCCTTACTTTCAGAACGCTGCGGCTCTGCGCGCCTATCCGTTGACGCCGTACCTGGCCTACGACGAGCTGACAGCCCGCCTGAAGTCCGCCAGCAACACCGAAATCGAACAGTTCCTGGCCGAACACGGCGACCTGCCGCAAGCCAACTGGATGAAACTGCGCTGGTTGCGCTGGCTGTCAGAGCGTGGTGACTGGGCCACTTTCGAAAAGTACTACGATCCCAAGCTAAATTTCACTGAGCTTGACTGCCTCAATGGTCAATATGAACTGCAACACAACCGCAAGGCCGAAGGCTATGCCAGCGCCGAAAAACTGTGGCTGGTCGGCAAGGCTCAGCCAGCCGCCTGCGACGCACTGTTCAGCCAGTGGGCCGCCGAAGGCCAACTGACCGAGCAAAAGCGCTGGCAGCGGGTCAAACTCGCGGCCGAGGCACGCAATTACGCCTTGGCCACGTCACTGGCCAACGGCTTGAACACCCTCGGCCCGCAAGCCCGGCTGATGATCGAAGTAGCGCAAAAGCCCGACATGCTGAGCCAACCTTCACGCTTTGCCCCGGCCAGCGAAGCCATGTCTGATGCCGTGGGCCTGGGCCTGCGCCGCTTGGCACGCCAGGACCCGGAAAAAGCCGCGTCCCTGCTCGATACCTACGCCACCAACATGCATTTCTCGCGCGACGAAAAAGTCGCCATCGCCCGGGAAATAGGCCTGACGTTCGCCCGCCGCTACGACAGCCGCGGCCTGGACATCATGACCAAATACGACCCCGAACTGCGTGACAACACCGTCACCGAATGGCGCCTGCGCCTGCTGCTGCGCCTGGGCCGCTGGGAAGACGCTTACCAACTGACCCGCAAACTCCCGCAAGACCTGGCCACCACCAGCCGCTGGCGCTACTGGCAGGCCCGCAGCCTTGAGCTGGCAGAGCCGAAGAACCCGCAAGCGTTGGTGCTGTTCAAAAAAGTCGCCAACGAGCGTGATTTTTATGGATTCCTGGCAGCTGACCGCGCGCAATCGCCCTACCAGCTCAACAACAAACCGCTGATGCTCAGCCCGCAACTGATCAAAAAAGTGCGCAATACCCCGGGTGTACAGCGCGCACTGGAGTTCCATGATCGCGGGCAGATCGTTGATGGCCGTCGCGAGTGGTACTACGTCAGCCGCCTGTTCAACCGCGATGAAATGGTCGCCCAAGCCAAACTGGCCTACGACTTGAAGTGGTATTTCCCGGCTATTCGTACCATCAGTCAGGCGCAGTACTGGGATGACCTGGACATTCGCTTCCCGATGGCCCACCGCGACACGCTGGTGCGTGAAGCCAAGGTTCGCGGCCTGCATTCCAGCTGGGTTTTCGCCATTACCCGTCAGGAAAGTGCCTTTATGGATGACGCCCGCTCCGGCGTGGGCGCCAGCGGTTTGATGCAGTTGATGCCCGCTACCGCCAAAGAGACCGCGCGAAAATTCAATATTCCGCTGAGCTCCCCCCAGCAAGTGCTGAACCCCGACAAGAACATCCAGCTGGGCGCTGCCTACCTGAGCCAGGTACATGGCCAGTTCAACGGCAATCGGGTACTGGCTTCAGCGGCTTACAACGCAGGGCCTGGCCGCGTTCGTCAGTGGCTCAAAGGCGCCAGCCATCTGGGCTTCGACGTCTGGATCGAAAGCATCCCGTTCGACGAAACCCGTCAGTATGTGCAGAACGTGCTGTCTTATTCGGTGATTTACGGCCAGAAGCTCAACATCCCACAGCCGGTAGTCGACTGGCATGAGCGGTATTTTGATGATCAGTAATACGCAAGTTCTTTAGCCGCTGAGGGGTGTAGCGGCTACCGAGATACTTTAACCGTGGGAGCGAGCCTGCTCGCGAAGACCATTCGCGAGCAGGCTCGCTCCCACCGGGTTTGTAGCTCTACTCCAGAACTGTCACCGGCATCCCGACTTCCAGCACGCCACTACCGTCATTCACCAGGTTCTGGCCGAACATGATGCCGTCTTCCTGCTTGCGATAAGTCATCAGGGTCGCAAGCGGTTCGCGCGCTTCATCACGCACGCCGGTCTGCGGATCGACAGTGGTCAGGATGCAACGCGAGCAGGACTTGACCACACGAAACTCGACGTCGCCGATGCGGATACGCTTCCAGCCGTCTTCGGCGAAAGCTTCGCTGCCTTCAATCACCAGGTTGGGCCGAAAGCGCAACATATCCAGTGGTCGTCCGACCTTGTGTGAAATGTCATCCAGCGACGCCTGCCCAATCAGCAAAAGCGGGTAGCCATCGGCAAAAGCGACTTTGTCATCATCACGGCCATAACCCGACTCAGTGGTACGCGCGCGCTCAAGGGGAACATGCACCAGGCGCACCGGCTTTTCGACAAAACGGCTTAGCCAGTCGGCGGCGGCATCACCGGCGTCGGGCACCCGCAGGGTGTCACGCCAGATGGTCACGCCACGCAGGTCGGTATCAACGTCCGGCACGGCCACGTCCAGCGCCTCAAAGCCCTGGGCATTCAGGGTCAAGCCACCGGCAGCGTTCCACAGCGCCGACAGCTGGCTCATTTTTGGATCGGCACGCTGTGTCAGGAAGCGTCCGCTCGCCTCGTCCACCAGCATCCAGCGTCGATCACCGACCAGGCCCAGTTTGTCCAGCCGGGCCTGAGGCAGGCTTTCGCCCTTGCCGGACTTAAGTGGAAAACGGTAAAGCGCGCTTAGACGCAGCATGGCTCATGCTCCCTGCAAGGTAAAAAAAGCCACAGTATACGAGCAGATCTCCAATGCAAAGCCACGAGGTTTCACGCAGGGACTTGATCCAGCACCAGGCGCTGGCGGACAACATCCACCAGCTTGTCCGGCTGAAATTTGGACAAGAAGTTGTCGCAACCGACTTTTTTCACCATTGACTCGTTGAAGCTGCCGGACAGCGAAGTGTGCAGCACCACATACAGACCGCGCAGACGCGGGTCGTTGCGAATCTCGGTAGTCAGGCGGTAACCGTCCATTTCCGGCATTTCGGCATCGGTGAAAATCATCAATAACTTGTCGGTCATGACCTGACCGGTGTCGGCCCACCCCTTGAGCATGTTCAGTGCCTTAAGGCCATCGCTGGCGATGTGCATTTTGACCCCCAGCTGCGAAAGCGTTTCGCGCAGCTGCGCCAAAGCAACGCTGGAGTCATCCACCAGCAGCACCTCACGCCCCCGGACTTGCTCAAAGATCGGGTCGGCCAGTTTCTCACGCGAAACTTTGGCGTTGTACGGCACGATCTCGGCCAGGACCTTTTCCACGTCGATGATCTCGACCAGTTGCTCATCAACCGTGCTGATGGCGGTCAGGTAATGCTGGCGCCCTGCACTGCCGGGCGGCGGCAGGATGGCCTCCCAGTTCATATTGACGATGCGGTCCACCCCGCCCACCAAAAACGCCTGCACCGAGCGGTTGTACTCGGTAACGATAATTGTACTGTCGGGACCCGGCACCAAGGCCCGCATGCCTATCGCCCGGGACAGGTCGATCACCGGCAGGGTTTTACCGCGCAGGTTCACCACGCCACACACATGGGGGTGGCGGTGCGGCATGAGGGTCAGTTTCGGTAGTTGCAGGACTTCTTGCACCTTGAACACGTTGATCGCGAACAACTGCCGACCGGCCAGGCGAAACATTAGAAGTTCCAGCCGGTTTTCACCGACCAACTGGGTTCGCTGGTCTACCGTGTCGAGAATGCCGGCCATGAATAACTCCTGAGCGTGGGGGCTGATGCCTGAGGTTATCGGCCGGCTTTCCGGGAGCTTGATGTCGGATAGCCATCAACCACCCTCTGCGCTTACATACCCAGCAAGGGTGAGCCCTCTGGCAGGTGAACCTTCAAAGCGCCCTTGCGTACCGTGAAGCGCAGGTCGTCGCCTTCCAGAGGCTCGCCATCCAGGTTCATGGAAAGCCCCTCGGCCGCCTTGATTTCAACCCAGGGCAAGCGCGCCCGGACAAACAGGTTATCCAGGCCCCAGCCATCTGCCATAAGGCTTTTCAAGGTGCCGATGACTTCTTGGGGGGCAGGCAAAATACTGATATCCAGCAAGCCGTCATCCGCCAGCGCCTCGGGGCACAGTTCATGCCCGCCGCCCGCCTGGCGACCATTGCCAATGCCCAGCGCCAGCAACTGGCCTTTCCAGTGAAAGTCCGGCCCCTGCAACTCGGCGTATGCAGCATGCAGCTCACTGAACCGTGACAGCCCGGTAAACAGGTAGGCGGCGCCGCCCAGCACCTTTTTCAGGTCTTCTGACGTATTGGCCGTGACCTGGCTGCCGAAGCCCCCTGTGGCCATGTTCAAGAACAACTGCCCTGCGACCTCCCCCAGATCAATCGCCCGGGCAGGCACATCCAGCAGTGCCAGGGCTTCACGGGGCTCGAGCGCAACACCGGCAGACCGGGCAAAGTCATTGGCAGTACCCAACGGCAACAGCACCAGGCTGGCCTCGGTATCCGCCAGCGCCATGGCCTCACAGACATCACGCAACGTGCCATCGCCACCGCCCGCAATCAGCCGGGTGTGGCCTGCATCCAGCGCCTCGCGCACCAGACGCTGAGCATCCCCGGCCTCCCACGTCAGGCGCACCGTCAGCTCCCACCCGTCTGCACGCCGTTGCTCAACGGCCGCCCGCACTTCTTCGTTGAGCGCTTGCTTGCCATGCAAAATCAAAAACGCCTTTCCTTCACTCATGTTGCATCCCTCGACATATACGGTCTGATGGCTTGGACAACAGCCAGACAAGAAAGGCCCATCCGCCTGTGATTTAACGTTCACGACTCGATCAAAGCCGCAGAACCCGTCAGACTTAAGCACCTGACAGCTGTCCATTGATTCTAGAGACGTTCTGAATGAGCACACTCGTTCCCTGCATCATCGCCGGTGGCGCTGGCACCCGGCTATGGCCAGTGTCGCGTGAGGCCCTGCCCAAGCCATTTATGTGCCTGCCCGATGGCGAGAGCCTGCTGCAAAAGACCTTTCGCCGAGCCATTGGCCTGGAGGACGTCGGCCAGCTGCTGACCGTGACCAATCGTGACGTGTTTTTCCGCACGCTGGACGAGTACCGTCCGATGAACAGCTGCGCGGTCGAGCTGGACTTCATTCTTGAACCCTTCGGTCGCAACACCGCACCAGCCATAGCCGCTGCCGCTTTGCACGTAGCTCGACGTTATGGCGAGGACGCGCACCTGCTGGTACTGCCCGCCGATCACCTGATTACCGACATTGCAGCCTTCGCCAGCGCCGTGGACAGCGCCCGGCGACTGGCGGACCAGGGCTGGCTGGTGACCTTCGGTCTTCTGCCAACCCGGGCTGAAACCGGTTTTGGCTACATCGAAAAAGGCCAGGCGCTAGGCAGTAACGGGTTTACCGTCGCGCAGTTCGTGGAAAAGCCCGACACCCAAACGGCCCGGCACTACCTGGACGGTGGCCGGCACCTGTGGAACAGCGGCATGTTCTGCATGCGTGCCGACAGTGTGCTGGCCGAATTCAAAACCCATGCCCCCCAGGTTCTGGATGCCGTGATCCACTGCCTTGAACACAGCCAGGCGTTTGAAGGCAAGCAGCAGCGTCATCTCGAGCTGGACAGCCAGCGCTTTGCCCAGGTACCCGATATCTCCATCGATTACGCGCTGATGGAGCACTCGCAGAAGGTCGCCGTGGTGCCCTGTCAGTTGGGCTGGAGCGATATTGGCTCATGGGAGGCAGTACGCCAGTTGAGCCCGGCAGACGCCAATGGCAACCAGTGCAACGGCGAAAATGTGCTGTACGACGTGCATAACTGCTACATCGACTCGCCTAAACGTCTGGTGGGCGGGGTAGGCCTCAATGACCTGATCATTATCGACACGGCGGACGCCCTGCTCGTGGCCGACGCCAGGCGCAGCCAGGACGTCAGGCATATCGCCGAGGCGCTCAAGCGCCAGGGCCACGACGCTTATCGCTTGCACCGTACCGTGACGCGCCCGTGGGGTACTTACACCGTGCTCGAAGAAGGCCCGGGGTTCAAAATCAAGCGCATCGTGGTCAAGCCTGAGGCCGCGCTGTCCTTGCAGGTTCACCAGCACCGCAGCGAACACTGGATCGTGGTCAGCGGTACGGCGCAAGTGACCAATGGCGAGCTCGATTTCGCTCTCGCCACCAACGAGTCCACCTTTATTAAACCCGGCAGCCCCCACCGCCTGAGCAACGCCGGGCAGGTTGATCTGGTGATGATTGAAGTGCAAAGCGGCGAGTACGTGGGTGAAGACGATATCGTGCGCCTGACCGACATCTATGGCCGGGCGCCGATCACTGACTGATTCAAAGTCTGTAGCCGCTGCCTTCGGAGCGGACACAGCAGGTGAGAATCAGCCCAGCACTTCACTCAACGGGATAAACCCCACCCAGTCGCCTTCAGCCAGCGTGCGCTCCTCGAGCACTTCCACCAGCCCTTCTGCCCAGGCCGCGCTGCGCAAGACACCCGAGCTCTGGTTTTTGTAAATCACTGCACGGCCCTGTTCCAGCCGGGCGCGCAGGTATTCTCGGCGATTGCCCGGCTTGGGCCAGACGAACCCGGCCGGCACCTGGAATTTCAGCGGCTCGACGGTTTGAACGCCCTGAAGGCGCAGCAGGTAAGGTCGTGCCAGCAGCGCGAAAGTCACCAGGGTCGACGCCGGATTGCCCGGCAAGCCGATCACCGGCACGCCACGAAAATGGCCGCAGGTCAGGGGTTTGCCCGGCTTGATTGCCAGCTTCCACAAGGCCAGCTCGCCTTCTTCGCGCAACGCAATGCCCAGAAAATCCGCCTCGCCCACCGACACGCCACCCGTGGACAAAATCAGATCAACCTCCCCCAGCTCTCCCAGGCGCTGACGGGTCGCAGGCAAGTCGTCGGGCAAAATACCCGCGTCCACAACCTCGCAACCCATACGGGTCAGCCAACTGCAAAGCAACACGCGGTTGCTGTTGTAGATTTGCCCCGGTCCCAGCGGCTGCCCGGGCTCGACCAACTCGTCGCCCGTCGACAACACCGCAACCTTGACCCGCCGAACCACTTGCAGCCCGGCGCACCCCAAGGAGGCTGCCAGCCCCTGCTCGATCGGCCCCAAGCGGGTACCCGCCGGCAGGACAACTTCGCCAACTGTGGTTTCCTGCCCTTGAGGCCGAATGTTCTGACCTGCATGCAAGGCTTCGGTAAAGATGATTCGACCGTCAGCCTGTACCTGGGCGTTTTCCTGCATCTCGACGCAGTCCGCACCCGCCGGCACCGGCGCGCCGGTGAAGATCCGGGCGCAGGTCCCTGGAGCCAAAGGCTCGGGGGCGGTGCCAGCAAAAATGCGCTGGCTGACCGTTAACGGCTCGCCTGACCAGTCGGCCACATTCAGCGCATAGCCGTCCATGGCACTGTTGGGCCATGGCGGCAGGTCAAGACCAGAAACCAGGTCATGGGCCAGCACCCGGCCTTCACTCGCGGCCAGGAGCACCGATTCGGTGCCCTGGATCGGCGCAGCTTCAGCAAGCGCCAGCAGTCGCGCCAACGCCACTTCAACCGGCATCAACTCGCCCGTACGACCCGGCTTACCCACGGGATTCACAGGCCGCTACCTGCTTCAGATGGGCGACAAAATTGCACGGCCGATGACGCGAATCCAGCTGCTCGGCCAAAATCCCGTCCCAGCCGGTACGAACTGCGTTGGTCGAACCCGGCAGGCAGCACACCAGCGTACCGTTGGCCAAACCGGCCAGGGCCCGGGACTGCACGGTCGAAGTGCCAATATCGGCCACCGAGATTTGACGGAACAGCTCGCCAAAACCATCCACCTGTTTATCCAGCAAGCAACTCACGGCTTCAGGCGTGCTGTCGCGCGCTGTAAACCCGGTGCCACCGGTAATCAGCACCACTTGAACTTCGTCATCGGCAATCCAGTTCGCGACCTGGGCGCGGATCTTGTAGAGGTCATCCTTGAGCAGCACCCGTGCGGCCAGGTTGTGCCCGGCAACATTCAGGCGGTCGACAAAGACCTGGCCCGAGGTGTCGGTTTCCAGGGTGCGGGTGTCACTGACGGTCAAAACAGCGATGTTCAAAGGTACGAAAGGGGCATCAACCTTGGCTTTCATAGACGAGGTCCAGTTGTCGAAGAAACAGCCCGGTGTTATATCACAGCCCTTCTTTTAGCTGGTTGCACGGAGCCCACCCATGAGCGTGTTTCAATGTTCCGTTTTGCTGCTGGCGGGTGGTCGCGGTCAGCGCATGGGCGGTCAGGACAAAGGTCTGGTGTTATGGCAGGGCCAGCCGCTGATAGCGTTCGCACAGCGCGTTGTGCGCCCCCTGACAGATGACCTGATCATTTCGTGCAATCGCAACCGCGAACACTACGCACGCTATGCCGACCGGCTGGTCAGTGATGGCAATGAAGATTTTGACGGGCCTGTGGCGGGCATCCGCGCGGGGCTGGCGGCAGCCCGGCATTCTCACCTGCTGGTGTTGCCCTGTGATGTGCCCAATATCGACAGCAACTTGCTCGACGCCCTGCTTGGCACCGCCCGCGAACACCCCGGGCAACCGGTGATGGTGCGCCATGGCGAGCATTGGGAACCGCTCCTGTGCGTGATCCCGACCGCCCTGGCCCCGGCATTCGAGGCGGCTTGGCAGGCGGGCGAGCGTAGCCCGCGCAAGATCATGCTCCAGCTCAATGCACGGGCCTGGCAATGCGCCGAAAATGACCCGCGACTGACCAATTTCAATACCGCGGACTTCCTGAAATAATCTGCCCCTGCCCCACCGAGGCACTAGCCATGGAACTTGCGGGCGATGTATACGTCTCAGGGACAGTAATCAATAAAAGCACATTCATTTGTTGGAGAAACACCATGACTCATCGGACTCTCGCAGCCCTAATGCTCGCTGCTGGCCTGGCCGCCCTTGCCGGTTGCGCGTCGCCATCCGTGATCACACTCAACGACGGCCGTGAAATCCAGACAGTCGACTCACCCAAGTACGATGACGCTTCGGGCTTCTACCAGTTCAAACAATTGGATGGCAAAGATACCCGTATCAACAAAGACCAGATTCGTACCGTTAAAGAGCTGTAAGCCTCTTTTCATGCGTCAAAACAAAACCCGCCTTGCGCGGGTTTTGTTGTTTATGCGCTCACCAGTCCAGGTGAATCCGGCTTTCAAAGTACCGCTCTTCGCCACTCAGCGGGTCGACAAAGCGCAAGCTGCGGGCCAGCAGTTTTAGCGGGTTGGCATAGTCATCGACGGCGTCCTTGATCACGTCGGGGTAGAACGGGTCATTGCAAATTCCCGCCCCCAGTGCCGCCATGTGGACCCGCAGCTGATGTTTTTTGCCGGTCACGGGGTACAGCGCATAGCGCCACAGCTCACCGTTTTTCTCACTCACATCCACCAGGGTTTCAGTGTTGCTGGCCCCCGGTCCTTCTTGCATGCGGAAAAACGGTTCGCCCTCCACCAAACGGCTTTTGTGCACCCGCGGCAGCTCCAGATCCGGCAAGGCCCGAGCGATGGCTTCGTAGCATTTGTCGATTTTTCGCGTAGGGAATAACGACTGATACGCGGAACGACTGTCCGGGTTGGCAGAGAACAGCACCAGGCCTGCCGTGTGGCGATCGATCCTGTGCAGGGGCACCAGGTGCGGGTTATCCAGGGTCCGGATCAAGCGCCGCAACAGCGTTTGCTCAACGTACTCTCCCGCCGGGGTCACAGGCAGGAAGTGCGGCTTGTCCGCCACCACCAAATGCTCATCCGCATACAGGATGGTCTCCTGCACCGGGATCGGCGTTTCGTTGGGCACTTCACGAAAGTAGTGAATGCGCAGGCCTTCCTTGTACGCCAACTGCAGGCTGATCGGCGCGCCATTGGCGTCCAGCACCCGACCACGGGCGATACGGTCGAGCCACTGTTCGCGGCTGATGGCGCGAAAGTGCTCACACAGACAATCGAGCACCGTCAGCCACGTACCCGGCGGCAGGTACAAAGTGCTGGCTTGATGCTCGGCGGCGTTGAAAGGCTGGGTCGACATAGAGAACTCGGGCGATAAAGGCAGCCGGCGATTATCGCGCAAAGGCCTGGGGTTTATCCGAGAAAGTTCACCACCTGCTCAGTATCAAACGGCCAGTCCAGTTCCGCGCCCGTATCGACGCGGCGCAGTGCAGGAATACGTAAACCGTAGGTTTCAAACATCGATTCGCTGTCGGCAATATCGACCAGCTCAACCATCAGCCCATGCTCGACCAGAGGCATCAGAATCGCCTCGGCCAGTTCACACAGGTGGCAACCCAAGGTGCCGAACAGTTGACATTCGGGAGGCATGATTAATGACCTAAGTAATAAAGTGTTCATCTTAAGAGCCTTGCCCCGTGACGTCGACCCGCAGCAGGCACCGCCAGTCAATTGAGCAAACCCGAATACAATCGCTCTATTGCGCTGCTTGCGACTACGCTTGACCCACATCAGCGACCGCGCCTCACAAATGCCGGATGCTCGCGACTTTTTCACGTGATCTGACCAGGAAGACTTTTGTGTTTGCCAATCTGTTAATCATCCTTGCCTCGTCATTGGTGGTAATCGCTCTGTTTCGGCGCCTGAAATTACCGCCGGTGCTGGGCTACTTGTGTGTCGGCCTGCTGGTGGGCCCAACCGCCCTGGACTGGATCAATGACAGCCCGAACCTGCCTGACCTGGCGGAACTGGGGGTCGTGTTCTTGCTGTTTTCCCTGGGGCTGGAATTCTCGCTGCCCAAGATGCTCAAGCTGCGCCGGGTGGTGTTTGGCCTAGGGAGCCTGCAGGTGCTGTGCTGTGGCGCCGCACTGGGCGGCTTGCTGTATGCATTCGGGATGAGCGTCAACGGCGCATTCTTGCTCGGTGCCGGGCTTGCCCTGTCGTCCACCGCGATCGTCAGCAAGGAACTCACCAGCCTGGGTGAGATCTTCAGTCGCCACGGCCAGAACGCAATCGGGGTGTTGCTGTTCCAGGACGTCGTCGCGGTGCTGTTGCTCACCCTGGTGCCCGTATTCGCAGGCAGCAGCGATCAGGCCTGGTATTGGGCCTTGCCGATTACCTTGGGCAAGACGGTCATTCTATTTTTCGGGCTGCTGCTTGCCAGCCGCTTCCTGCTGCCTCGCCTGTTCCACGAAGTGGCCGCGTCACGCTCCGCCGAGCTGTTCGTCCTGCTGGCCCTGGTGATCGTACTGCTCACCGCCTGGCTTACTCACCTGCTCGGCTTGTCGCCCGCGCTGGGCGCCTTTTTGGCGGGGATGCTACTGGGTGAAAGCCACTACCGGCATCAGATCGAGGCCGATATCCGGCCATTCCGGGACATCCTGCTGGGCCTGTTCTTCGTCAGCATCGGCATGCTGATTGACCTCCAACTGTTCGTTCACGACGGCTTCCTGATTCTGGGCCTGACCCTGGCCCTGATGCTGATCAAGGGCGCCATCGTCGCGCTCCTGGTCAAACTGCGCGGCAGCGACGGTGAAACCGCCTGGCGCAGCGGCCTGGCCCTGGCTCAGGGCGGCGAGTTCTGCTTTGCCCTGATGGCGCAAATGCAACTCAACTCGTTGATCCCGCCTGAAATGGCTGGCTACCTGCTGGCGGCCACCTTCTGCTCGATGGTGCTGACACCGCTGCTGTTGAGGGCCGCACCGAAAATCGCCGCCAGCTTGCACCGCCAGTCATATGAAGAGGCCGAACTGGAAGAAATCACCGTACAAAATGCCGAGCTGCACGGCCATGTGGTGATGTGCGGCTATGGCCGCGTCGGTCAGTCCATCGGCCGTTTCCTGCGCAGTGAGAACATAGAGTTTGTCGCCCTGGACTGCGACCCCGACCGCATCCAGGAAGCTTCAACAGAGGAGAAGAACGTGCATTACGGTGACGCCCGCCGTGGTGATTTGCTGCGCGCCGTCGGCCTGGATCGTGCGCGACTGCTGGTGATTGCCGTAGACAACACCGAGGTTGCCATGCGGGTGCTCGAAGAGGCACGCCTGATCACCATCGAGGTTCCCGTCCTGGTCAGAACCCGCGATGACAGCCAGCTCGCAGAGCTCAAGGCTGCGGGGGCGACTGAAGTGGTGCCCGAACTGCTGGAGTCGAGCCTTATGCTCGCTTCCCACGCGTTGATCATGCTTGGGCTGCCAGACAAAGTCGTGCAACGACGGGTGGATGAAGTGCGCCATGATCGCTATCACTTGCTCGAAGGCTGCTTTGAAACGGAAGACCCGCGTGATGCACCAACCCCCCGCGAAAATGATTGATTTAAGGTAAGGTTTTACACCTGTTGGCTACAGACACCTCTGAGACCTGTAGCCAACCTACCCAAACGATGTCACAGAATCTGAGTGAACCTTCGCCGAAGGCCTACACTCGAACCTTCAACAAGCCACTAACGGAGTTAATCATGGCCCGCAAAACAGCAAAGAATGCTCAAGAAATACTGATGGCCGATTTCCAGGCTCTGGTGCTCGACACCGAAAGGTTGCTGGAGCACACCGCCTCGCTGGCCGGTGATCAGGTTGAGGAGCTGCGCGCCCAGATCAAGGACAGCCTGTTTAAAGCCCGTGAAACACTGGAAGAAACCAAGGGCACTTTGCAGGACCGTGGCCAGGCCGCCGTGGTGGCTACTGAAGATTACGTTCAGGCAAATCCTTGGCAGTCCGTGGGTATCGCGGCTGGCGTGGGTTTTTTGATTGGCCTGCTGGCAACTCGGCGCTGATATGACAGACGAATCCGGTTCCCCCCGTTCTTCACCGCGGCGCCTGGGTGCCGCGTTCCTGGGTCTGTTGCACAGCCATGTCGAACTGCTGGGCATCGAATTGCAAGAGCAGAAGGCGCGCACGGTCAGCCTGTTGTTGTTTGCCGGGTTGGCACTGGTGTTCGGGCTGTTGCTGCTGATCGGGCTATCGGCGCTGGTGATGATTTTGCTCTGGGACAGTTACCGCCTGAGCGGCATCCTCGGGCTTTGCCTGTTTTATACGCTGGCCGCTGTTTTCTGCGGGCTGCGCCTTAAAGCTGCGGTGTTCGATGAGTCCTCTCCTTTCAACGCCACGCTCGAAGAGCTGGCCAAAGACCGCGAGCGTTTGCTGCCATGAACCTGCCTGAAATGCCAAAAAACGCCTCACGCCAGGAACTGCGCAAAACGTTGATTCGTTTACGCATGGAAATGCACCGCCAGGAGATTCGTCACGAATCACAACAGCTGCTGCAACCGCTGCAAAAAATGCGCGGAATGACCAGCAACTGGCAAGAAAACCTGGGCATCAAACACGCGCCTCTTTGGGGCGTCGGGATTGTGTCCCTGCTCGGTTTTCTGACGGGCAGAAGCGCAAAAAGCAAAGGGGGCGACGGGACATCGCGCTGGATCGGCTTGACCACAGGTCTGTTGCCACTGATCAAAATGGTCATCCAGGCCACTTCGCGAAAGCCTTGAAATCCGGTACTTGCAGGCTCCGGGCCTGTTCGCGATGCACGCCATCGCGGGCCCGCCCGGCTCCTGCACAGGCCACCCCCTTGCGCCATCCTGTCTGAAGCGAGAAGCTGGGCTCATCAGTCATTTACGGAGCACAACGCCTTGGATTGGCAAACCCTGCTTAATCGCGAACGCCTCGGCAAGCCTCACCACAGCCCGGAAGAACTCGGGCGCAGCCCTTTCCACAAAGACCACGACCGGATTATCTTTTCGGGCGCATTTCGCCGTCTGGGTCGCAAGACCCAAGTCCATCCGGTCAACAGCAACGACCACATCCACACCCGGCTCACCCACTCGCTTGAAGTCAGCTGCGTCGGTCGCTCGCTGGGCATGCGCGTGGGCGAAACGATCCGCAGTGCCTTGCCACTATGGTGTGACCCCGCCGATCTGGGCATGGTGGTGCAGTCCGCCTGTCTGGCCCATGACATTGGCAATCCGCCCTTCGGTCATTCCGGGGAAGACGCCATTCGTAACTGGTTCGGGCAAGCCGCCGAGCGTGGCTGGCTGGACGACATGAGTGATGCCGAGCGCAATGACTTCTTGAATTTTGAAGGGAACGCGCAGGGTTTCCGGGTGCTGACGCAACTCGAATATCACCAGTTCGATGGCGGGACGCGCCTGACCCATGCCACCCTGGGTACTTTCCTCAAATACCCTTGGACTGCCCGCCATGCCGACTCGCTGGGGTATAAAAAGCACAAGTTCGGGTGCTACCAGAGCGAGCTGCACCTGCTCGAAAGCATCGCCCACAAGCTGGGCCTGCCTCAGATTGAAGACCAGCGCTGGGCACGTCACCCCCTGGTGTACCTGATGGAGGCAGCCGATGACATTTGCTACGGGCTGATCGACCTTGAGGATGGCCTGGAGATGGACCTGCTGCAGTACAGCGAAGTCGAGTCGCTGCTATTGGGGCTGGTCGGCGATGACTTGCCCCAGACCTATCGCCAACTGGGGCCCAGGGACTCTGAGCGACGCAAGCTGGCGATCCTGCGCGGCAAGGCCATCGAGCACCTGACCAACGCGGCTGCCCGTGCCTTTGTCGAACAACAGGAAGCCCTGTTGGCTGGCACCCTGCCGGGGGATCTGGTCGAACACATGCATGGCCCGGCCAAGCGCTGCGTCCTGGACGCCAAAGACATGGCACGCAAAAAAATCTTCCAGGACAAACGCAAAACCCTGCATGAAATCGGCGCTTACACCACACTGGAAATCCTGCTCAATGCCTTTTGTGGCGCAGCACTGGAGCAGCATGGCGGGCGGGCACCATCGTTCAAAAATCGGCGCATCCTCGACTTGCTGGGCAATAACGCCCCTGATCCAAACGGGTCATTACATCGCTCGTACATGCGCATAATCGACTTTATCGCCGGCATGACCGACAACTACGCCACTGACATGGCAAGGGAAATGACAGGTCGCTCCAGCCCGGCTTGATAACTGTTGCCCACCCGGTAAAAACGGGTGGGCAACCATTATTTAAAAGACCAGCACCATATAAATTAACATCCTGTAGAGAATATAAAGATTACTGTAGGACTATTCTTACATCCACAAGAAAATATATACACATACAAAATACCAGACCATAAATCTGACTTAATAAACAACCAAAACCCTCAACCACCCTAAACAATTAGTGAGTCCAAGCCTTAATTATCGTAGGAATTTTCCCATACTACGCTTGCGAGCCATTCGATTCGTGCCCCCACTCTTATATCTGAGCTAAGGTGCCCGCTTTCTATACAACACTTTATGGGGAAGCAATATGAATACCGTTTTCATTGTTGACGATCATCCGGTTATCCGATTGGCAATTCGCATGTTGTTAGAGCATGAAGGTTATGAAATAGTCGGCGAAACCGACAATGGCGTAGATGCAATGCAGATGATCCGCGAGTGCGTCCCGGACCTGATAATTCTCGATATCAGCATTCCAAAACTGGACGGCTTGGAAGTGCTTTCCCGCTTCAATGCATTGAATTCAAACCTTAAAACCCTGGTCCTCACAGCCCAGTCTCCTAGGCTTTTCGCCATGCGTTGCATGCAATCCGGCGCGGCGGGGTATGTGTGCAAACAAGAAGACTTGAGTGAACTTGTCAGTGCAATAAAAGCTGTCTTTTCTGGCTACAATTACTTTCCAAGCCAGGCATTGATGCCTGAACACTGCGAAGACAGTAACCTTGCCGAAGTCGAGCTTTTTAAATTAGTCAACGATCGGGAACTTATGGTACTTAAGCTGTTCGCTCAAGGAAAAACAAACAAGGAGATTGCCACCGGCATGTTCCTCAGTAATAAAACTGTGAGCACGTACAAAAAGCGGCTCATGCAAAAACTAAAAGCCAATTCACTGGTTGATCTTATCGAACTGGCCAAACGTAACGCCTTGGTGTGAGAAACAGGATGCCCACGCGGTTAAACAAGTATCTATCACTGTTTGCAGGGTTAATCCTGTACACATCAGTGCACGCCGAAACACCCCGCACTGAAACCTACTCATTGCTCAGCCGCTCGGGCACCTATCATATGGAAGTGCCGCTGGATAAAGCGCAACGTTATTGGCTCCAGGAAAAACGCGAACTCGTGGTAGGCACCTCCTCTCCCGACTACCCCCCCTTCGACATGACCGACAGCCGTCAGGACTACGAAGGTTTAACAGCCGACTATGTCGGCATTCTGGCCAAAGCCCTGAATGTGTCGATTCTGGTTCAGCGCTTTGCTTCCAGAGAGGCTGCCATCACCGCGCTTGAAGAAGGCAGGATTGACCTGCTCGGCACTTCAAACGGCTTTGAAGCTTCCAACCAGAACCTGCTGCTGTCCACGCCATACGCCATCGACCAGCCCGTGCTGGTGACCCGCGAAGGGGAAACACGCTCCCTCTCTCAAGGCCTGGCGGGCTTGCGCTTGAGCATGGTGTACCACTACTTGCCACAGGATGAGGTCAAGGCGCTTTACCCCAACGCAATTATCCAATCATACCCTTCCTATCAAAATGCCATTAATGCAGTGGCTTTCGATCAGGCGGATGTGTTTTTGGGGGACACCCTGTCAACCCATTACATGATCAACAAGGGCTATCTGAAAAACATCAAAATGGCCAATTTCAGCAAACACGAAGCCAATGGTTTCAGTTTTGCCGTACGCCGTGACAACGTGCAACTGCTCAAGATTATCAACACCACACTCAACGCCGTACCCTATGGTGAGCAAGAGAACATTGCCAAACGCTGGAGCGCAGGCAGTGACATTCTGCTGTCCGATCAAAAACTTCAACTTACCGAGCGTGAAAAACACTGGCTGGCCCAGCACCCAGTGGTCAAGGTAGCGGTCAACGAGGTCATGGCACCACTGACGTTCTTTAACGCCAACGGCAATTTCAGGGGCATAACTGCCGACCTGCTGGAGATGGT